>CAYNQK010000040.1:0-24917 GCA_964399285.1 uncultured Spirochaetales bacterium | reverse complement strand
AGAGTACTCTCTGCTCTGACCGGAGCTGCGTTGTTCATACCCAGGCCCCGCGTCCTGACAGAAGATATCCCTTCCGTCGCAATGAAGCGTAACTGCTCCCCCTCATCCTCCTGGGTGACCCCCCTTTCACCCGGAAAAAGCATGCGAATCACTCTCTCGCGCGATTGAGATCGAGGCTCGTTGTCCTTAGGGTCTCAAGGAGCAATCCGCGAAGGAGATCCGCATGAGCGATAGAAAACGAATCGCGCTCGACGTCGGCATCGTGGCGGCGTCCGTCTTGGTTACCCTGGGCTGTTTCCTTCTCATACCCGGGCTCCGCATAGACAGTTCCACGAACATCTTCATGCCGGGGAACGCGGAGGTGGTGAAGATCAACGAGCGGATCGAGAAGGAGTTCGGCTCCATCGACTCCATCATCGTGGGCGTCAAGGTGAAGTTCGGATCGGTGCTCGAGGAAGAGAACATCGAGCTCGTGAAGTCGCTCACGGAGAAGGCGGGCGCCTTGAAGGGCGTAGAGCGCGCGATATCGCTCACCAACGCGGACTACATCAAGAACGGCGAAGCCGGGATGGAAGTGGTGCCGCTCCTCGGGGGATCGTCGCCCGAGGAGCTCGCGAGTTTCAGGGCCCGGCTCACCGACTGGCAGGACATGTACCTCGGGACCATCATCTCGCAAGACGAGAAGCTCGCGGCGATCGTGGTCCAGCCGGAGAAGGGATCGTCCCTGGACGACCACGAGCGGATCTATGCGGAGATCAAGGCACTGACCGAGGGGATAAAGGAATCGAACGCGAGTTTCCCCATCGCGGGACTGCCGGTGATCAAGCGGGAGATCAACGCGAGCGTTCTCAAGGACCTCGTCTTCCTCCTCCCGATCGCGGCCTTCATCATCCTCATCATACTATTCCTCTCCTTCAAACGGGCCTCGGGAGTGGCGATGCCCCTCATCGCCCTCATTGTCTCCGTGGGGCTTATCATCGGCGTGATTGCGCTTTTCGATTTCACGATAACCCTCGCGACGATGCTGGTGCCGGTTCTCCTCCTCGTGGTGGGGAGCGCGTATTCGGTCCACGTGATGAGCCATTTCTACGACGACATGGCGATGATGGAGGGCTTCGTCCCGTTCTCCGCGATACGGGAGCTCACGAAGGGCGTCATCAAGAAGGTCTGGATACCGGTCCTCCTCGCGGGGCTCACGACTGCGGCCGGTTTCATATCCAACCTCACCTGTCCGCTCGGCCCCTTCAAGGTCTTCGGCGTGCTGAGCGCCATCGGCGTGGCCTTCTCGCAGATCACCTCGCTCCTTATCATACCGAGCCTTTTAAGGCTCAAATACCGCAAGGGCGTGAACGCGGAAACCCTGAAAAGCCGCAAGAAGGCGACGGGCGAGGGGCGGGTCTGGCCGATTTTCGGAATTTTCGAGCGATTCGTCCGGGGAGGGCGCGTACCGGTGATCGGGATAAGCGCCGCCTTGGTCGTCGCGACGATCGCCCTGGTGCCCAGGATCGGGGCGGGCACGGACATGATCAAGTTTTTCCATCCTTCGAGCGACGTGGTGAAAGGCGCGAACGCCTTCAACGACAAGCTCGGGGGCAGCGCCATCCTCACGGTCATGATCACGGCGCCCGAGAAGTCAGGGGTCCTCGATCCCTCCTTCTTATCACGCTTGGACGATTTCTCCGGCTGGCTCGCCAAGAACTCAGAGGTGGGTCACGTCCAGACTCTCGTACCGTCCATTAAGCGCATTAACAAGATCATGAACGCCGAAACCATTCCCTACGCCAAGCCCGTGGTGGCGGATGATACCGTCTTCGACCTCTTTTCCTCGATCGAGGGGGGATCTGACATCGCGTCCCCCGGCAGGGTCGAGCGGGAAGCGCCCGAGGTGAACGAGCAGAAAAAGGAAGCGCGAAACGCGAACATGACGGAGGAACGGTTCTCTTCAATAGTAGCGCAAGCGATGCTCGACGCGGGGCCGGGCGCGGAAGCGGACGCCATTCTCCGCAAAGTGCTCGCGGCGGGCAATTACGGCGGGGAAAGTTTCAACGAGATCCCCCGCGATCCGGCCAAGTACGGGAAGGAGACCCAGGCGGAACTCCGCGACCTCATCTCGCAGTACCTCGTCCTCTACTCCGGGAACCTGGATATGATGATCAACGATCCCCTGGAGCCGGATAAGACCCTGGTGACGATCCAGCTCCGCGACCAGGGGCGGCCCGCGGTCTCGGGGCTCAAGAAGGACATCGAGGAGTACTGGGGCCACTACCTCGGGGAAGGCTGGAAGGCGGAAATAGGCGGGGGGGCGGCGATCGGGCTCGCGCTTTCGGACCTCGTGATCGAATCGCAAATATTCTCCCTCGTCGCGGCCCTCCTCATCGTCTGGGCCCTCGTGTCGATCATGATGAAGTCCCCGATCGGCGGCCTCTTCGGGATGATACCGGTCGCTTTCGCCCTCATCGGGATTTTCCTCTCTATGATCGTATTCAAGATCAACCTGGACATCATCACCTCCCTCCTCGGCTCGCTCGCGATCGGGATCGGCGTGGATTACGCGATCCATTTCATCGACGCCTACAAGCGCGTCGTGCGGGAGGGAAAGGAGAACGTCCTCGCGGAGGTTTACAAGACGACTGGCAAGGCGATTTTCATCAACGTGGCCTCGGTCGGCTTCGGCTTCGCGAGCCTCGTCGTCTCCCGCTTCGTGCCCATCCAGCAGATGGGGCTCCTCTTCTTCTCGTCGATGATTTGCGCGGGATTCTCGAGCCTGACGATCCTGCCGGCGGCGCTCCATCACCTGAAGCCCGCCTTCATATACAAGAACGCGAACGGAATGCGCAAGGAGGAGCGAGTAGCGTGAAAGCCATGAAATGGATCGGAGCGGCGGCTTTAATGGCGG
The DNA here is from genome assembly GCA_964399285.1 of uncultured Spirochaetales bacterium. GTDB lineage: Bacteria > Spirochaetota > Spirochaetia > Treponematales > JBGSOB01 > CAYNQK01. The sequence goes on along the minus strand of CAYNQK010000040.1, from coordinate 22,021 downwards.
CCATTGCCGCTGGAAGGATCGCGGCGCAGACGGGGCCGTCGATCATGAAGGGCGTAGCCGATGCGCAAACGGCTACGTCGAGCGCGATGGAGATCGCTATGACCGTCGTCGACGCGAAGGGGAACGGGGGAGAGCGGCGGATCCAGACCCTCACGAGCGAGAAGGACGGCCTCTCCAAGACTATCACGGTCTTCCTGAGCCCCGCGAGCGTGAAGAATACCCGCTTCCTCACGGTCGAGAATAAGGGACGGGACGATGACCAGTGGATCTTCCTGCCCGCGCTCGGGAAGGTGAAGCGGATTTCCGCGGCGGAGCGGGGAGGCTCTTTCATGGGATCGGATTTCTCCTACGCGGACATGGATTCCGTGAGCATGTCCGTGGACGAGGCCGAGCACGCCCTTCTCCGCGAGGAGAAGATCGGGGAAAACGAGTGCTTCGTAGTGGAGTCAGTTCCGAACAAACCCGGAGACTACGGGAAAAGCCTCGTGTGGGTGGATAAGGCCACTTCCGTGGTCATGAAGGTCGAGTTCTTCGCGAAGGACAAGGCAACGGTCCTGAAACGACTCGAGGCGGAGAAAATCGAGAAGATACAGGGGCATTGGATCGCGAGGAAGATGTCCATGACCACGATCGCGACCGGGCACAAGACCCTCATCGAGATCGTACAAGCTAAGTTCGACATGCCGGTGAATCCGGGGTACTTCACCGACTATTTCCTCGAGACGGGGAGGATGAAATGAGGAAATCGATATTGATGGCGCTTTTGGCCGCCTGCCTATGCGCGGCGTCCTGGGCGCAGGACGGGCTCGGGGACATCTTCGCGGAGACACCCGCGGAGGATGGATCGGAGTCCGGGAAGGCCGGGATCGATTTCAACGGCGACGCGGGAGTCGATCTCCTCTATTACCTGGACGAGGGAACGGAAAGCGCCGTTGAGCCCGCGGTCACGACGAACCTCACCCTCGCCGTGAAGGAGAAGAAGGCGGAGGCGACGATCGTCCTTTCGGTGACGGAGGATTTCAAGGGAAATATCCTCACCTTCGACGACATCATCGACACGGCGAGTATCCGGTTCTTCCTCCCCTTCGGCTTCCTCGAGGCGGGGCTCCTCAAAACGGAGTGGGGGAAGGGCGACGGAATCCATGCCGTGGATCCGCTCAACCCCCTGGACCAGAGCTCCGGAGTGAAGGACGATCTCGACTCGATGAAGACGGCCGTGCCTATGGCGAAGTTCCGTTGGTCCATGACCGACCAGAGCTCGCTCGAGCTCGTCTACGTCCCCTTCTTCACGCCCATGGCCTTCGCCGCTGATGGCAGATGGGCGGTCGCGGACTATTCGATGCTGCCGCCTCTCCAGCCGGCGCCCGATACCAAGACACTCGAGAACTTCCAGGCGGGCGCGCGCCTCACGGCGACGCTGGGAGCCTTCGACCTGGGCGCCTCCTATTACTACGGGTATTACGCGCAGCCGGGCCTCCGCATCTTCATGACGACCGACATCGTCTATACGCGCGCCCAGCTCATCGCCGCGGAGGCGGCGGTGGCGGCGGGCCCCTTCACGATCATGGCGGAAGGCGGCTATTGGCTCAGCGAGGACGGGGAAGGGGCCGACGCGGCCCTGTACAACAGCAAGGTGGTCTACCTCGCGGGAATCGATTACACCGTACCCGGTACCGAGCTCTTCCTGAGCGTCCAGCTCAACGGCTCCTGGATCCAGGACTTCGACGACGCGAATCCCGTGGACGTCGATTTCATGCAGGCGCAGGACGGGAAGGCTTTTTCGAACGCCATCGTGGCGGCCGCCGATTGGCCCTTCCTCAAGGAGAAACTCCGCCTGAGGCTCGCCGGGACCTACGCGATCGAGGCCAGGGGCTACGCGCTCCTACCGTCGTTCTCCTGGAAGATGACGGATAACCTCGAGCTCGCGGTCAAGGCCAAGATCTTCGGCGGCGAGGACGTCTCAGGCAGCGTCTACCGTCTCTGGGACGAGAACGACTCGATCGGGATATCGCTCAAGTACCAGTTTTAGGAACGACGGCGGGCTCCCAGCCTTGCCCGCGAAGGAGGGCGCGCGTATACTATGGACGTATACTGGATAAAAGCCTTCTGGAACCGGCAAGGGGGAGCCTCGTTGTTCATCATCAGCGATATCCTGCTCTACGTCTCGACGGCCCTCGTGCTGTCCATCACGGCCCTCTGCATCCTCCTCCAGGTTCGCGCCCGCGACAAGTATTCCGCCAGTTTCCTCAGCATCCTCGTCCCGATCGCGCTGCAGATGGGCCTCAATATGGTCATGACCTACGTCAATCGCGTCTACAGCCCCGTCGAGCTCGAAAGCCGGGCGTACTCCGTCGTTTGCCTCTTCAATACGGTCCTCTCGATCACCCTGACGACGATCATGCTCTACGGCCTCAGCCGCTATCTTATCGGGCTCCTCCCCGAGGAGCAGGAGCGCAAGAAGACGGGTTACCGGATCGTGAACGTCATCGTGCCGGTTTTCCTCTTCTTGAGCCTCTTCGCGGTATTCGCGGCGAGCAAAGGAGACTGGATCACGGCGATGGAGCTCACCCTGGGCTACCATTTCCTCTGCGGAAGCGTGCTGATGTCCGCCCACGGGATAGCGGCGCTCTTCTATATGAAGAAGGCCACCACGCGCGAGGAGGAAAGCCTCCTCAAGGGCATCGCCTATACCTTCATCCCACTCATCATCACCTTTCCCCTCGACCTCCTCTTCTTCAGGATTTTCTCCTTCAAGCTCGCCTATCTCTGCTTCTCCCTCCTCGTGGTCTACCTCTATTTCTTCATCAGCAAGAATTATTTCAAGATCTACGATCCGCCTGCGGACGCGGAGCGGAGCGCGAAGGCCCTCCTAAAAGGGAGAGACCTCTCTGGTCGCGAGATCGAGATAGCGCTCCTCGTGATCGGCGGGCACACCAACTCCGATATCGGCTCCAAGCTCTTTATTTCCGTGAATACCGTGAAGACGCACATTAAAAGCTGTTACAAGAAGCTCGGCGTCAATAACCGCGTTCAGCTCCTTCGCTTCGTCCGCGAGGAGGTCGACGCCCGTTTGAAGGGCGCCGTGGGGAACGATCGATCGCCAAAGGCTAGGCCGGTCTCCAAGGAAAATTGATCCTCGCGCGACCCGATGCTATACTACCGCTGAAAGGACGATACGTGCCTAAAGACATCAACGACCTCAAGGACTACCTCGCGCTCGACGCGGCCGGGCTCGCCGATACCGTTTTCCATTGCCCTGAATGCGGCCGAGACCATCTCATCCCGATCAAGCGGATCTCCGTCGGGGAGGGGCTCGCCCTCCGTTTATCCGAGATAGCCGAGGAGGCCCTGGGGCGGAAGCCGCGGAAGACCGCGCTCATCTACGATAGGGCGATAGAGGGCATCGTCCTGGACGCGCTCGCCCCCGTAGCGGGCGCCATGAAATTCGCGAATACGCCGCTCGGCGATGGAAAAACTCACCTCGATTCCACCGATACGCTCGGTGACGAGGTCGCGGGAGCCCTGGACGCGGACGTAGACTTCCTCGTGGGCGCCGGATCGGGCGTCATCGCCGACCTCGCCAAGTGGATAGCGACAAGGCGGAAGATCCCCTTCGCTCTCTTCGCGACGGCCTCATCCATGAACGCCCACGCCTCCATCACGGCCACCATGACCTCGGGCGGCGTGAAGACGAGCGCTTGGCTCGATCCCGCCCGCGCGGTCCTTTTCGACATCGGCGTCATCAAGGACGCGCCGCGCGAGATGCGCCTCGCCGGGCTCGGGGACCTCGCGGCGCGCGCCATCTGCAACGCGGACTGGAAGCTCGGGGAACTGATCCGCGGGACCCGCTTCTGTCCCGTCCCGTATCGCATGACGCAGGCGGGGGAGGACGCCTATTTCCGGATGGCTTCCGGAATAGGGAAGGGGGAATCGCAGGCGACGCGGGTCCTCTCAGAGGCGACGCTGGTGTCGGCGCTGTCCATGACCATGATGGCGGGAGATACCTCGCCGTCCTCGGGCTGCGAGCACGCCTTCTCGCATTACTGGGACCTCCAGACGGAGATCGAGGGAGCGGAGAAGAACCTCCACGGAATCCAGGTGGGATTGGGCACCCTGCTGTCCCTGTCGCTCTGGGAACGGATGAAGAGCCTGGATCCGCGGAAGATCGACGTCGAGGGACTCGCCGCGCGGAGGATTCCGAAGGAGCGGCTCAGCGAGGAGAACGCCGCCAAGTTCAAGGACAAGGCGCCCCTCTTCGATAAGGCTATCGCGTCTAAATGGATCCCCGAAGGGGATTTCTCCGGGCATCTCCGCCGCGTCGTGGACGGATGGGACGCGATGTGGACCGCGCTCGGCCCGTACGTCGGCGAAGCCCGCCGCGTGAGGAAGGCCCTTGAGGACGCGGGCTTCGATCTGTCCCTCGAGGCGATCAAGCGCACGAGGCGGCAGGCGCTCGACGCCCTCGTCTACGGCGCGCGGTATCGCGCGCGCTACACAATGCTCGACCTCGCGGGCGACCTCGGACTCCTTCCGGGGGCCGCTGAGGAGGTCATGGACGGGGCGGGCCTCGCGTGAGCGATCGCGACCTCGTCATCGGCCTGGACTGCGGGACGAGCTCGGCGAAGGCCCTCGCCCTGGACGGGGAGGGCAGGACCCTCGGAGCGGGCAGGGCGCCTATCGCGCTCTCGAACCCGGGAAACGCGCGCTACGAGCAGGACGCCGAGGACTGGTGGCGCGCCTCGGCTTCAGCGATCAGGGAGGCCGCGGGGGCGGCGGGACCGGATCGCATCCGGGCGATTTCGATCTCGGTCCAGCGGGAGAGCTTCGTTCCCGTGGACGCGGACGGGAGGCCCCTGAGGCCGGCTCTCCTCTGGATGGACGGAAGGGCGGGGGGCCTGATACCGGAGCTCGAGGAGAAGATCGCTCAGGACGAATTCAGGGCCATCACGGGAAAGGCCCTCTCGGGGAATTTGAGCCTCTGCAAGATACTCTGGCTCCTCAAGAACGAACCGGATCTCATGGAGAGGGCCGCGCTCTTCCTCGACGCGCACGCGTATCTCGCGCAGCGCATGACGGGGAGGCCGGCGGCGAGCCGGGGAAGCGCCGATCCCACGGGCCTATTCGATATGAGGAATGGTTCCTGGTCCGAGCGCATCGCGGGGATGATTGGCCTGGGAACGGAACGGCTACCCGAGGCGCTGACGCCCGGCGCGGTCTTAGGCGAGCTCACAGTAGACGCGGCGGAGGCCTGCGGGCTCCCGCGCGGCGTCATTCTCGCCTCCGGGCTCGGCGACGGTCAGGCGGCGGGGCTCGGTTCGGGGATCATCGGGCCGGGGGAGTCCTACCTCAGCCTCGGGACCTCGATCGTGACGGGGAGCCACGCTCAGGCCTTCATCGCGGACAAGGCGTTCAGGACCTCGTACGGCGGCCTCCCCGGATCCTACTTCCTGGAGACGGTCATCCTCGCGGGCGCGCAGAGCCTGAGCTGGTTCATGGGCGCGCTCGGCGGCGGCGGCGACGAGGCGCGGCGCGCGGAGGAGGCCGCGGGGATCGAGCCCGGCTCCGACGGGATGCTTTTCCTGCCGTACCTGAACGCCGCCATGAATCCCTACTGGGACTCAGGCGCCTCGGCGGTCTTCGCGGGCCTTTCGAGCGGCCACGGCCGGGCGCACGCGTACCGCGCCGTCCTCGAAGGGATCGCGCAGGAGCTCAGGCTCCACACCGAAGGGGTCGAGGAAGCCCTCTCGAAGAGGACGGGCGAGCGGCGGCGTATCGAGCGCTACGTGGCGGCGGGCGGCGGCGCGGCGCACGGGCTCTGGCCGAGGATCATCGCGGACGCGACGGGGCGGAGCATCGTCCGCTCGCGTACCGAGGAGGCGGCGGCGCTGGGCGCGGGCATTCTCGCGGCCGGGGCATCGGGCCTCCGCGGCGGCATAGAAGAGGCCGCTCGGGCTATGGCGGGCCGCGAGACCGAGGAGATCCAGCCCGATCCGGCTTCTCACGCGGCGTACGATCGCTATTACCGCGAGACCTATCTCCGCCTCTATCCCGCCCTCCGCGATACGCTCGCGCGTCTCAGCGCCCTCGCTTCCAGGAGTACCTGAGCGAGAGGACGCCCGCATCGTCGCGGGCGGCCTTTAGTTCGCCGAGATCCCCCGGGAGGCGCAGGCCGATCGATGCGCTGGCCGAGAGGGCTTCGGCCCCGTTCTCCGAGGCCATTCCGGCACGCGCGCTGATGAGCAACCGCCCTATTTCCGCATCGATGCCCGCCTTGAACGCGCGCTTTGGATCGAGGGGATACAGGGAACCGGGAAGGAGAAGGCGCGCTCCTTCCGCTCCTGATCCGGTTTCCGGAAACGAGAGATCCGCCTCCGCGATCACATCGATCGAGAAACCCTTCCTCGTTAGCCCCAGTTTGATATCCGCTTCCGTTCCGTTTTCGGCCTCCATCGATCCGTTCAAGAGCCAGGTGACGCGACGATCGAACGCGACTCTCGTACGGAGTCTCAGCTCGGATTTTTTCGATTTCAAGAGCGCTCGATCGAAGGTCGCGGAGACGCCGTACTCCGTGCGCGAGGGGGCGGCCGTCTTTGACGCTTCAATGGACGCGGGCGCGTACGATGTGCGGCCCACGGTACGGACAGCGGAGAAATCGATGCAGACGGAACGGACGGGCTTCAGGGAGGCGCGGGCTCCCCATGCCTCCCGTATCCCCGCTTCGGCCCATTCGCATGAGCCGCACGGTTCGCCGTCTCCGTCGGGAAAGAAGGGATCGGCGCTCGGTTCCGCATGTCCGAGGAGGCGACGATAGGCGACCTCGAATTCGATGAAATCGAGATCGAGCGCGAGTCCGCCATGGAGCGCGAGCGCGGGATAGAAGCGATCGGGAAAGGCGGCGTCGAGCCTCAGCCCTCCGCGCCAAGGATCGCGGGCGAGGCGGACGCCTAAGCCGCAGCGCGCGATGGCATCGCCAGGGAGGAGCCGGCTCCGTCCCGGATCGAGCCAGGAATCCGCGTCCCGCTCATCCACCGCGTTCGCGAGGAAGGACGCGTCCGCTTCGACCTCGCCCCTTTCTCCTGAGATGGGTCCTGCGACCGTGAGCCCGAAGGCGAAGGGCGCGGGATGCGCGGTTCCGAGGAAGAGGGCCCAGGCCTCGCGGCGATCGGCGGGCGTAGAGCAGAGGGCGCCCGTGCGAAGGCCGATGTCCGGAAAGGGAAGGGATGGTCCGGACGATTCCGGACCGAAGGTCCACGGAAAGGATGAGTCGGGACGGAACGAGGTCGATGGCGCCTCGAGGACCGTGAAGGGGGAGCCTGACAGCGGATCGAGGAGGCGGGAAACGGCTCCCGGCGTTTCGAGGGAGCCTAAGGCCGCGTAGGGGCAGAGGAGGGCCGCGCCGAGCTTCGTCGCCGCGTCGGGAGAAACCGCCAGCCGGAGGGCCGCGCTGAGCCAGCGGAAGTCGCACGAGGCGTCCAGGTTCGCGGATACGGGGCTATCAGGATCAAGGTTCAGCTCCACCGAGCAGGAGGAAAGGCGCGGAGCAGGGGAGGGGGACGGGGACGGGCTCGCCGCGGCGAGCGGGAGGGCGCTGAGCACGGCGAGCGGCAGCGCGAGGGCGGCGGGAGCGAGGCACCGGCGAATCGGGAGGAGGAGTCGACGGTTCGGGAGGGGCGGACGGTTCATGGCCCCCTATCGCCCCGGCTCGACGCCCGGATTCAGCGGGGCGCCGCCGGCCGAGGTATTGATTTTTTCCCCGGCATTACCCATTATAATTCGACTAGCGTACGGGGACGCCCGTGAGAGAACCGTCGCGGAGGGAAGCGCGTAAAAGGTGAAAGGCTCCGACATCGGCGTCCAGGGCGTGAGCAAGTCCTTCGGGGACTTCAAGGCCCTCAAGAATGTCTCGCTCGACATCAGGAAAGGCGAGTTCTTCTCCCTTCTCGGGCCCTCGGGCTGCGGGAAGACGACCTTGCTCAGGATCATCGCCGGCTTCGAGCGGCCGGACTCCGGTGACGTAACCTTCGACGGCCAGGACGTCCTCCCCCTTCCGCCCAATAAGCGGCATTCCAACACCGTATTCCAGAGCTACGCGCTCTTCCCCCACCTCACGGTGGCGGAGAACATCGCCTTCCCGCTCCGGATCAAGAAGGAGCGCAAGGAGATCATCCGCTCCAAGGTCAAGGAGTACCTCGAGCTCGTCGAGCTCTCCGATCACGCGCACAAGAAGCCGGCCCTCCTCTCGGGCGGCCAGCGCCAACGCGTCGCCATCGCCCGCGCCCTCATCAACGAGCCGCGGGTCCTCCTCCTGGACGAGCCCCTCTCGGCCCTCGACGCCAAGCTCCGCCAGCACATGCTCATCGAGCTGGACAAGATCCACGACATCATCGGCATCACTTTCATATACGTCACGCACGACCAGACGGAAGCCCTCTCGGTCTCCGACCGGATCGCGGTCATGGACCAGGGGAAGGTCCTCCAGGTCGGAAGGCCGCACGAGATCTACGAGCGCCCCGCGGACAACTTCGTGGCCCAGTTCATCGGCGAAACCAACCTCTTCCACGGCCTCGTCCGGGAGGTGGAGGGGGATATCCTTTCCATCGAATCCCCCGAACTCGGGCATTGCCTCGTCCAGACGGACCAGAAGGTGGAGAAGGACGCCCGCATCTCCTTCACGGTGAGGCCGGAGAAGGTGAGGATCCTCAAGGAAGCCCCGACCCGCGACCTCGAGAACCTCAACATCCACAAGGGAGTCGTGGACGAACCGATCTACACGGGCTTCCAGTCCAAGTTCTACGTGCGCCTGGACGGCGACGCCTCCTTCAAGGTCTTCAAGCAGCACAAGACCTACTCCGAGGAGGGGCCGGCCATACGCTGGAAGGACGAGGTCTACGTCTTCTGGTCCGCCTACGACGCGTACGTCGTCGAGGGATACAGCTTTTGAAGCCGCCCCCGGAAGAAGCCAAGGGCTTCAAGCTGCCGGGACGGGGCCTCGCGTACGCGGGGCCCATAGGCGTCTGGTTCACCGCGTTCTTCATGGCCCCGCTCCTCATCATCCTCGCCATCAGCTTCCTGAGGAGCGCGAGCGACGGCTCCATAACCGCGCAATTCAGCTTCGATTCGTACGCCAGCCTCTTCAGGCCGGCGCTCGGCAAGGTGGGCCTCAGGACGCTCTGGGTCTCGATCATTTCCACCTTCGCCGTCCTCGTCCTGGCGCTCCCCTGCGCCTACTACATGGCGCGCTCCAAATGGAAGGAAATCCTCCTCATCCTGGTCATCATCCCCTTCTGGACCAACTACATCATCCGCATCTTCGCGTGGAAACGGCTCCTCGACTCATCGGGCTTCATCAACCAGATCCTCGTCTCGACGGGAGTCATCGACGATCCGCTCCCCCTCATGCGGAACTGGTTTTCGATCATCGTCATCAACGTCTACACCTATCTGCCCTACGCGATACTACCGCTCTACTCGTCCATGGAAAAATTCGACTTCACGCTCCTGGACGCGGCTAGGGACCTCGGCGCCACCAAACCGCAGGCCATGCTCAAGGTGCTCATCCCGAACATCAAGGGCGGTATCACTACGTCGGTGTTCTTCACCTTCATACCCCTGCTCGGATCCTTCGTGGTGCAGCAGCTCGCGGGCAACAAGGACATGTACATGCTCGGCAACATCATCCAGGACCGAGTCAAGAACAGGAACATGCCGCTCGCGAGCGCCATATCGATATTCATCATGCTCTTCACCACCGTCGGCATCTACGCGATCCTCAGCATGAACCGCAGGCAGGCGAGGTCCGTCGTCGCGGACACGCTCGCCGACCAGGGCATAAAGGAGAGCCCCTTCGCGAAGCCCATGTCGGGGCGGAACGGAGGCGCGAAATGAGGCGCAACGGGCGCGGGTTCTCCTTCTCGCTCACGGCCTTCGTCTCGTGCATGGCCTTCCTCTTCATACCGCTCGCGATTCTCATCGCGTACTCGTTCAACGCGGGCAAGACGGCGCAATGGACGGGATTCTCCCTTAAGTGGTACGCGGAGCTCTTCTCGGGATCTCGGGATATCTGGAGGGCCTTCTGGAATTCCATGAGCATAGCGCTCAGTTCCGCGGGCGCGGCCACCGCTGTCGGAACCCTCGGCGCCATCGGGGTCGCGTGGTACAGCTTCAAGCTCAAGGGCTACGTGAAGTTCATCACCTTCATGCCCCTCATCATGCCGGAGATCGTCCTGGGCGTGTCGCTTCTCATCTTTTTCACGAGCATCAACGTTCCGCTCGGCTGGCTATCGATCTTCATCGCGCATACGACCTTCTGCCTGCCCTTCACCTTCCTCATGGTTTCCGCGCGGCTAGAGGAATTCGACTACTCGGTTATCGAGGCCGCCTACGATTGCGGCGCCACGGAAATGCAGACGCTCCTACGCGTGACCATACCGATGATCCTTCCCGGAATCATTTCGGGGCTCCTCACGGCCCTCACCCTCTCGCTCGAGGATTTCGTCATCACCTTCTTCGTGTCGGGCGCCGGATCGGCGACGCTCCCCATCAAGGTGTACGGGGAGATGATGCGGGGAGGAATATCGCCCGTCATCAACGCGCTCTCGGCCATCCTCATCATGGGGACCGTGAGCCTTTCGATGCTAGCAAAGAATTTCCTGAAATACATCGCCGCGCAATGACGGCGAGGCGCCGCGAGGCGCCGATGCAAGGAGGGCGTATGAAGAGGAACATCGCGATCGTGGCCGCCGCCGCCCTGGCGCTCGCGGCACTGGTTTCCTGCAAGAAGGGCGGAGGCGCTGAAACCGCCTCGGGCCCGCGGAAGCTCTATATATACAACTGGACGTATTACATACCGCAGGACGTGCTCGACGAATTCGGCCAGAAATACGGCTGCGAGGTCGTGTACGAGGAGTTCGACTCCAACGAGGCGATGTTCCAGAAGCTCTCGGCCGGCGGATCCGGATACGACGTCGTGTATCCCGGCGCTGACTACGCGCCCCTCCTCATGAAGAAAGGCCTCCTCGAGAAGCTCGACCGCGCGAAGCTTCCCAATATCGCGAACGTCGATCCCGGAATTTCCGCAAAGAAGACCTTCGATCCCAAGAACGAATGGTGCGTGCCCTATTTCATGGGCGCCGCAGGGGTGATGGTCAACAAGGAGAAGGTGAAGGATTTCGAGAAGAGCTGGTCCATCTTCGAGCGCTCCGATCTAAAGGGCAAGATGACCCTGCAGGACGATATCCGTGAGACTTTCGGCGCGGCGCTCAAGTACTCGGGGCTCTCCGGGAACGCCACGAAGAAGGAAGACGTGGACAAGGCCGCCGCGGTCCTCGCGGAATGGAAGAAGAACATCGTCAACTTCGATTCCACCACTTACGGCGAGAGCTTCGTGAACGGCGACCTCTGGGCCGTGCACTGCTACGCCGAGGTCATTTACCTCATCCTTTCCGAGGGGCAGGTGGACAACGAGAAGTACGCGGACAAGTACGAGTTCTTCATCCCGGAGGAGGGCAACGTCGCCTTCATGGACACCATGGCCATCCTCAAGGCCTCCAAGAACAAGGACCTCGCCTACGCCTTCATCAACTTCATTCACGACCCCGCGATCAACGCGCGCATCGCCGACTTCACGCGCTATCCCTGCATCAACGTGAAGGCGCTCCCCCTCGTGAAGGCGAAGCCCAACTACACCATCGACCAGGTCCTCAAGTGCGAGCTCAAGCTAGACGTGGGGGATTCCCTGAAATACTACTCCGATGCTTGGGAATCCCTGCGGATAGACGGGTAGGAGAAGCCGTCTGCGTTTTTTGCCGTACATGCTCGGAGAGGGAAAACAGGAGTCTTCGCACCGCTCGCTTTGATCCTTAAGGCGAGCTAACAACTCAGCCTCCTGTTTGTCTTCTCCGAGCCAAACGGTAATGGCCCATTCATTCATCTCCCCATCTATCCGCAGGATATTATTTATGGTTGACTCGGAAAGATCGGCTATTCGAGTGATCAACCCCCTGGCGAAAGCCGGAGCGCGCGAGCATCGCTTGATAGGTTGTATCCTTGATCATTGACGCTCGAAAGACCGAGAGCCGGTTTCAAGGATTTTCAATAATTTCGCACGAGGAGAATGAAAAACGAGACGGAGTTGTTATTAAGGCTCGCGAAATGAGGCGATCTCGAGCGAACGCGAGAGAACGCCCGCGAGCCTTTACACGGTGCCTACCTTAACCGCACGTTCATGCGAAGCATGAACATATCAACCGAGAGGCTCCGTAGCTCGCGTATAGGATCTGAGCGAGCGGTGCGACGGCTCGTTTTTTCTTCTTCTCTGGCGATAAACGGCATATCCTTGAAATCGGAGAGAAAGTAGTCGCGTGAGCATGAACAAGGATAAGGATCGATTCAAGGGAATCATCGCGCTCGCGGCTTGCGCCATCCTCTGGTCGAGCTCGGGCGTCCTCATAAAGTTCGTCGATTGGAATCCGATCGCGATCGCCGGGGCGAGGAGCGCGATCGCCGCCATCGTGATGATCGCTTTTCTCGGAAGGAAGCCGCGATTCAAGGCCGACCTCGGACTCATCATGGGCGGTCTCCTCTATTCCGCGACCATGCTCCTCTTCGTCAGCGCAAATAAACTCACGACATCGGCGAACGCCATCTTCCTGCAGTATTCCTGCCCGGCGTGGACGGCCTTGGGGGCGGCGATCATCCTCAAGGAACGGCCCAAGCCCCTTGATTACGTCTTCATCGTCCTCGTCATCGGCGCGATGGGGCTCTTCTTCCTGGACGACCTGGACTCAGGCGGCGCAGCCGGAAACCTCCTCGCGGCGCAGAGCGGCGCGAGTTTCGGCATCTGCATCGTCGGCATGCGCGGACAGAAAGGCGGCACCCAGGAGGAGTCCCTCATCCTGAGCCATATCATCACGTTCCTGGTATCGATCCCCTTCATGGCGGTATCGAAACCGCCGGAGGGAGTCATGCCGTGGGCGGCGATCGGCGCGATGGGCGTCTTCCAGATCGGCGCGGCGTCCATGCTCTTCTCCTACGGGATGCGCAGGGTGGAGGCGCTCGATTCCGTCATAACCGCGACCCTGGAACCTATTTTCAATCCCGTCTGGGTATTCCTACTCAAGGGGGAGGTCCCCGGCCCCTGGTCGCTCGCGGGAGGCGCCGCCATCATCGTCCTGGTGGCGTTGAGGCCCTTTATCCGGTCAAGGCGTCGAGAAACCGGTCCATGACCGACGAAGCGTTCCTCACGTTCGCGTTCCAGTCGAGGTGGGAATCGTGATTCGCGTTGTCCGAGACGATCCTGAAGGCGGCGAAGGGCGTGCGCGTGAACGAAGCGGATATCTTGGCCATCGCCGCGGTCTCCATGTCGACGATGCGGGATGAGAAGAGGGAGAGCTTCCTGGCCGCCCGCGAAGCGTCATTGACGAACTCGTCCCCGGCCATTGCTCGTCCGCGCGTGAAGGGAATGCATTTCTCTTCGCACGCCCTCTTCATCGCGTCGAAGAGCCATTCCGGGCAAGTCCGCATCACGGGATCGGCGAGCGGCCCGTAGGGCGTGACGCCCGGCGAGAATCCGAGCGAGTCGACGCACATGTCGTGCTCCACGAACTCGCCCGCGATCCACGCCCCGCCGACTTTCTCGTCCGAAAGCCCGCCCGAGGTCCCGAGCGAAATGACGGCGTCCGCCTCGGCGTAGGCGCGCGCGAAGGCCCATGCGGCGTAGACCTTCCCGACTCCCGAGATGATGAGCCTCAGCGCCCTCGATCCGGATACGTAAAGGCCGTCTTCGCTCTCTTTCCAGTCATATGCGGAATTCGCCAGTACGGCCTCCGCTTCAGCCCTGACGGCGATGATCGCTGCGTAGCGTTTCATGCAGATAGTCTATATGAAACGGGGAGGCCGAGGGAATATGGCGAATAAAGGATAAGAAGCGGTGGAGGAAAGATAAACTCGCGCAAAGACGCAAAGAAGAGGGAAGACTAGGGATGTGGTCGCGCAAGGACGTTGCTTTTCCCGGTGCATCGAAGCGAGCAACGCGATGCTTCTATTTGGTTGAGGCTTCCCTCAGGCCGCCGAAGCGAGCCGCGCGACGCTTCCGTCCGGCTCAGGCTTTCTAAACGTCGCAGAAGCGAGCGCAGCGACGCTTCCAAACGGTAAAGGATTACCGAACGCGACCGAAGTTAAAAAAACGCCCATACGGGAAAGCAGTAAAATCGAGAAGAAAAAACGAGGCTGAGTTTTTAGCTCGCATAAAGGATCCAAGCGAGCGGTGCGAAGACTCGTTTTTTCTTCTCGATTTTACTGTTGTCCACTAAGGCGCTTTTTTCTCTTCCAATCGCGTGATACAATCCGCTCATGGATGGCATCTTCGAGTTCCGCATCGAGAAAATCGCCGCCCTCGGGGAGGGGCTCGGAGCGATCAAGGGGAAAAAAGCCTTCGTGCCGTTCGCCGCGCCGGGAGACCTCGTGAAGGCGAGGATCGTCAAGGAATTCAAGGATTACGCGCGGGCCGAGATCGTGGAAATCGTGGATGCTTCGCCTTACCGGGTCGAGCCTAAGTGCCCCCTCTACGGGATCTGCGGGGGATGCTCGCTCCAGCATATGGGCGATGAAGCGCAACGCGAGGCGCGCTTGGCTATTTTCGAGGAAGCCCTCGAGCGTGCTGGATTGGCCGCGGAGTCGCTGCCTCGGCTCGAGATGAAATCGGGTTCTGCGTACGGATACAGGAATCGGTTCCGTTTCATCGGAACGGGAGGCGGGGCGGGGCTCATGAAATCCGAATCCGAAGAGCCGGTACTCCTCCGTGATTGCCCCGTGGCGTCTCGGCCGGTGAGGGATTTCCTCGGCGGAGCGGAAACCGCGCCGCGCGAGGCGGTCGCCGACGGCCTCCGCGTCCAGGTCTACGGCGGGGCGGAAGGTCTCTTCATCGAGGGGCGGGACGAGACGGCCCGCGAGCGCGTCGCTTCGCGGACGATCCGTTTCAGGACGGCGGGCTTTTTTCAGTCCAACGCCGAAATGCTCGGGATACTCGCTTCGGACATCCTCGATATCGCTCCATGCGGAAGGATCGCCGACCTGTACGGGGGCTGCGGCACCTTCTCCGCCTTCCTGACGGAGAAAGCGGAGCGGATGGTACTCGTAGAGTCGGACGCGGCGTCCGCGGCCCTCGCCAAGGAGAACGCGGGGCCGCGGGCGGGCATGGACGTGGCGGCGATGAGGGTCGAGGACTGGATCGGGACGGGCGCGCAGCGGGCGAGGCTCGACGCCGCCCTCATGGATCCGCCGCGCGGAGGGCTTTCGCCCTCCGTTCGGTCCTGGCTCTCTGCCTCGGGCCCCGCGTCCCTCATGTACGTATCCTGCGACGCGGTCACTCTCTCGCGTGATCTCGCTTCCCTCATGGAAGGCGGCTATCGGATCGAGGGCCTCAGGGCCTACGACTTCTACCCGCAGACGGCGCGGCTCGAGTGCCTCGCGCTCCTCTCGAGGGCGGCATGAGGACGGGCCTCGCCGTTGCCATCGCCCTCGCTGCGGCGCTGGGGAGCGCGGGCGCGCAGGACAAGACGGCCCTCACGGGCTCCACGCCGCTCTCGCGCGACGCGCCCGTGCATTTCCGCTGGGCCGCCGGGGGCGTCCTCACCGTCTCGCCCCTGGCCGCGGGCGGCATCGTCTATTGCATCTCGGAGGATAGGAGCGTGAACGCGCTGGGAGAGGACGGGAAGGTCCTCTACCATTCGGATTTCCGCCTCTCGCGGCGGGCTCGCTTCGCGCCCACGGCCTCGGGCGCCCTCCTGATCGCTGACGGAACCAGGATCCTGAAGCTCAACAAGGCGGGAAGGCCGGGTTTCTCCATCGAACTGAGCGATCCGGGATCCGACGGCTTCCTTCCGCCCGTCGAGGGCTGGGACGGACGGCTCTTCGTGGCCGGGAGAAACCTGTCCTGCGTCTCGATCACCGGAGCCGTCCGATGGACCGCCCCGCTTCCCGCCCGGGCGAGCGCCGGTCCCGTCCTCCTTCCTGACGGCTCTGTCGCCGTAGGGCTCGAGAACGGGGGAGTGGCGGCTTTCAGCCCCTTTTCGGAGCCTCTCGGCGGGCCGGAGAGCGCCGCCGGGGGAGCGGCGAGGGGCCTGGTCGCCGGAAAAGACGGCCTCGCCTGTCTCCGCGCGGATGGCGGCCTTTCGCTCATCATGCTGAACGGGGGAGAGCGCGTCCTCGCGCGCGACGTCCAGGCATTCTGCGCCGAAGAGGGGCCGGGGGCATGGATAGTTTTGAAACGGGACGGAAGCCTCGCTTCGCTGGACGCCGAGGGGCGGACCCTATGGACGGCGCGTGGCGACCGGGATTTCGATCGGGTCAAGGCCTACCCGGGAAGGGTCTACGCCCTGGGGAAGCGCTCGGTCGCCGCCTACACGAACAAGGGAATCCTCCTCAAGGAAATGGGGCTCTCGAACAACGCCGTCCCGCCGGAGGTATCCGAGGCGGGCGTCGTCTATTCCTGCGGCAAGGATTGGATCGTCTACGCCTATCTTTTCGATCCGGATAGGCCTTCGGACTACGGCCCGCCGTCTCCGGCTCAGGCGGGAAGCTACGGGCTCCTGGCCTACGATCGGGGGGACCTGGAATGGCGGCTCGGCATAAGCGAGGGGGAGAACCGGGCGGCCCTCCTCGACGAGATTGAAAAATCCCTGAAATCTGCTACCATAGGAAGAGACGAGCGCGAGATCGCGGGGATACTCTCGGCCATCGCCCTGGCCAAGGTGGACGGGGACGCCGGGAAGACCCCGAAGCGCGCGAGCGCCCTCTATCCGGAGGAACGGGCCCGGGCCTGCGCCCTCCTCGGGGCGCTCGGCTCGAGGGAGAGCCGGGACGTCCTCATCGTAGTGGCGAGGGAGGACGGCGAAGACCTCGTGGTGGCCGCCGCCATCGAGGCCCTCGGGGCGATCGGATGGGACGCGGACGGGAGGTCACTCGCGGCCATCCGCGAGGCCTGCGGGCGCGTCTACGTCCCCGGCAAGGAGCGGACGATGGTCGCCGCGGCCGGCGCCATCGAGCGGATCATCAAGTACGAGGGCGTGCCCGCCAGCGACGACGGCGTGGACGCCCTCCTGGAAATGGCGGGGTTTCCGGCCCCGCCCGTCGTTCGCGCACGGGTCGTTTCCGCGCTCAAGGCGATCATGCGGCCCTGAGGACCGGTATTTGGATCGACGATGCTGAAAAAGGAGGCACCATGAATCGCCTGCGTTCGCTGACCGCCCTCGTGCTCGCGGCGGCACTACTTCCCTTGGCCGCCCAGAACGTCAACCGGGCCGAGATCGAGTCCGTCAAGGACCGCAAGATCGAATTCATCAATTACGAAGGCCCGCATTCCGTCGTCGACACCAAGGAGCAGATCTACGAGATCGGCGAGGGCATGGGCTCCGCGGTCGCCCGGGGGCTCAAGGTCGGCGGCAGCCTAGACCGCTACGGCGTCATCCACGCCGTCGATCCGTCGGTGAAGACGGGCTTCGACGCGGACATCATCGTCCTCGGGAAGGACGCGGGGGTCGACCATATCAGGAACCTCCGATGGATCATCTCGGGCTTCCTCCAGAAGGCCTACGGCTATTCCCTCCGCGACGCGGACGTGCTCGCGGAATTCGTCACCATCTACAACGCCGTCTACCGCGGCGACCTCGATTACTTCAAGAGCCGCTACAAGGCGGTGGTCATCAGCCACCTCTCGAAGGAGAACGCCGGGCTCGCGCTCCGCTGGGACGAGTGGCGCGGCAAGACCCGCATCGTGATACCCCTCGGCGAAGGGGCGGGCATGGGCAAGCTCTCTTCCGTGGACACGGGCGCGCTCACCGAGGGCAAGGTCATAGACAAGATGCGGGAAACTCCCGACAAGGGCGTCGATACCCGCAAGGGCCTCGTTGACATCAAGGAGCGCGAGGTCAAGGAGTCCGACAAGGCCATCGCCGCCGAGAAGGAGAAGCTCGAGGATCGCGAAACCGCGGTGAAGGAGGAGAAGGCCGCCATCGCCGAGGAGGAGAAGGCGATCGCCGAGGAGAAGGAGAGGATCGCCGAGGAGGAGAAGGCGGGCATCACCGACCACGCGAAAGACGAGGAAGCGGTAGCCGCCAGGGAGAAGGAGCTCGAGGAGCGGAAGGCCGCAAACGCCAAGGCGGAGGCCGAAGCGGCCGCGGTGGCCGAGGAAGTGCGGAAATCGGAGGCGGAGCGCGACGCCAAGGCCGCGGAGATCAAGGAGGAACGCGCCTCCATCGCCGAGGACCAGCAGAAGGCCATACGGGAAGAAGTCACCGGCAAGCCGGGCGAGGACGGCAAGGGCGTCCAGACGGACACCTTCCCCCAGGCCCTGAGCATGGCGAGCCCGCTCTCCCGCCTCGTGTCCCTCAACCTCCAGACGGGCGGTACCGTGAAGCAGAGCGAGGTGAACACCATACGCGCGCGCACGCTACACGAGGCCGACGGAGCCTACTACTGCGTCGCTGGCGGCATGGTGGCCCAGCAGGCGGTGCGGCTCATCTCGATCGACAAGGAGACGCTCAAGCTCAAGGAGGAGGGGAGGGACGATCTCTTCGAGGACAGCCTCCTCCTGGAGAGGAACGGGACCTTCTACGCGATCGTCGCCAAGGGCGGGAGCTTCTACGTCGGGACCTTCGGCAAGGACCTCAAGATGAAGGCCATCTCGGGCGACGCGGTGCACCCCTACACGACGCTCGCCTTCAAGGGCGACGCGCTCGTCGTCCAGCTCGGGAAAGGAGGGTTCGCCTTCCTCGATCCCGTCAGCCTGAAAACCAACAAGGTCCTGAAATGACCGATGAGGCCGTCCCCCGGGACGGCCTTTTTTTTCATGCCCTCCCCGCGGTATGATCCCGGGCCGGCGAACGGAAAGGAAGGAAGATGAGGAAGACGGGCAGGTTCTCTGGGCGGAGCATACAGGTCGTGAACGACCTCTCTCTCGACGAGCAGTTGTACCTCTACGGGAAGGCGCGGGACCTCAAGAGGACGATCCTCTCCGGGGAGGACGCCTCGCGGTTCAAGGTGGGCGACACGGGCCTCGGGGTGTATCTCATGTTCCTGGAGAATTCCACGCGCACCAAGGAGAGCTTCCGCAACGCGGCCCTCTTCCACGGCGTCCGGGTGAACGACTTCAACGCCCAGGCCTCGAGCTTCGCCAAGAACGAGAGCATGACCGACACGGTGAAGATGCTCTCGGGCTACATGAGCGAGAGCGTCTTCGTGATCAGGTCCGCGCAGGAAGGGGTCTGCCGCTGGCTCGAGCGCGCCATCGGGCAGTACGCCCAGGCCTCGGGATTCGCGCGACCGGGCTTCATCAACGCGGGCGACGGAAAGCACGAGCATCCCACCCAGGAATTCCTCGACGAGTTCTCCTTCCTCGAGCACAACGGCTGGGACAGGTCCAGGATCCACATCGCGCTCACGGGCGACCTCTACCACGGGAGGACCGTCCATTCGAAGGCCGACGGGCTCAGGATCTTCGGGGACGTCCTCGTGGACCTCGTCGCGCCCAAGGACATCGCCATGCCCGAGGCCTACGAGCGCAAGATGAAGGAGAACGGCTATAAGGTGAGGAAGTTCGCCTCGATCGACGAGTACCTGGCCGCCGGGGATCCCGCGCCCATCTGGTACTTCACGCGCCTCCAGCTAGAGCGCATGGGCGACGCCATTCTGGACCGCGCGGAATTCCTCAGGGCCTCGGTCACCTTCCGTCAGGACATGGTGGACCGCCTCAAGCCCGGGACGAAGTTCTACCATCCGCTTCCCCGCGACCGCGTCCACCAGACCCTCCCGGGATGGCTCGACGGCACGCCGCTCAACGGCTGGGACGGCCAGTCCGTGAACGGATACTACACGCGCGTGGTGGAGATCGGGATGCTGGGCGGCGCCATAGGCGAGGATTTCCAGGGGAAGGGAAGGGAAGCGCCGAGCTACGCGGACGACTTCGTCCAGGAAGTGCCGGTCGAGAACAAGCCCAAGCCCACCTACAAGATCGGCATCAAGCCCGTGGAAAACGGCATCGTCATAGACCACATCGGAGCGGGAGCGCCCATCGAGGAGATCTGGGGCAGGATCGACAAGGTCAGGAAGATCCTCAAGCTCAACGTGCGGTCGAGCCACGGCGTGTACCACAACAACCAGGGTTCCTACAAGGGGATCATCTCGCTTCCCGATATCCTCGAGTTGGACGACGGCGACTTGAAGAAGCTGGGCGCCATATGCCCAGGCTGCACGCTCAACATCGTGAAAAAGGCGGACGTGGTGAAGAAGTACCGGATGCGGATGCCGCCGCGCATCTATAATTTCCACGAGACCTCCTGCAAGAACGAGTCGTGCATCTCGCATCCCGCCGCCATGGAGAACATCGTCCCGGAATTCATCCGCAAGGGGGATCGATTCGCCTGCCTCTACTGCGAGAAGGAGCACAGCTACGAGGATATCTGGGACGTGTGATCGGGCCGGAACGCGGTCTATCGCCGCTTCCTGGCCGCCGCGGGATGCGGTATACTGGGCCATCCGCGTATCACTCGATCCCAGGAGGAATCCGTCCATGAGAAGCATCCGTCACCGCGCGGCAGCGATCATCGCCCTGGCCTTCGTCGCCGTCCTCGCCGCCTCGTGCTCGTCAGTCGGGAAGAACGGAAAGCCGGGGAGCCTTAGGGCCCTCGCCGCGAAGAAAGGCATCGTCGCCGGTTGCAACATCGAGTTCACGCACCTTTCGAACAAGCCCTATACCGAATTCGTCGCGGGCGAATTCGCCGCCCTCACTCCCGACAACCAGATGAAGTGGAACTACATCCACCCGCAGAAGGAACGCTACGAATGGTTCTTCTCCGACGGGATCCTCGACTTCGCCAAGAAGAACAATATGCAGGTGCGCGGCCACGTCCTCGTCTGGCACCAGCAGCTCGCGAGCTGGGTCGTGGACGCCTGCAAGACCAAGGAAGACACGCTCGCCATCGTCAAGAGCCACTGCTTCGACATCGTCTCCCATTACAAGGGCAGGATCTACAAGTGGGACGTCCTCAACGAGATCATCGACGACGACGCCCGGCTCAGGTCCACCATTTTCTCCATGAGGACCGGGACCGAATTCATCGAGACCGCGCTCCGCGCCGCCCGGGAGGCGGATCCCTCGACCCTCCTCTACATCAACGACTACTCGATCGAGGGCGTGAATCCCAAGTCTGACGCTTATTACGAGATGATCAAGGATTTCAAGGCGCGGGGCGTCCCCATAGACGGCATCGGCATGCAGGCCCACTGGGAGCTCTACAACCGCCCGACCCTCGAATCGGTCAGGGAAAACGTGGAACGCTTCGCCGCCCTCGGCGTCAAGGTCGACTTCACCGAGCTCGATATCCGCATCGAGGGGGCTCCCAAGGATGAGGACCTCGCGCTCCAGGCGGAAGTCTACGCGGGCGTCGTGAAGATCGTCATGGAGACCGAAGGGACCGATACCGTCGTGTTCTGGGGACCGGACGATTCGCGCTCATGGATTCCCCGCTGGCGCTCGTCCTGGGGGAACGCGACCATGTACGACCGGGATCTCACGCCCAAGCCCGCGGCGATCGCCGTGAAGGCGCTGCTCGCGGAGAAGTGAGGCTCGGCTGAGACGGTCGAACGCCGGCATCGCCTGACAGGACGCTGACGAAGGCAGGAGCGCCTTCGTCGGCTCCATGCTCATGTCTACGCGTCCCTACCGGGATGGCGGGAACCTCGCGGGAGAGATCCACTGGAAGACCTCCTTGCCGTCCTCCCTGATCCGTCTCAGGATGAGCGGGCCGTGGAGTTCGATGCCGGCCCACCAGGCGTCACGGAGGTAGGCATCCAAGCAGGACTCGGGATCGGCGTTTCCCTCGAACTGAGCGATGGCGCAGGGGCCTGAGCCGAGCGTGAAGTCGGTTCCGCCGGGCGCAGGGCCGGTCCGTTCCGGATCGGCGGACCCCGATGGATCGGCTGCCGCGGGGTCGAGCCCCCCGGTGAAGGAAGGAGGGGGAAGGGGGGA
>CAYNQK010000039.1:0-24997 GCA_964399285.1 uncultured Spirochaetales bacterium | reverse complement strand
AGCCTTCTCAAGCTGAATTCAGGCGCGAAAACGAAGACCGCCCGGGAAACCTCCGGGCGGTCTTCTATTAGGCGGCCAATGACCCGCTAGTGATCAGAAGGACTTGTATTTCGTCGAATAACCTTTCTTCACGGAGACGAGCTCGCCCTTCAAGCTGTCGTCGCTATCGGCCCAGAGGAATTTCACGAGGCCGCCGGGGACTTTCGAGTCGATCCACCAGGTGTAGGAGACTTTCTCCTTCGATTCCTCGTCCTTCCATTCCCAGACGATCTTCTCGGCCTGGTACGTTCCCGCCCCGACCGTCACCTTCTCCCTGCCCTTGGAATACTTCGGGAGATCCTTGGCGCTCATGTCCGACGAGGGCGCCTCGGGAGGCGGCGCTTTATCCTCTTCTCCCCGTTTAGCGGCCTTCTCTTTCGCGGGTTCCTCGAAGACGGCTTCCTCGACGCGCTTCACGTCGGCGTTGTAGTAACGGATCTTCTTAGCCATCATCTCCGCGTCCATGAGCGCTTCGAAAGCCCATTCTTCCTTCTCCGTCTTCCAGGACAGGTACCACCAGGACGTTCCGTCGGCGTTCTTCTTGAGAAGGGCGCGTTCAGAATCGACGATCGACGCCTTTTCGTCTTCCTTGTTCTTGCTCTCGAGGCGCCAGACCGCTCCTTCGGTCTCGGCCAAGTCGTAGATGTCCGGGTTGAAGCCGCCGATGAAGAAAACCTGGGCGTAAATAACGTTGAACATCATCTTGCGCGTCATTCCGGTCAGGCCGATGCCGGAGGCTATCTCCGCGTTCGCTCTCTTTTCGGCGCTCTGCTTCACTCCCGCCAGTGGATCGAAGGACCCGAGTCCGCCCGATAGCATGGCGCAGGAGGTGATGGTCGCCGCTATGGCGATAGCGGCGGAGAGGATGATGATCGTCTTGATGCGATTCCCGGCTTGCGAATTCATATGTACCTCCAAAATGAAGAAAGAAAAACGCTCCGCCGCGACGCGGCATGAGGAGGTTCTGGTTTCTTTCTTGATGCCAGTATAGGAGAATCGGGGAAGAAATTCCAATGGCTGACGAACGGGAGCGGTACGGTCGATTACCCGCCGTTCCGCATGGCGCCGTTGAGCCGGCGTCCCCGCCGCGGGAGAAATAAAAAAGGCGAAGGGCCCGTGGAGGCCCTTCGCCTTCAAGCTGCGACGCGCGGGGCGTCGAACGGCGCGGAGCGGGGCCGGACGGCCCTTCCCTCCGCCGCGACGGGGTCAGCTGTTCCGCTGGAAGAACTTCTGGTCGATGGCGACGGCGGCCAGGATCGCGGCTTCCTCCGGGACCGACTCGTCGATGGAGACGGCGAACTTGTCCCTGAAGGCCCACTCCTTGGAGATGGTGAACTTCACCGCCCCGCTCGAATCCGTGCAGGTGAATTTCCTGGCCATGAATCCGCCCTTGGCCGAATAGGTGGCGTTGCCCAGGGTCATGGTGAACTTGGCCAGGAAGCTGAAGATCGGGAATTGGATGAGGCCCTCCTCGGAGCCGCCCTGCCCGAGGATGGTGAACTTGGTCGCGAAGAAGTTGCCCTTCAGCGTCTTGATGGCCTCTCCCTGCTCGCCCCTGCGCATCTCGAGCTTGGGCGTGAGCGTGAGGATCTTTCCCTTGACGACGTATGCGGGATCCTTCGAGCCCTCGGGGGCTACGAGGTAGGTGGCGCCGATGCTCAGGATCTTCTGGGTCACGGTAAATGATTTCATGCGTTCCTCCTCCCCGTAGTTTCCACTATGGCCGACGGAATCGCAAGGGCCGGGCGAAACGGGGCGCCGCCGGCCGGCCCGGCGCGCGGCCCTGCCGGAGCTGGCTATCGGACCGGCCTAGCGGGCCTCAGAGCGAGAAGGATTTCACGGCGGCGTCCTGAACGCCCGTTAGGGCGCTCACCATGGCGGATATCTCCTCCTTGGCGCCGGAAACCTGGAGGAGGAGGAGCCCGAGGGGCGAGCATGCGTCCGCGGGCTGGTCATGGAGCCCGAGGCGGACCTTGATGAGGCACCCGTATTGCGTGAGGATCTTCTGGACCTGGACCGCGGTATTCTCGCGATTCCCGATCTTTACTGCGACGATCTGGTATTCCATATGCCCTCCTCTGTCAGTCGCGCGCGCCGCCTTTCACTACGGCGCATCGCTAGGATCGTCCGGCGGCTGAGCCCCGTCAAGGGCGGAACGCCGCCGGCATTACTTCATCCCACGAGCGCGGCCATGTCCTCCTCCACCGTGGAGACGCCCCCGATGCCGAACTTCTCGACCAGGACCTTCGCGACGCCGGGGGAGAGGAAGGCGGGGAGGGTCGGGCCGAGCCTGATGTTCTTGACGCCCAGCGAGAGGAGGGCGAGGAGGACGATGACTGCCTTCTGCTCGTACCAGGCGATGTCGTAGGCGATGGGGAGCTCGTTCACGTCCTCGAGGCCGAAGGCCTCCTTGAGCGCGAGCGCGACCTTCACGAGGCTGTAGGAGTCGTTGCACTGGCCCGCGTCCAGGACGCGCGGGATCCCTCCGATGTCCCCGAGGGGGAGCTTGTTGTACCTGAACTTGGCGCAGCCCGCGGTGAGGATGACCGCGTCCTTTGGGAGGGCCTTGGCGAAGTCCGTGTAGTACTCGCGCGACTTCATGCGGCCGTCGCAGCCGGCCATCACCACGAATTTCCTGATGGCGCCGGATTTAACGGCCGCGACCACCTTGTCCGCGAGGGCGAGGATCTGGGCGTGGGCGAAGCCGCCCGTCACGGTCCCCTCCTCGATTTTTTCCGGAGGGCGGCAGGCCTTGGCCATGGCGATGATCGCGGAGAAGTCCTTGCGCGCGCCGGACCCGCGTTTCCCGGCGGGCCGGTCCGCGATGTGAACGGCTCCTGGAAAGCCCGCCGCCCCCGTGGTGAAGAGGCGCGACTTATAGGAGGCGTTCTCGGGCGGCGGCACGATGCAGTTGGTGGTCATGAGGATGGGGCCGTTGAAGCGCTCGAAGTCCTCCTTCTGATGCCACCAGGAGGAGCCGTAATTGCCCGCGAGGTGGGGATAGGCCTTGAACTTCGGATAGGAATTGGCGGGGAGCATCTCCGAGTGCGTGTAGACGTCCACGCCCGCGTCCTTAGTCTGCTCGAGGAGGTCCTCGAGGTCGCGGAGGTCGTGGCCGGAGACGAGTATGCCGGGCCTTCCGCGCGGCGCGAGGTTGACGGCGGTGATTTCCGGATTTCCGTAGGCCCCCGTGTTGGCCGCGTCCAGGAGGGCCATTCCCTTCACGCCCGCCGCTCCCGTCTCCATGACGAGGGAGACGAGGTCGGCCGCGTCGCGGGTCGGGGCGGCCAAGCGGCCGAGGAGGCCGATGAAGGCGTCGTCGAGCGCCTGGTCCGAGGCGTCGAGGACAGCCGCATGATGGAGGTAGGCCGCGAGGCCCTTGAGCCCGTAGAGGGCGAGCGAGGAGAGGCTGCGGACGTCCTCGTCCTTCTCGGCGAGGACGCCGACGAGGGCGGCTTTGGCGGCGAGGCCCGCGTCCGAGGAGTCAGTCCAACGGGCGGCCTCCGGGAGGACTGCGTCGGGAGGGACGGCGATGGCCGCTGAGCGCGCGATCGCGGACCTGGCGCGCGCCATGATGGCGGCGGAGTCGAAATTGGCGTTGGTGATGGTCATGAAGAGGCTCTCGGCGATCCATCCGGCGGTATCGGGCGGCACGGCGATCCCCGCCCTGCGCGCGGCGCTTGCCCGGAACGCGAGTCCCCCGGTCAGCCACACGAGGAGATCCTGCTCGCGGGCGAGGTCCTCCGTCTTGCCGCAGACTCCGCGCGCGGCGCATCCCTTCCCGCCGGCCGCTTCCTGGCACTGGTAGCAGAACATGCTCATGTAGTCCCCCTTGCTTGCCTGGATGGTACCGACGGAGGCGCGTCGATGCTTTGACCGCGGTCAAGAAACCGGCGGGCGGAGCGGGGATTCCGCCGCCCCGGCGCCTCGGGAGGGCCGGGGCGGCCGGGAAGGCCTGGGACGGGAATTTGCCCGCGCGGAGCGGAGGCCGTATATTGAAAGCCGCCGCCGCGGCGCGCGTCGCGCCGACTAACCGCGAAGAAAGGAGCCGCCCTATGATTTCCGACAAAATGTACGAGGGACTCAACGACCAGGTCCGCAAGGAGATGGAGTCCGCCTTCATCTACATGGCCATGTCCGCGCAGTGCGAGGACATGAATTGGCCGGGTTTCGCCGCCTGGTTCATGTCCCAGTACCACGAGGAGATGTTCCACGCGATGAAGATCTACCGCTACCTGGTGGACCAGGGGAGGAAGCCGAAGCTCCAGGCCTTCTCCGCGCCGCAGACCGAGTACGCCTCCCTCAAGGCCATGTTCGACAAGACCTACGCGCACGAACAGGGCGTCACCGCGAGCATCAACGCCCTCATGAAGCTCGCCAAGGCCGAGAACGACTACGCGACCGAGGGCTTCCTCGCCTGGTACGTGAAGGAGCAGGTGGAGGAGGAGAAGAACGATACGGAGATCCTCGCGCAGCTCGCCAAGGTGGGTGAGAGCATGAACGGGACCTTCCAGCTGGACCACCATTACGGGCATCGGAAGACGAGCGCTCCCACGGACTTCGTCGCCCTCATGGGCGAGGGGGACTGAGGCGGAGCATCGCCAATCGCCCGGATGGCCGCGTCCGGGCGGGACGCCGTTCACGTTTGGAAAGGAAAGGGGATGGGACGGCCCGACCGAGGGCCGGCCGAAGGGGGAAGGGAAACCTTTTTCAAAGGTTGCCCTTCCCCCTTTTCTTATCGAACGGGTTTCCTTCCCGCCGCGACGAGGGCGCGGTCCGCGGGCATGACGACGGCGGCCATGACGAGGAGGGCGGCGCCCGAGACGCCGATGATCCATTCCACCCGCACGAGCTCCGCGAGGGGGCCGTAGGCGAGCATCGAGAGGGGCATGACCGACGAGGATATCATGCCGAGGACGCTAAAGACCCGCCCCATATAGCCTTCCTCGACGCGCTCCTGGAGGAGGACCGTCGCCGGGGTGTTGTAGAGGGGAAGCGCGATTCCGAAGAGGCCCATGAAGGCGAGGTAGGGCCAGAACGACGGGACGAGGGCGAGGCCGATCGCGCAGGCTCCCATGATCGCGGAAGCGACGATGATGGAAACCATGCGGTTCCTGAAGCCGCCCCAGGCGGCGAGGACGGCGCCCCCCGCGAGCATCCCGGCCGAGAACGCGATCTCGATGGCGCTCAGGCGCCAGACCTCGTCGCCGAAGGATCGCGCGACCTGGAGCGGCGTCAGGAAGGCCGAGGGCGAGATGAAGAGGAAGAGGATCGCGCCGTATGCGAAGAAGCGCTTGAGGAAGCCGTGGGAGCCGATGTACGAGAAGCCGAGCCTCATGTCCTTGAAATAGGAGAACTCCTGCGCGGAGGCGGCCTTCGCGTGGGGTGGAACCCGGAGGAAGACGAGGAGGACGCCGATCGCGAGCGCGGCCGTGACCACGTCGATGAGGAAGACTGTCTCGAGCGGAGCGAACGACATGAGGGCGGCGCTCAGGACGGGCGAGGCGATCATGATGGCGGACTGGAGGCTTCCGTTGATCCCGTTCACGCGCGTGAGGGCATCCTCCGGGACGATCTGCGGAAGGAAGGCGCCGACCGCGGGCTGCTGGACGGCCGAACCGACGGAGCGGACGCCCGCCGCGAGGAACATGAGCCAGAGCGCGTCCTCTCCAGCGGCGAAAGCCGCCGCGAGGGCGGCCGTGACCAGGGCGATCATCGCGTCCGCCGCCATGATCGTCTTCTTGCGGTCGTAGCGGTCCGCCCAGACGCCCGCGAAGGGAGAGAGGACGAGGCCCGGCAGGAAGGCGCAGAGGGTGAAGATCATCATCATGACGCCGGACTTGGTCTTCAGCGTGACGTGCCACATGAGGGCGTACTGCACGAGGGATGAGCCGAAAAGCGAGAGGAACTGGCTCGAGAGGAAGATGAAGGCGTCCTTTTTCCACGATGCTCTCATCCGAAGAATATACGGAGGACTGTTCCCCCGAGTGAATATCACTCCTCGGCTTTACGCGAATTTTCCGCGACGCGGTGCTTCACGATCCGCCTTATGAGCGCCGCGGGGAGCTTCTCCCCGTAGGGGAATTGGACGGCGCCCTTGGAACGGCGGTAGGGCGCGAGCTCCTCGTCGAAGGCCTCGATCCCGGACGGGGTCGGATACAGGCCGATATGCCCCTTGGCCGCGGCGAAGTACACGAGGGGGCCGTCGAGGTAATACCCGGGCATCCCGTAGGCCATGCGTTCCTCGGCGCCCTTGGCGACCGCCTTGACGAGTGCGCGCATCTCCTCGAGTTTCGCGCGTCGTTCTCCCGTGAAAGACGCGATGTACGCGTCGACGGGACTCGAGGAGGACGGCGAGGCCGCCCGCTTGGCGGCGGTCGGGGCTTTTTTCCGAGCGGAGGCCTTCCTTGCCGCGGATCGACCGGCATTCCAGGCCATGCCCATGTAGGCCTTTCCGCCTCGGAGCTCGTCGATCATCTGGGCAACGCGCTTGGCCTTGGTGACCTCCCTCTTGGCCGCGGCGATCCACCCGAGGTAGTCGTTCCGTTGGTACGGCGGGCGGGCCTCGTAGGCTTCCATGAGTCCGCTCTCGGAGAGCGCCTTCTTCACGTCCCCGGGCATGGACCAGCGGGGGCGTCGCGTCGAACCTGTCTCAGCCATATCGTTTCCTCAGCCCTCGAAGGCCCTTTTGAGCGCGGCCAGGTCCATCTTCTTCATCCCGAGGAAGGCCTCGACCACGCGGGCGGTGCGCTCGTCGCCGCTCGACATCATCCCGCCGAGCTCGCGCGGCACGATCTGCCACGAGACGCCGTAGCGGTCCTTGAGCCAGCCGCAGGCCTCGGCCTCCGGGTGCGCGGAGAGCTTCAGCCACAAGCGGTCGATCTCCGCCTGGTCCGCGCACTCGACCACGAGGGAGACGGCCTCGTTGAAGCCGAAGCCGTGCGGGTAGGCGGAATCCATGGCGGCGAAGGTCCGACCCCCGAGCTCGAACTCCTCGTGTTTGACGCTTCCCTCGGCGTCGGGCGCCTCGTCCTTTCCGTATCGGAGGACGCCGCCTTCGGCGGATCGGTCTAGCGCGGAGACCCAGAAACGCATCGCTTCCTCCGCTTTCCCGCAGACCGCCCCCGTGAACATGAGGGTGGGGATGATCCGGGGCCGCCCCTCCGCGCCGTCCCCGTAGAAGAGCTGCCAGGAGACGCCGAAGCGGTCGTCGGTCCAGCCGTAGCGCGGGCTGAAAGGATATGAATCGAGGGGCATCCGGAGCGTCCCTCCCGCTGAGAGGACGGACCAGAGGCGGTCGACTTCCGCGGGCGAGGAGCACGAGACCATGAGCGATACCGAGGGATTGGGCCTGAACTGAGACTCGGCCGACATGAGCATGAGGGGCGATCCGCCGATCTCGAGCTTCACGACCTCGGTGGTTCCCGACGGCGTATCGCCGACCGCCGTCGAGCTCAGCACGCGGGCGTCGGTGAAGGCCGCGGTATACGCTTCAGCGGCGGCCTTCGCGGAACCGGGGAGCCAGACGCAGGGGTACGGTTTTTCCATGGCGCGGTCTTCCTTTCCGGCGTTCGAGGACTGCGCGAGCGCGGCGTCGTCCAGACCCGGATCCCGCCGCGCCCCTCGACCGCTCCCGTCAAAGATACTGATCCATGCCGAGCGCGGTCCAAGGGTCGCCATCGCCTCGTTACCGCCCGCATCCCGGATCGGCGCGCGTCCGCGGGGACGATAGGGCTTCGCCCTTCCCGCGTCGTTGAGTAGATTGGTGGCATGGAATCGCCAGAACGCGCGGGCGACTGCCCCGTCCCGCGGAGAGCGGCCGCCGTCTTCATCGGACACGGAAGCCCCATGAACGCCGTGGAGGACAACCCCTTCACCGCCGGGTGGGAGCGGCTCGCGGCCGAATTGCCCCGGCCTGAGGCGATCCTCGTCATTTCGGCCCATTGGTACGCGAGGGGGACCCGGGTCTCGGTCGCCCCCGAACCGAAGACGATCCATGACATGGGCGGATTCCCCGACGAGCTGTACCGGATCGCGTACCGCGCGAAGGGCGCGCCGGGCATAGCCCGCGAGGCCGCCGCGCTCGTCCCGCGAGGAGCGGCCATAGACCATTCCCGGGGCCTGGACCACGGGGCCTGGGTGCCGCTCATGAGGATGTACCCCGCGGCGGATATTCCGGTATTCCAGATGAGCGTGGACGGAGAAGCCGCCGCCGATGTCCATTTCGAGATCGGGCGCTCCCTGCGCCCGCTCCGCGACCGGGGCGTCATGATCCTGGGGAGCGGCAACGTGGTCCATGATCTCTCGGAGATATCCTGGGACATGCCGGGCGGATACCCCTGGGCGGACGAGTTCGATCGGTACGTGAGGGATCGCGTGCTCGGTCGATCCTTCGATGACGTCATCCAATATGAGCGGGCCGGGCAGTGCTCGCGCCGCGCCTTCTCCACCCCGGACCACTTCTTCCCGCTCCTCTCCGTCCTCGGCGCGTCGCGGGAGGATGACCGGGTCGAGGCCTTGAACGATGCCAGGATGATGGGATCGTTGTCCATGACGAGCTACGCGTTCAGCTGACGGCCTTTCACGCGAAGACGGGGTGAACGGGACGGCTCCGGTCGATCGGCTCCCGGTTCCTCCCCCGCGGCCTGCGTTTTTCCGAATCCCGGTGGAAACGATCCGCTCACGGGAATACACTCGGGGGAGGAGCGGCCCTCGAGGCTCCGGGAGGAGGCCATCATGGAAATCGTTTCAGGCGCGAACCCCGACGCGGGTCCCCCCAAGAAAGGGATCGCCGGCCTTATCGCCAAGCTCGTCCTGATCATCGTCGTGTTCTACGGCTGTCTCTTCGCCCTCGTGTTCGGCGTGGCGGGGACCTTCGACTATCCGGGCGCCTGGATCCTCATGGGCCTTTTCTTCGTCATCGCGGTCGGGCTCTTCGCCTACTACCTCGTCAAGGATCCCGAGTTCCTGAGGAAGCGCATGGACTACCGCGAGCGCGAGAAGAGCCAGCGCGCCATCGTGAGCCTCTCCCTCGTCCCCTTCCTCGGCGTCTTCGTCCTTCCCGCCCTGGACAGACGCTTCGGGTGGACGTCCTTCTCCTTGGCCATCATAATCGTCGGCATCGCGCTCTTCGGCCTGAGCTATGCGGGCCTCACCGTCGTGTTCGCGACCAACCGCTACGCGGCCCGGACCGTGAAGATCCAGGACGGCCAAAAGGTCATCGACACGGGGCCCTATGCGATCGTACGGCATCCCATGTACGCCCTCGTCTGTCCCGTCTACGCGGGCGTATCCCTCATCCTCCAATCCCCGTGGGGCCTCGTCCCCCTTCCCCTCATCGTCCTCGTCCTCGTCGCGCGCATCATGAACGAGGAGAAGGTCCTCATGGACGGCCTCCCCGGCTACGGCGACTATATGAAGAAGGTGAAGTGGAGGCTCGTGCCCTTCATCTGGTGAGGAGAGCGGATACCGGGAGAAAACCTCCGGGAGGTTTCCCCCCGGGCCCCTCTTCCAGCGATGCCTGAGGCTATGCGGGAAGGGAGAGTCGCGAGGAGAGGAACGGCCGCTCGCGCCCGCAGGCAGCCACTCGCGCCCGCTGGCAGCCGCTCCGCCCGGGTTCAGGTAGCCGTGAACAAGGTCTCGATCGCCGCGTGGTCGAGGGCGCGCGAGCTCACTGAGGACCACTCCATGTCCGAACGCAGGGGATCCGCGACGCCATCGAGATCCGAAATCACGCATTCGTCGTAGTAGTCGGACGCGTTGAACGCGGCATGCGTGATTGTGGCGTAAGTCGCAAGATAGACCACCACATGATCGAAAACGTCGTCGAACTCGTAATCAATGAAAATGAGGTCGCCTTTCCGGAGATTGGTGAAGTCGAAATCCGCCATCTCCCCGTCCGTCGCATTCGAGGCGACGGTATATCCGAATGGTTGGGAGGCGAGCGTCAAGTTTTTGTACAGTCCATCCACGGTCGTCATCTCGAGGTCGTAACCCATTTCCCTGAGGGTCATGATGACGACCCCTATGCCGTCTATGCCGAAGGTTCCGTCGCCGCCCGCGGTATAGTCCTCTCCATCCCAGAGGTATACGGTCCTGTCGGCGAACGCTGAGCGGAACTCTTCATCCGTGAGGCCGTCATCGGGCGCTGGCGCGGTATCGTTGACGCTACAGCCAGCCAGGGCGATGAGTAGGCAGGCGAGGAAACTGAAAGCGATCTTCATGCGCGATGCTCCATTCGCGACATCCCGGGCCATTCGCCCGCCGAGTCGCTATCCTAAAGTCTAGTTCCGGCGGGGACGGTGCGCAAGGCCGGTTCGATCAGAGGGAAAACACGAGCGATAGCGCCGCCGCCGTGACCATGCTAAGATATTCGCTCCCGGGTTCCGTTCCGCGATACCATCCCTCAGGAGGAAGCTCGTGAGAATTCCGCGCAAGGGAAAGCTCCTCGCCTTCATGCTCAGGACCTCCATGTGGCTCCCCCGCGCTGACGAGGATCTCGTCGTATCCTTCATGCGCGGCTACGAGTGCGGCCTGGGGCGGAGGAAGGGATTCACCGCCGCTTTGTCCGGGCTCATCGCGAAGCGTCACGGGATCGAAGCCCGGGCCGACGGCTGGGTAGGGCAGGTGAGGCGCATGGCGGAGCGGGCCGGCATCCCCTGGCTCCGCGCCTTCAAGCGCGCGGGACTCGCGGCGCTGGCCGCGCTCGAGAACGGCGGCCTCTCGGGTGAAATGCGCGATTCGGTTAAATGGCACGTGAAGGAACTCGCCGATCTCATGGAGGACGAGCCCCGGGCTTTCCTCAACCGCGAGTGGGTCGAGGAATGGATGGCTGTTTGCGATACGGCCGAGCCGTGGTTCATGAAGCTTTGGACCGCGCCTGAACTGGAGGCGATCGACGCGATGAGCGCGGAGCTGAAAGCGAACGCCACCTTCACCGAATCTGGAACCCTCAAGCCGACCGGACGCATGCTCGAGCATAAGAGCTTATTCCTGTGCTGTCTCGGATAGCGGCCGGTCCCGCTCGCGTGGGGAACCGGCCGCCCTTTCAAGCGCTTCCGTCGCCTGCGCGGACGGTCAGTACCTGCTCTTCAGGTACTCGACGCTCTTCTGGAGGTTCGCGGCGCATTCGTCGAAGCTCTCCTGCGGCGGGAGCTCTATGGCGAGGTAGTCTATTCTGGCCTTGGCGCAGATATCGAAGAAGACGCCGAAGTCGAGCTCATTGTCGCCGAGCACGGGCGTGACCTTGTGGTCCGCGCCGCTCGTCTTGAGGTGCGCGTAGCCCGTCTTGCCCGCGAACTTCTCGAAGTAGGCCTTGGCCTCGACGGGGCCGACGGGGGCGCGCGAGACCGCGAAGAAGTTCGCAGTGTCGTACTGGGATCCTATGTTCGCGCTGCCCATGGTCTGGATCTCGGTCATGCCGAAGGCCTTCACGCCGTCGCCCTTCATGGCCTCGAAGGCGTGCTCGAGCACGAGCCGGAGTCCCACCTTCTTGGCATCGTCGGCGGCCTTGCTCGCTACGGCGATGAGCTTGTCGAACTCCTCCTTGGTCCACGCGGACTTGGCGGGATCCGCGGTGAACTCCGGCCCGGGCGCGGAATTGCGGATGACCTTGGGGCCCTTGAACTGCAGGGCGTTGGATATGCCGCGGATGAAGGCCACGTCGAAATTGGGATCGAGGAAGCCGATTCCGAGCGCGTAAACGATCTCGATGCCCTTGGAATCCGCGTACGCCGCGAGATCGCGGCAATCGGTGAGCGAGAGCGAGCCGTTAGCGTCGCGGATCTCGACCCATGAGAAGCCGTTAGCCGCCGCCCAGTCGAAGATCTTCTTGAGGTTGTCCTTGCCGAGGGGGAGGGGCTTGTAGAAATTGTTCGCGAGGATTCCGATCTTGAGCGTCGGATACTTGCTCAGCGTGATAGGAGCGCCGCCTTGTCCGAACGCCGGAGTGGCGACCATGCAGCAGAGCGCGCAGGCGAGCGCGATCATCGTGATCTTTGCATTCATGAGAGCCTCCTTATGCCTTCGGAAGTTTCATATTGCGGAACAAGGTTCCGTAATATGAAATTCGTTATGGCAGAATAGCAGGCGGGACTAGGTTGTCAAGATCGATTTTTCCGATGCTTTCGTGAAGGGTGATTAGGATCCTGGCTGAGAAAACCGGCGCATCGGTCTTTACTTGACTGAGCGGATGCAGCCGGGCAGGATGTTCGGCGCGGGAGGGAGCGATGGGCGACGCGTGGCTTCATGAGGACATCGAGGTAGGGGGAGTCAGGCTCCATTATCACCGGACCGGTCGGGGAGATAAGACGCCCATCGTGCTCACGCACGGCTTCACCGACGACGGGCTCTGCTGGACTCCAGTGGCGCGCGCGCTGGAAAGCGACTACGACGTGATCATGCCGGACATGCGCGGGCACGGGCGTTCCGCGCGCGTGAAGCCCGGGGACGACGTGGACATGGCGGCCGACCTCGCGGGGCTCGTCCGCGGGCTCGGCCTCAAGGATCCCATCCTCTGCGGCCATTCGATGGGCGCCATGACCACCTTCCAGGCCGCCGCGCGATTCCCCGGACTCGCGCGCGCCATCGCGCTCGAGGATCCGCCCTGGTGGATGGAGCCCTGGCCGGTAGACAGCCCCGCCGCCACGGACAATCCCTTCGTGAATTGGGCCAAGAGCCTCCCTTCCATCAGCCTCGAATCCCTCCTCGAGGGATACCGGAAGGACCATCCCGATTGGCCGGAGGACCTCATCGTCCCCATGTGCGAGTCCAAGAAGCGCATGGACCAGAACATCACCGACATCATGTCGCCGAAGATGAACGGACGGGAACGCCACTGGACGGCGCTCATCGGCTCGCTCTCCTGCCCCGCGCTCGTGATCGCGGCCGATCCCGCGCTCGGCGGCATCGTCACGCCGGAGGTGGCGGCGAAGATACCGGAACTCAACCCCCGCGTCAGGGTGGTCGTTGTCCCCGGCGCCGGCCACCTCGTCCGCTTCGACGCGTTCGACGCCTTCATGAAGGAGCTCAGGGGATTCCTGGCCGAGATCGGATGAGCCGTTCCGGCGGCGCCTGATGCTCGAATCGTGGCGAAGACCGACGAGGCGCGCTCAGCCGAAGTACCAGACGGTCTCCAGGGTCTCGCGGCCCGAGGAGATCCCTGAAGGGGAAAGAGCCCATTCGAGGATCGGCCGCGATCGAGCGAGGACCCTGCCCCCGGCCCAGCTCAGCTCCGCGACGCGGCGGCCGTCCTCGTCGATGCCGGCGAACCGCGCCGTCGCGGGCAGGAGCGGCGGCGGATCCCCCGAACCCGGCGGAACGATGAAGAGCCTGAGGTCCGAGCCGCTCCGGCGGCTCATCGCCGTTTCCCGCAACAGCAATCCCAAGGGAACGGGGATCGTCCCGCCTGAGCGCAGATCCACCGCGGTTCCGGCGAGAGCCATGCCTAGCTCCTCTATCGCGCTTACGGCCCGGGCGAGGGGCATCGCGTCGGCCGCGGCCCACCGGACGGCGACCGCCTTTCCGCTCCCTCGACGGGTTTCCCTCGCCCGCGACAGGGATTCCTCGTCCAGATCCCGATCGCGCGCGAACAGGAGGACGCTCTCCGGTTCCATCCGCTCGGCGTCCTCATCGCCGTCCGGAAGCGGCTCTGGGTCGGA
Organism: uncultured Spirochaetales bacterium; assembly: GCA_964399285.1. Lineage (GTDB taxonomy): Bacteria > Spirochaetota > Spirochaetia > Treponematales > JBGSOB01 > CAYNQK01. Next base: position 11,300 of record CAYNQK010000039.1, on the reverse strand, counting down.
GATCGCGTCGATGGCGGGGCCGTTCGCGGGCCGCCAGGATTCGCCGAGGATCGGGCCGAGGAGCGCGATGAGGTCGACGAGGAACTCGCGGCTCATCCGGGTCGAGGCGAGGGGATCCCGGTTCGCGATCGACCTCAGGGCCTCGAGGACGGAATAATAGGCGCCTGCCTGGCGTGGTAGGGCCTGCGCTCGGCTCAGGAGGTAGCGGCAGCGTTCGGCGAGCCGCCCATGAGGAGCGGAGGCGGACATTTTACCGAGCGCGGCCAGGAAGCGCCTCCCGGCGGCGTCAACCGGAATCTCCCAGGCGAGGCTCAATTCCACGGGTTTGAGCATCCCGCGCGCGATCCGGAGGAGATCTTCTCGCGGGAGCGCGAATAAATCGAAGACGTCCACGGGGAGAGCATACGATCGCCCGCAGATCGGGAAAATGACAATATCCGCATCGATCCATACCTTTTCGGCAACGATGGCCGATCCCGGGGCCCGGATCCGGATCCCGGTCGATTGCCTTCGAGGCGGTTTTGGGGGATACTTCCTCAGTGGAATTGAGGCACCTGAGATACTTCATCACGGTGGCCGAGGAACTCCATTTCGGCCGGGCCGCGGAGCGGCTCTTCATCTCCCAGCCGCCGCTCAGCCGGCAGATCCGGGATTTCGAGAACGAGCTCGGCGTATCCCTCTTCACCCGGAACGGGAAACGCATCGGACTGACGCCCGCCGGGGAATACCTCAAGGCCGAGGGCGAGAAGCTCCTCAAATCGGCCGCGAACCTGCAGCGCCAGGTCCGTCTCCTCGGCGGGGTCGATCAGGCGGGCGTCAGCCTCGGATACGTCGGGTCGATGGTATTCTCCATCATCCCGAGCCTCCTCGCCCACGTGAAGCGCGCGCATCCGGGCTGGACCATCGACATCTCGGAATCGAGCACCGAGGAGCAGATCGGCGCGATCACCGAAGGGCGGATCGACGTCGGCCTCACCCGCTCCTGGGGCGGCAACGATCTCCTCGAATTCCTCCCCTTGGGCAGCGAGAAACTGACGCTCATCTTCCCGGCGGACCAGCGGCTGGAGGGCGGGGAGGCCGATATCCTCGAGCAATTCGCGGAGCGACCGTATATCGGCATAAACAAGGAACGAGCGCCCGGCCTGGCGTCGCTGGTGGAGGCCGTCTGCGAGCGCGCGGGGTTCCGGCCGATGGTGACCGTCGAGACCGCGCAGGTGTATTCCGTGATTAAGCTCGTTTCCGAGGGGATGGGGTGGTCTATCCTACCGACGTACCTCCGCCTCGAGCGGTTCCCGGAGGCGATCCGCACGGTTGAGTTGCCGGCCTCCATACCATTCTGCCTGTGTTACCGAAAAGACCAAACGATCCCCAAGGTCCAGGAGATCGTCCGCCTCACCAGGGAGTTCTTCGCATCCTAAATCCGATCATTTTGATACCTTTCGGGTATCGATGCAAACAGTTATTGTATTATGCTCATACCTAGATCTGGGCCTATCCTTGAATCATCCAGTGCAGGAGGATGCCCATGAACCAATTCCATCAAGACAGAAAAAGGACAGGCCTAGGGATCGTCGCGCTTTTCTGCTTTATAGCCCTGCTCGCGTCGTGCAATTCCGTTCCGCCGCCGCCTGAAAAATCATCGATCATCGGGACCGATCAAAAGGGGTTCTCTCCGCTTTCCGATCGATCGAAGCGGGACATCGGCTTCGAGATCGATATCGGCGAGATCGCGGCCCTGAAGGCCTGGACGATATCGATCGTCGGCGGGGGAGAAGAAGTCTGGACGAAGACGGGAACGGCGGAAGACGCGCCCTCCTTCCTATCGTGGGACGGGAGCGCGAAGTCCGGGAACCGCGCGGCGGACGGCAGGTACGCGGCCGTGATGCGGTTGGACTACGGGAAGAAATTCTCGGCCGAGACGGTGGAATCGTCCAGCTTCATCCTGGTCGCCGAATCGCCGCGCATCGGGCTCGTCATCGATCCCGCGATGGCGATACCCCAGGGGACGCGCTTCACGGCTCCCGTTTCCCTGAAAGTCGCCGCGGAGAGCGGTCTCGCCGGGATCGCGTCCTGGTCCCTGGACGTCAAGGACGGTTCCGGGAGAAGCATCCGGACGTTCAGCGCCGATTGGCCCGAATCCTCCGTTTCCTGGGACGGGGTCGGAGCCGGAGGCGAGACGCCCGAACCCGAGACGAGCTACTCCCTCGCCCTGGCCGTATGGGACGAGTTCGGCAACAAGGCCGTCGAGGAATTCAGCCTCCCCGTGGGCGGTCCGGCGGCGGCGCCGGAGAAGAGCGCCGTTTCACCGCGGCGCGAGAGTTTCTCGCCCACCGTCGCCGACGCGAAGCGTAGCCTCGAACTCGACCTCGTGGTCGGGAACAGGTCCTCCGCGCGCGCATGGCGGCTCACGATCGCGGATTCCTCGGGGAAGGCCGTCCGGGCCTATGAAGGGAAAACCGGCGCCGTTCCCGCCTCGGTCCCCTGGGACGGAAAGGACGGCGCCGGGAAGGCCCTCCCCGACGGCGAGTACGAGGCGACGCTCGAGATAGACTATGGGGCGACCTTCAAGCCCGCGACCGCGAGGAGCGGGGCCTTCTCCATCGTGACCGCGCCTCCCGAGGGCGCCGTGACCGCGACTCCCGAGAGGACCAGCCTCGAGGCCATCCGCGCCGGGGCCTCCATCTCCATCGCCATAGAGGCGGCGAGCAGGGCCAACCTCGGAACCTGGACCCTGGACGTGATCGGCGCCGACGGCAAGGTCTTCAAATCCTTCGCCGGGACTTTCCCCGGCGGGAAAATCTCCTGGAACGGGAAGGGCGATGACGGAAGCCTGCCCGAGCCCGACACCGTCTATACGCTCGCCGCGACGGTGAAGGACAAGCCGGGCAATACGAGCGCGCTCGAGGGGAAACTCGCGGTGAGCGCCCTTCCCGACGCTCCCGAGCGGAGCTCCCTGTCCGCGCGCGCGAGGGGATTCTCCCCGAACGGCGATAAGGTTTCCGATTCCATGCTCTTCGACGCGTCCGCGGGATCGACCGCCGCCGCCGAGTCCTGGAAGGTCGTCATCGCGTCCGAGGGCGGGGCGGCCGTGAGGACGCTCTCGGGAGCGATGAAGGACCTGGCCGGACCCGTCGCTTGGAACGGCCGCGACGACGCGGGCCAGCTCTGCGCCGACGGCCGCTACCGCGCGGCCTTGACGGTCGGCTACGGCAAGAAATACGGCGCGGCGACCGCCTCGTCGTCCTCCTTCCTCCTCGTGACGTCCGCGCCGAAGGTTTCCTGCGCCGTATCGCCGAAGTTCTTCTCCCCCGACGGGGACGGGACCGACGACGAGCTCGAGATCAGGATCGACGCCTCGAACGGCCCGGCGGCGATGGATTCCTGGACCGCCCGGATCCTCGATCAGGGCGGAAGCCCGTTCGCCGAGCGCGCGGGGCGGTGGCCCGAGGCCTCCTTCTCATGGGACGGCAGGGGCAAGGACGGGAGCCTCGTGGAGTCCGCGAGCGACTACCGCGCGGAGATAACCGCCCGCGACGAATTCGGGAATACGGGAAAGGCCCAGGCCGTCGCGCGGGTCGATATCCTCGTGACCGAGACCGCGACTGGCTACAAGATCAGGGTCCCGAGCGTGGTGTTCAAGGCCTACACCGCGGATTACCTCGACGTGCCGGCCGAGAGCAGGGAACGGAACCTCGAGTCCCTCGACAACCTGGCGGCGAAGCTCGATAAATTCCCGGGCTACCGGATCCTCATCGTCGGGCACGCTTCCATGGTCTACTGGTACGACCCCGTGAAGGGGAAGGCGGAGCAGGAGAAGGTCCTCATCCCGCTCTCGAAGGCGAGGTCCGCCGCCATCAAGAAGGCCCTCGTGGAGCGCGGCATCGAGGCCGCCCGGATCGAGACGGACGGCACCGGCGCCGAGGATCCCGTCGTCCCGGACAGCGACGCAAAGAACCGGTGGAAGAACCGCCGGGTGGAGTTCTTCCTGAATAAATAACGCGACGAGGCGGGCGGAGGCGGCCGAGCGGGCCGATTCCGCCCGTTATTCGTCGGTCAGGAGAACGTCCAGCTCCTCCCAATCCGGATCGTCGTGGTTGCAGTGGTAGAGGAAGGCGGGGCAAACGGCGCTCCGTCCGTCATCGGTCTCCGCCACGAACGTGATGGATCCTCCTTCGGGAACCTCGTCCATGTTGGTGAAGATCCTGTCGTTGTATTGCTGCCGATTCCAAAAATAGGTGGTTCCGCCGTACATCATCTTCACGACGGAGACGGATGAGTCGCTCGTTCGGAGCTCCTTCCAGAAGAAGTCACGGTAGTACAGGGTAAGCGTCGGCGCCCAGGCGGCGGACGAGACGGTGACGCTCGCGGACGACGAGAGCCCGTTCGACCTGGCCTGGATCTCGAAGGACCCCTGCGCGGTCCCGGCGGTGAAGAGCCCCGAGTCGTCGATGGTTCCGCCGCCCGCGGTCCATGACACGGCGAGGGAATCGGCGCCCGTGACGAGGGCGCGGAACTGAGCCGTCCGTTCGGGCTTCGCGTACTTGAACTCGGGGTAGACCGTTATGGAGGGCGTGAGCGGGAAGTCCGGCTCGATGAAGGCCTTGCGGACCGCCTTCATGAGGAAATGGGGATCCGCGTGGTCCCCCGCGTAGCCCTGGTCGATGGTCCAGATGATGGTCCCGCCGTAGCCGTTCTCGCGGCAGAAGCGTCCCTTGGCGAGGATGGACCGTTCGTCCTCGAAGGAGACGTAGCGGCAGCCGAAAGCGTCCGGATGATCGGCCGGCAGCGAAAGGTAACTGCACTCCGCGGCCTCGTCCCATTTCACGCAGCCGTTGGCCTGCGCGTAGAGGTAAGCTTCCCCCGTGAAGAGCTTCGAGAGGGAATACGAGTTGTCCCCTCCGCGGAAGACGTCCTGGACGACGCCGCTCGATCCGTTGTTCCCGGTCTGCCGCGGCCCCGTGATGCCGTCGGCGTAGCTGAATCCGTAGAAGCCCATGCCCATGCCGAGCTTCTTCTTGTCGATGCCGGCGGCCGCGTAGGCGGCCAGGGTGTACTCGATGCTCACGGGATTCGAGTTCGGTCCTGAATCCTCCCTGAGCGCCGAACCGAAACCGGAGTACCAGCCCGTTCCGTACCAGACTGTGCCGCAGCCGAAATAGGACATTACGTTTATCTGGTCCATGCTCGGGGCGAGCGCGACGACCTCTGCCACGTCGTTATCCGCGATATTCGGGTTGAGGTTCCCCACGGGCATGGTGAGGACGAGGTCCGGCGCTTTCGCGCGGAGGGCCGCGGCCAGGGCGCGGAAGCGCGTCCAATCGATGTCGTCCTCCCAGTCCAGGTCGATTCCCTTGAATCCGAGGTCGCGGGTCGCCGCGATCAGGGAATCCGCGAAGCCGTCGAGGCTGCCGGGGCTCGTCGCGTTCCTGATGGTCGCTCCGCCGTTCTCGCCACCCAGCATGAGGATCGGCGTCACGCCGTTCCGGATCGCGAGCGAGGAAACGGAGCTCGCCAGGGCGACGCCCTGCGCCTCGCCCCCCTGGTAAAACGTCTTGTCGATCACGGGCGGGATGGCGTCGGACTCGCTTTCGTCGATGACGAGGATGGCGCCCACGGAGATATGGGTCATCCCCTCCCAATAAATCTCATCCGGCGGCAAGCGATCAGCATGGTAGCAGACGTAGTATCCGTTCACCCAATTGGAAGTGCGGGATCCTCCCTCGGGAGCGGGATCAGGATTGCGCGAAAAGGCGCAGGAAGCGAGCGCGAGTATGAACGCGCATACCGGAAGGACGCGGGGAACTGCTTTCATGGATATCCTCCGGGGATCGCGCGGATCGGCCTTCGCGATCGTCCGCCCGGAAGAGGATATCGCGGCGGGAGCGAGACGACCATGAGAAGCCTGCATTTTTTCCCCGCTTCTGGCCCGGCGCTGCATCGACCCTTCGCGGAAATGACCGTCGCGCGGATTCTATACCCGATACCCGGATCTATAGCCGTGATCACCCCCTCAGGCGCTTCGATGCGAGTCTCGGCGGAGGCCAAGCCCGTCCCGCCGCGGAATCTCCACTGGAAAGCCCTTGACTTCGAGAAGGATATAATATATCTAAAAGATATGTCAACAAACCAGGACTCCGGCGGCTCGCGCTCGAGAACGCGGTATCTCATCCTCGGATTGCTCGGCGAGGGACCGATGTCGGGGTACGACATCTCTCAATTGACGAAGCTTCGATTCCGCTTCTTCTGGAGCGAGAGTTACGGGCAAATCTACCCCGAGCTCGCGCGGCTCGCCGCGGAAGGCCTCATCGACGAGGCGGCGGGGGGCGGGAGCAGGGGGAAGCGCGTCTGGAAGTCCACGAGGGCGGGGAAGGCGGCGCTCGCGGCCTGGCTCAAGAACGGAGAGAGCGTCGATTCGGTCAGGCTCGAGACCGTCCTGAAGGCCTACTTCGCCTTCGCGGCTCCGGGGGCGTTCGGGAAAAACCTCGCGCGATTCTCAGGCAGCCTCGAGCGCGACATCGCGGCGCTCGAGGAGGCGGAAGCGCAGCTCCGCTCGATACCGGACCCGCACCATAACCACGCGTACGCGCTCGCCACCGTGGACTTCGGGCTCGCGACCTACCGCGCGTGGAAAAAATGGGCCGGGCGGTGGGCCGAGGAGGATCTATGAGGACTGATAAGCGAGCCGACAAGACGGCAAAACAGGCGCCTGCTAGGCAGAGGATCAGGAGGGCGGTCGGGCTCGTTTCGCTCCTCCTCTTCCCCGTCACCTTCTATTATTTCTCGCCGGCGATCATCCTCATGGGAGCCGCCGAAGGCGTGGTGACGGGGAGCTTCATCCTCTTCGCCGCTCTCTTCCTCTCATCCCTCGTCCTGGGAAGGGGCTTCTGCGCCTGGGTCTGCCCCGCGGGCGCTTGTCAGGACATCGCCTCCAGGTCCAACGCGAAGACCGTGAAAGGCAAGGCGGCGGACGTCATCAAGTACCTCATATGGGTCCCCTGGCTCGGGCTCATCGCGTTCTTCTTCGTCAAGGCGGGCGGTATCCACCGGGTGGACCCCCTCTACGCCACGGATCACGGCATATCCGTATCGAATATATTCGCATATACCATCTATTACGTCGTCATCGCGGCGTTCCTGCTGCCGGCGCTCTTCGGGAGTAAGCGCCTCTCCTGCAGGGCCATCTGCTGGATGGCGCCTTTCATGATCCTGGGCACCAAGCTCAAGGACGCCCTGAGGATCCCTTCGCTCTCCCTGAAGGCGCGGAGCTCCGCGTGCACCTCATGCGCGGGATGCGACGCGCGCTGCCCCATGGGCCTTCCGGTTTCCGAGATGGTGAAAGAAGGCGACATGCGCCACGCCGAATGCATCCTCTGCGGCGAATGCGTCGACGGATGTCCGGCCGGCGCCCTCAGCCTCTCGTGGAAACCGGAGAAACGCGGAGGGCCCGGAGAGCGCGCGGAAAGCGCATGACGGTGCGACGAAGGACGGCGATCGCCCTCGGCGCCGCGCTCTTGACGTCCGCACTCGCGTCAGCCGAGACGGGCGGCGCCTTCAGCTTCCAGAACGAACTCCCTGGCATAGGGCTCGGCATCTGGAACGCCGGCCTCCTCTGCCTCCCCGTCCTCGCGTGGAACGTCGCGTTCACGAAGAGGCTCGACATGAGTTCCTTCGGGGGCGCGGTTCCCGCGTGGTATTCCGCCTGCGAGAACGTCCTCAGGGGCGCGACGCTCGCGTATCCCTTCGCGCGACCCATGGATGCGCATGACGATCTGTTCAAGATCGGCGCCTGGGTTTACGGCGCGGGCCTCGTCGTCTACTTCCTGAGTTGGCTTCCCCTCATGGATACCGACCCTCGGCCATGGCAGAAGAGCCTCCTCATCCAACTGGCGCCCGCGTATACGCCCCTCGTCTGGCTCGCGGGAATCTCCTTCATGGCGAACTCCCCGCTGGAGCTCTGCCTCTCGCTCGCGTTCGTCGGTCTCCATGTGGGCGAGTACCTCATCAGGTGGAAGCCGGCGGAGGGATGACGATCGGGGCTGCCTCGTGCTCTCCGGCCCGGATCCTGTTTGACCCGCATCGGGCCCTAACCGTACCTTTAAAGGAGAGGCCAGGAGGTCCGCCCATGAAACTCGCTCATTTCTATCTCAATTTCCCGGGAACCGCGCGCGAGGCTTTCTCCTATTATGAAAAGGTTTTCCGGACGAAGATCGAATCGATCCAGACTTTCGGGGAAGCGCCCTTCGGCGCGCCCGCGCCGGCGGCCGCGAAGGACAAGATCATGCACGTCCAGCTGCAGCTCACCGACGCGGTCCGCCTCATGGGGAGCGACGTCGTCCAAGGCATGGGGCCGCCCGTGCCCTTCGGCGAGAATTTCAACGTGATGGTCGTGGCGCAGGACAAGGCGGAGGCGGATCGCGTATTCGGGCTCCTCTCCGACGGCGGGAGGGTGACGATGCCGATCGGGAACGCGCCCTGGGGACCGTACTTCGGCATGTGCCATGACCGCTTCGGCATTCCTTGGATGGTCAGCCTGGAAGGGCCGGCCGCTTGACCCGCGCGGCCCGAGCGTAGCCGTCCCGGAGGGATTCGCATCCATGACGGAGGCTGATAATCGACCGATCGGCGCTCGCGAGCGGGCCCGCCGTCCGGAGCGCGCTGAGCGTCAACGGGTGATGCCGGCGAACCTTAGCGATCGTTGCCCCGAATGAGTATATTCCCGTTACGCTCCGGTCGCTTTCATCGAGGGAAGGAGGCGCGTCGATGACCGAGAAAAGCAGAAAAGCGCTCATGACGGTATTGGAGGAACGATTCGAGGACAACCCGGACCGCCACGCGGGCATCGAGTGGGCGGAGGCGCGCTCCCGGTTGGAGGCCGATCCGGGCAAGCTCGAATCGCTCAAGCGAATGGAGGATTCAGGCGGAGAGCCAGACGTCATCGGCCGCGACGCGGCGACGGGAGAGTTCATCTTCTGCGATTGCGCGCCCGAGAGCCCCTCCGGCCGCCGCAATCTCTGCTACGACCGCGCGGCGCTGGACTCCCGGAAGGAGCACAGGCCCGAGGGCAGCGCGGTGGAGACGGCGATGGCGATGGGGATAGAGCTCCTGAGCGAGGAACAGTACCGCGCATTGCAGGGGCTCGGGCCTTTCGACCTGAAGACGTCGAGCTGGATCAGGACTCCGGAGAAAATCAGGAAGCTCGGCGGGGCGCTCTTCGCGGACCGGCGCTATGACGCGGTGTTCGTCTACCACAACGGGGCGGAGTCCTATTACGGGGCGCGCGGATTCCGGGGAGCGCTCAGGGTCTGACGCGGTTTGAGACCGATCCTTTACAGTACGATCCAGACCCGGTATCCTGCCTCGTGCCATGCCGAAACTAAATGAACGCGAGGCGAACGGTGATCGAGCCATGTGCTCGCACGGCGTCGAGCTCGTCGACGCCGTCATAGGCGTCGTGGAGCGAGAAGGCCTGGACGTCCTCGGCGGGCGCGGCCGGAGGCGAGCGGCGAAGCCGGTGCCGGTACCGCCCGAACGGCTCGCTTCGCTCGCCTTCCCGGACGGGAAACCTCTTTCGCCCGCTCTTAGGCGATGGCTGGCCTTCGACGCGTCATGGCTGGGATGGTTCGACGACCCCGAGCATCCCGTATTCCGTCCGCTGAAGCTCGGCGCCCTCGCGAAGGCGGAATTCGGCGCCGACTGGGGCTTCAGCCGGGCCGAGGAATTCTTCCCCGCTGATTGCTACGCGCTGCCTTTCGGCGCCGATTCCCGCCGCGCGCTCTACGCGGGAGAAGCCGATGCGCGCGGCGAGTATCCGATCCTCGTCCTGGACATCGACGACGCGCCCTATATCGGCATCGACTATCCCGGCATCGACGCCTATCTGGCCGAGGCCGCGGGAATCCTGGCCCGGCCGGCCGGCGGCTACGGGGCTTTTCTCCGCGACGAGGCCTACGGCCCGCGCATGCGCCCGCACGCGGATCGCTGGTTCTTCGGACGAGCGGGGAGCGAATTGGAGAATCTGGGGCAGGAGCCGCCCGCCATGATTCCCGATGAGGGCGCCGCGCTCGAGGCGTCCGCGCGCGCCCTCAACGCGGGGAGGCCCCGGGAAGCCCGCGACTGCCTGGAGGCCTACGAGGCGGAGGGCGGTCCCATGACCGCTAAAATCCTCGCGAACCTCTGCTGCGCCTGCCAGCGCGACGTGGAAGCGGACGCCGCCACGCTCTCGCGCCTCGTATCGACCGTCCGCGAGCGGCTCCGGCTGGAGAGCGATCTCAGGCAGCGGGCGCTCATCGAGAATTTCCTGGGGTTGACCTCGAGCCGCGGCTTCAACGGCGAGACCGTCGAGCTCGTGGAGTTCCTTGATCAGGCCGGAATCAAGCTGTCGCAGTCTTGCTGGGTAAATTACCAGTACGCGGCGTCCTTGATGGACGCTGGAACCAAGCAGCGCGTCGCCGACGCTATGGACGCCCGGATCAAGGCGAACGAGGGTTTCTTCCGTGCCCTGCCCGCGTCGATCTCAAACATGGTCTACGCGTACGCGGACCTCGGCCTGATGGAGGATGCCCTGCGCTACGCGCGCCTGTGCGCGAAGCATAAGAGTCCCATGATCGCGAAGCTCCGGAAGGACCCCGATCTCAAGGCCCTTCACGCCCTGAAGGAGTTTCAGGAGCTTTTTCGATGATCCGCGCGGGGAAGGGACCGAGGAGCCACGCGTCCGCGATCAGCCTGCGTGAAAGGGGTTGCCGTGAATCCTGAACCGAGGGTATCCGTCGACAAGGCGGACATCGACGTGGAGGCGGTCAGGCGCTACCTGAATGACGTATCCTACTGGGCCAAGGATCGGAGCATTGACGCGATCCGCAAGTCCATCGAGCATTCGCGTTGCTACAGCCTCCTTTTCGAGGGGCGCTTCATCGGCTTCGCGCGGATGGTCACGGACTACGCGACCTTCGCCTATCTCTGCGACGTCTTCGTGCTGCCGGAATTCCAGGGAAAGGGCTACGGGTCAGTCCTCCTCGAGGCGGTGACGAAGGACGCGGCGTACCAGGGCATGCGGCAGTACCTCTTCACCCGCGACGCCTTCGGCTTCTACGAGCATTTTGGATTCAAGACGGACGAGGCGTTGGGAAAGAAGCTCATGGCGCGGGGGTGAGGGGATTTCAAAACTCCCATTCCTCATGGGCGAGCGGTTCTTGGTTTAAAAATAAAAAAGCCGCCCCGGATTTCTCCTGGGCGGCCTCTTTCCCCTTCCGTCTTGGAAGGGCGAGGGATCGAGAGGGGGAGGGAAACCTTTCCGAAGGTTG
>CAYNQK010000038.1:0-25055 GCA_964399285.1 uncultured Spirochaetales bacterium | reverse complement strand
TAGGAAATTGGAAAGGTAGACGCGGACGGACGGCGCCCGCTCTCAGCTGTGTGCCATCGGTATTCCGATGGCCTCATAAAGGAGCGGACGCCGACCGTCCGCATAGGCTCGTGTACAGGAAGCTGGAGCGATAGGACGCGGAGTGCCTGATGAAGAACGGCATTTTCGCGCTCTTCGCCGGGACCAAATTCTGATGGAGGATCGCATGGACCGCATAGCGCGCGAGAATATCACAGGGGCCGTCGAGGCCGAGATGGCGCGGAACGCCGCCGCCCTCAAGGCGAATCCCTATCCGGGGCGCTGCATCGTCGCGGGCGCGGAGCCCGAGGGGAAGCGCCTCGTCCAGGTCTACTGGATCATGGGCAGGTCCGAGAATTCCCGGAACCGCGTGTTCAAGGAATTCCCCGGCCATACGGTCCGCACCGAGGCGCACGATCCCGCGAAGCTCTCCGATCCCTCGCTCGTCATTTACGCGGCGGCGCGCAAGGAGGGCGAGGCCTGGATCGTCACCAACGGCGACCAGACGGATACGGTGGCCGACGCGCTCAGGAAGGGCGGCACCTTCGAGGACGCGCTGCTCAAGCGCGAATACGAACCGGACGGCCCCAACTTCACGCCGCGCATCTCCGCCGTCATGGATCCGGGCGACGCGTCCAGCGCGTACGAGCTCTCCATCCTGAAGCGCGGGGCCTCCGGCGGCTGCGACCGCTCCTTCTTCCGCTACGAGCGCGCGCTCGCGGGGCTCGGGCACTTCATCTCCACGTACGAGGGCGACGGGAACCCGCTCCCCTCGTTCAGGGGCGAGCCGCGCGTCATGCCGATCCCCCCGGGCGGCCCGAAGGCGGTGGCGGCCTGGTACTGGGAGAGGCTCGACGCGGCCAACAGGGTCTCCCTCATGGTCCGGGCGATCGACCCCGCGACGGGATCGGCGGAGACCGTCATCGTCAACGGGAAGGGCTGAGCCCCTGGCCGCGCGCGAGGACGGGGAGGGCTGGACCGGGGTCGAGCGCATGGCGGAGGGAGCCCTCGCGTTCAGGCGCGAGGACTTCGAGAGCCATCGCGCCCTCTTCGAGGGCATGAAGGACGGCCAGAAGCCCCACACCCTCTTCATCGGCTGCGCGGACTCCCGCGTAGTCCCCAACCTCATGACGCGGACCGATCCGGGCGAGGTCTTCGTGGTGCGGAACGTCGCCAACATCGTTCCGCCCTACCGCCAGAGCGAGGAGTACCTCGCCACGACCTCGGCCATAGAGTACGCGGTGAAGGCCCTCGGGGTGCGGAACATCATCGTCTGCGGGCATTCGAACTGCGGAGGCTGCGCCGCGCTCTACCTGGACGACGCCGAGCTCGAGAGCATGCCCCATACGCGGAACTGGCTCAAGCTCGCCGAGGCGGCGAAGGACCGGGCGCTCGAGGCCCTGGGCGGCGAGGACGACCCAGCGCGGCGCGAGTGGCTCACGGAGCAGGCGAACGTCGTCCTGCAGATGGGGCACGCGCTCTCCTTCCCCTTCATCAGGGAGGGCGTGCGCTCCGGGAAGATCTCGCTCTCGGGCTGGCACTACGTCATCCAGACGGGGGAGATCCTCGCCTACGACCGGGCTTCGAGGGAATTCCGGCCCATCAACTGAGGACGCGCCGTCCGCGGCTCTCGCGCCGCGCGCGGCTCATTTCTCCGCGCGGTAGCCGAAGTCGGGGAGCTCGTCCCTCGTGATCACGTAGGGATGCGCGTAGAACCGCTTGAGCGCCTCGGCCTCCGTGTTTTCCCCCGAGTATCTCTTCGTGCCCTCGTCTATGGCGAACTTGCCCGACCAGGTGCAGAACCAGGACCAGGCCGCGCTGTCCTTCACGAGGAGCGCGGGGTCCGGGACCACGCCGTTCTCGGAAAGCGCGATGAGCTTGGGAGCTCCGGGATACCCCCGCGCGTTCAGCCACTTCGCTTTCTGCGACGAGTAATCGCGCGCGTCGGCGTAGACGTCCTCGCTCGCGATGTCCACCACGTCGTCCCCGGGGTACCAGTCGGCATCCTGTCCGTTCCATACCCAGATGAGGTTCCTGAGGCCGTGATGGTTCACGAGGCGGTCGAACATGAATCGGTAGAGCTCGATATAAGTCTCGCTCCCCGACGCGCCCCACCAGAACCAGCCGCCCGAGGCTTCGTGGAGGGGGCGCCAGAGGACGGGGACGCCCGCATCTTCGAGCTTCTCGAGCTGGACCGCGATGGCGTCGATGTCCCTGACGATGAGGTCGTAGTCCTTCCCGGCCTTCTCCTCCATCGCCTCGTCCGCGCGGAAGAGCGTGGCCTTGGTGTAGAAGCCCGACCACCAGAGCCGATCCGGGGCCTTGTCGTAGAGGAGGGCGGGGGCGTTCCAATGCCAGCACATGCTGACGATGCCGCCGGCCTTCGCGTGCGCGAGGGCCATGCCCGTATCCCTGCTCATGGCGCCGCGCTCCACGCGCGACGGCGAGTAATCGATGAGGTCGAAGCCGCCCACCGCGGGGTACGAACCCGTCACGGCGGCGACGGCCTTGAGCTCGTAGGCGTTCATCGTCGCCTGCTGGCCCGAGAGGATGCCCTTCCCGCGCATGGAGAGGAGGTAGGCGTAGAGGGCCTTCGCCTGGGGCAGGGGGTCCGGCGTCACGAGGGTTTCTCGGATCATGGCGGTCCCGCGAGTCATCGCGGTCCCCGCCGCGTCCGCGTCCTCGCGGGAGGATACGCAGGAAGGGAGCGCGAGGGCGACCGCGTACGAGAGGGCGAGGACGATCGCCCGGGGCGCGGCGGTTCCGGCGGCGATGCGCATGGGACGCCTCCTTCGCGGCGGTTCGCGCGCCGCGTCAACGAGTGGTGAACGCGAACGCGATGCCCGCTTCCATGGAGAAACCGCCCTCCCTCGCGCGCATCGGCCGCGAGACGGAGACCTCGTAGAGCGTGCCGCGCCGGAGCGGCTCGGCGGGCACGAAGGAGCAGGTGCCGCCGTTCCAGACGAATTCGCCCCGGGCCTCGGGCTTGAGCGAGAAGGATGCGATGACGCTCTCCTGGTCCATGGGGCCCGAGAACTGGATGATGATCCTCGTGTCCTCCGCGATTCCCTTGGAGCGGTTCGCGGGGAAGGTCCTCACCACGCGCGGGCGCAGGGGCGCGGAGGGGATGGATTCGTCCGGAGCGGGCCCGAGGAGCGCGATCGCGGTCCTCCCGCCCATGGGGACCGCCGCCTCGCCGGACCTCACGGCGTAGGACGGCCCCGTCGGCTGCTGGCCGACGGGCGCGAGCGAGAAGACGGTCCTGAGCTTCTCTCCCTCGTCCAGGCCCAGCTGGCCGAGGGGGATCCGCGCGAGGACGTAATCGGGGGAGGCGTTCACGATGAGGAGGATCCGCTCCTTCTCGGTCCAGCGCGCCCACGCGAGGAGGCCGTCGGCCTCGGCCGCGACGAGGGAGAAGCTCCCCGTCCTGAGCGCCGCGTGCGGCTTCCTGAGGGCGGCGAGGTCCCGGTGGAGGGCGAGGACGGCGCGGTCCTCGGCGTCGCGCGGATACGCGGGGGCGGAGGAGCCCGCCTCGGCGCCCGCCACCACGAGGGGCGATCCCGGCAGGCACATCTGCATGAAGAGGGCGAGGCGGTACGCGGCCATGGCGTCCGCCGCCGCCGATTCGGCGGCCGCGGCGTTCCCCGCGCTCCGCGCGGCGCGCTGGAGGAAGGGCAGGGATCCTTTCGCCTCCAGCGAGAGGATCACGTTGTCTTCCATGTGCTGGGGCGCGCGCGGCCGGGCCTCGGAGAAGGCGCGCGCGAAGGCCGCCGCGTCTCCGGCGGGCGCCGCTAGGGGCTTGCCGGAGAGGTCCTTGCCCAGGAGGTAGGCGGACAGGGGCTCGGCGAACGAGCGGGGATCGGAATAGAAGTCACCCGGGTCGGCGCCCGCGGCGCCGGCCCCGAGCGGATCCGCGATGAGGGCGCCCTCGGGATTCGCCGCCTTGAGCGCCTCCTTGGCCCGGGCCGCGAGGGCGGGGTCGTTTCCCATTCCCGGGACGGCCACGCCCGCGAGCCTGGTGGCCGCGCCCGAAAGGGCCGCGACTTCCTTGGCGAGCGCCTCTTCCCCCTCGTCGGCGGATACCGCCGCGAGGACGAGGCGGACGTTCCTTCCCGCGAGCCGCTCCGCCGCGGCGGCGGCGCGTTCGGCGATCCAGGGCCCGAGCTTCGGGCCCCTCGACGCGACGACGGCGTCCGCGCCGATGGAGCGGAAGTGCTCCGCCCTCCGCGAGAGGTCGTCGAGCCCGGCGTGGCCGAAATAATCCTCGCCCGTCAGGTAGAGGACGGCGCCCCTCGTCCACGAGGGTACGCGCCTGCCGGGCACGATCCTGAAGCGGTGGGGCTCGGCGGGAGCCGAGCGCGCGGTGCCGGCGCGCGAGTAGTACAGCCGATCCGAGCCCGCCTGGACCTCGAACCAGTACTCGACGGGGGACTCCCCCGGCGGGATCTCCGCGACGTGGTACTCGAAGGCGGGGTCGGAATCGGCCCTGACCATCTCCATCCTGCCCGCGACGCCGTCCCTCGCGGAGTTGAGCGTGACGCGGCTCCCGAATCCGGCCCGCGTGCGGAACTTGACCGTCACGGGATCCACGGCGGAGGGCTCGATGGGCGCGACGTAGAGCGGGCCGGGATCCGCGAAGAGGAGCTTGTCGACGAGGCCGGAGGGCGCCGCCGACGATCCGCTCGAAGAACCCGCGTCGTCGGCGAAGGCGCCGGGGTAGGCGACGCGGATCGTGATCGAGGCCTCGTGCTCCGTCCGGTCGATCACGGCCTTCGCGCGTATGCGCGCAGTGCCCGGGACGAGGGGGGCGTTCCATGCGACCTCGTTGGCCACGGGCGTCCTGACGATGGACCCCGAGTCCGCTTCCCAGCTTATGGCGGGAAGCGCGGGCGAGGGGTGCTTGAGGTAGAGCGAGAGCCGCGTGGAGGATCCCGCGGCGATCACCGATTCGCGCGCCCTGAGGACGAGCACGGCGTCGCCGGCCTCGGCGCGGGGCTTGCCGCAGCCCGGGAGCGCGAGGATGAACGGGATGAAGATCGCGCTCGCGAGGCGCCGTCGCCTGAGCATTGCGGTGGATACCTCCTGAGGCCCGGGGCCGTTCGCCCATTGTACGCGTCGACGGCGGTCTCCGCAAGTTTACCGCGGCCGCGGCTCCCGCCGCGGTCCGACCGCTTGCGTCCGGGGGTTTTCCGCCCCATACTTGGCTCACCATGGAAAAGCGATTCCCTAGCGTCATCCTCGCGGCCGCGGCCGCTTTCGCGCTCTCCTCCTGCCTGAGCTCGGGAGGCGGGGGCAGGATCGTCCTGCCGCCCCCGTCCTGGCCGGCCGAGGCCGCGGTGCGCTTCGTCGACGGCAAGGGCCGCGACCTCGCGGGCGAGCATCCCGCGGGCGCGGTGAAGTGCGTCGTCTGGGGCGTTCCCGGCGTCCTGCGCTCCGTTTCCATCGACGCGGAGGGGCGCGTCTCGGCGGAGCGCCTCGTCCTCTCGTTCCCGCGGAAAACGGGCGGAAGCCGTACCATCGGGCCGGTGTCCGTCTCCTGCGGTGCCGACGGGAGCGCGACGATCGAGTGGGCCGCCGCCGACGGCTGGACCTACGAGCTCGAGGGATTCGCCGATCCTGAGGCGGGGACCTTCCTCTGCCACGCGCGGAGCGAGGCGAGCGAGCGGCTTCCGGGCCGCAGCGCCTTCATCCGCCTCGCGCTCGAGGGCCTCGCCGCGACGAAGGAGGGCGGGGCCGATTGGTCCGGCGCGTCCATCCCCGAGGCCGCGGTCTCGTTCGACGTGGGCGAGGGCCAGGACCTCCTCTCCGCGACGATCGCCGCCCCCGTCAGCGGGGCGAGCGCCGCGACGGCCGACCTCGCGCTCTACGGACCCTCCGGGCCCCTCGGCGTCGTCTTCAGGGGCGCTCGGCTCGAGGGCGGCGGAGCGGTATCGCTTCCCGCGGCCGCCGAGGGGAAGGCGAGCCTCAACCTCTCGGGCGGCTTCGGCGTAGAGCTCGAGGAGATCCGGCCCGGCGCGGAGGCCTGGACGGCGCGGGCGTCGCTCCGCCTTCCAGACTACTTCGGCCAGGGCCTCGTGCTCTCATCGGGCGGGGAGGGCGCGCGCGCCTCCTCCTTCAAGACGCTCTCCATCGAGATCCCCTCGCTCGAGGGCGAGGCGTCGATCCTCCACGGCGACTACGAGTTCCGCCTCTCGCGCATGCGCTACGAGCACGAGGGGAAATCGATCCTCGCCGCGGGATCCTGCTCCGTCCTCTCGGGCGGCGCCGACTCGGGCCTCCCGCCGCTTCCCATGACCTACGACGGGGAGGCCTTCATCCCCTCGTCGGCCGACGTCCCGGAGGGCTCGGCCAGGTCCGAGGGCTACGGGGAGCGGATCGCCTTCACGCGCGTCGAGTGGACCGGCGAGGGATTCGCCGTGGGCGGCCATTACGATCCCCCGGGGCTGCTCCAGGGCTCGCGCGTCGCCTTCGCGGGATTCTCCTTCGCGCCGGACGGCTCCCTGCTCGCGCCCGGGACCGAGCCGACGGCGGAGTTCGCCGTTCTCGGGGGTTCCTCCCGCTTCTTCGGCCTCGCCATCGGCCCCGACGGCTCCATGACGGCCGCGGCGATCGAGGGGACCCTCCCCGGATCGCCACCTCGCGACTACAGGCTCGCCGACGTGAGGTTCGGGATCCCCGGCTTCCCCGACGGCACCGGATCGGGCTGGATCGGGAACATCGCGGGCACCAAGGGATTCACCATCGACTCGTCGCGTCCCGAGGGCGAGGTCTTCGTCCTTTCGGGCCGAGCGCGGATCTACTTCTCGAGCGGCACCCACTTCATCGATCAGACCTTCCCGACCGCGGACCTCAAGCTCGATCGGGACGGACGCCTCTTCCTCGCGCCCGTGCTCCTCGAGAAGCGCACCTTCAACGCCTTCCTCGGGCTCTCCTTCGGAAGGGTCTCCGCCGGCCTCTCGGGCGACGACTTCGCCTTCACCCTGGGCGGCGGGACCTTCGCGGCGGGGAAGTTCCTCCCGTCGGGGGGCAGGGTGGAGGGCCTCGCCCTCAATTTGCGCACTCAAAAATATATATTCGAAGAAACTACCATGCCCAGGCCCGCCTCGTTCGCGTTCAAGGACGCGTCCATGTCCCTCGAGCGCCTCGAGGGCGCCATAGACGACGCCTACATCTTCTCCGGGAAGGCGACGCTCCCGGCGATCTCCGGCGCGCCATGGCCCAAGCGCGGGACCTATACCCTCAAGCGCCTCAGGCTCGACGAGTGGGGGAATCCGCGCGAGATCGTCGTGGAGGTCGACGGGAAGGAAGCCGACGCCCTTCCCTGGATCAAGAAGTGACGGCGCTTCCGGCGGGGGGCTCCTCCGCCGGATACGGGCAGGGCCTCCCGTCGGCGGACTCGAAGCGGTAGAAGCCGCCCTCGAGGACGAGGGGAGAGTCGGGGAGGAGGCGGCGCTTGCCGCCCCCCCGCGGCAGGTCCAGCGCGAAAGCCGGCAGCGCGGCCCCCGAGACCGTTCCGATGAGCCCGCCGTAAAGCCCGAGCGATTCCCCGAGGCCGGTCCTGAAGTGCGCCGTTCCCGCCGCGAGGTCCCCCTGCAGGAGGTAGTAGGGCTTCGCGCCCGCGCGGAGGAGGCCCTCGCAAAGCTCCGCGAGGACCGACGCCGAGTCGTTCACGCCGCGGAGGAGGACCGTCTGGTTGAGGATGGGGAGGCCCGCGTCCGCGATGCGCGCGAGTGCGGCGCGCGCGAAGGGCGAGAGCTCGCGCGGGTGGTTGAAGTGCGTGACGATCCAGATCGGCCTGAGGCCGCGGAGCAGCGCTAGGAAGGAGTCCGTGAAGCGCGAGGGGAGGGTGACCGGCGTCCGCGTGCAGAGGCGGATCGCGAGGTCCGGCCGCGCCTCCCTGAGGCGTCCGAGGAGGCCCCCGATCCTCTCGTCCGATGCCGCGCAGGGGTCTCCGCCCGACACGAGGAGCTCCGCGATCTCATGCCGATCGCGGAGGTACGCCGCCGCCCGTTCCGCGTCCTCGTCGGAGATGAAGCCCTCGCCCGCGAAGGAGCTCCTGAAGCAAAAACGGCAGTAGCCCGCGCAGGCGCCGTTCGCGAGGAGGAGGGCCCGCGAGCGGTACTGGCGGACGAGGCGCGGACCGGCCTCGTACTCCCGCGCTCCCAGGGGATCGCTCGACTCGTAGGGAAGAACGCGGGATTCCGCCGCGGAGGGGAGGTACTGGCGGAGAATCGGATCGTCCTCGCGCGGCTCGGCGAGCGAGAGGTAGTACGGCGTTATCCCGAAGGGGACGCGAAGGGCGCTTTCACCGGGATTCGCCGGTCCCGGCGCCGCCTTTCCATCCCCTCCGCCCGCCTTCTCCATGAGCCGCCGGGCGACCGCGCGGAAATCCTCGGGCAGGGAGCCTTCGTCCCGAATCATCGAAGCCATCTCGGCACGCCATGCGGCGTCGCTGAATTCCATGCGGTTTTTATACCCGGGACCGCCTCCTTCGGCTAGCGCGCCTCTATCGCTTTCCGTATTGATGCGATCGCGATTCGATTGTATAATTATTCCGAATTCATGCATATTCATACGGGGAGCAGGTGAAAGAGCGACTTTCCAGGCTGAGCGCCATCAAAAAACTCGTCAGGACCTACCGCATCGAATCCCAGGACGAACTGCTCGGCCACCTCCGCAAAGACGGCTACACCGTCACCCAGGCGACACTCTCCCGGGACTTGAAGCTCCTCAAGGTGAGCAAGGTCTCCGACGGCAATTCAGGCTATTATTACTCCCTTCCCGGCGACGACGAGCGGCGCGAGTCCGAGAAGTCCTACATCCAGGACTTCCTCCGCGGCTACATCTCCATCGACTGGGCGGGCAACCTCGTCGTCATCCGCACCTACTCCGGCCACTCCGACTCCGTGGCCCTCGCCATCGACAACCTCGGCCTCGAGGGCGTCATGGGCACCATCTCCGGCCGCGACAACACCGTCTTCGCCGCCCTCCGCGAGGGCTACACGGGCGAGAACTTCATGGCCGACATGAAAGTCCACGTGCCTGAGCTCGAAGACTGATCCCGCGGCGCGTCCTCCTGGATTACAACGCTGACGTCCCGTGCACATGGTCTTCGATATACTACGTGGGGTCCTGTCGCTGGAAAGAAACTCGCTCCAAGTATTCGCGCGTCTCTTTCCAGCGCCACCCCCAGCGGGATCAATTGACCATGTACATTTGCGTGTGATCGTCATAATCCAGGAGGACGCGAGCGGACAGTCTACGCGCGTTCCAACCGATGCTCGCGATTTTCGATATTCCACGTGGGGTCCTGTCGCGGGGAATAAACGCGCTCCAGGTTTTCGCGCGTTTTTCCCCGCGCCACCCCCTCTCGGATTCATAAAGCCGCTCGATCGCATTCCTGTTAGGCGCGCCCGAACGCCCGCGAGCGGGCAGTCTACGCGCTCCTCAACCGAGTTGAAGAAAAGCGAATGATCGCTGATCGCATCTCCGTGCCCGTCACCGGTATACCGGTCCCTATTCCGCTAATGATGCGAAGCGCTGATGAAACGGATCCCTACAGGGAAAGCGCGGATGATGAAAAAACGTGCCATCGTCAACGGCAAGGCGCGGGTGATGAAGGAGAACACGCAGGGAATGAACGGTAAGGTGCGGGTGGAGAAGGAAAACGCATCGGAGGGAATTGAAGTATTCTTCACCTGACCGACGATGCGTTTTCCTTCTCCAGGCCCTGCACCGTACCTTATCAGGGGCGCGTTCTCCTTCGTCAGGCCCCGCGCCACTCCTGATCGACGGCGCGTTTTTCTCCACCAGGCCCAGCGCGAGACCGGTGGAGACCGTTTCATCATTAATCAGCGTTATTGACGGAATAATGCCCACAATACCAGCACGGACGCGGGCACGTAGACGAGCTCGGATATCATCCCCGCGACCGCGTAGGCCCACGAGTAGTTCGGTCCCAGCGCCTGGCCGATCTCGCCGAAGATGAACATGACGATCCAGAGGGCGGCGTAGAGGACCGGCCGATCCGCGAAGACGCCGCGCGCGATGAAGAACAGTCCCGCCAAGAGGATGGCCGTTCCGATCTTGGATACGAGGGTGCTGAGGAGGAATCTTCCGGGAGAGACCCCCTCCGGCGTGGCCATCCTGAGCGGTTTCGAGAGAGCGCCGTATACCGCGATCGGGACGATGAACACGATGACTAGGACCGACGCCGTTCCGATGAGCAATTTGAGCATATGATCCTCCTTACTTCACGCCTTTCCGCGCCATGCTCGCCTTCATCGCGGCTTCGAGGCTGTCGCGCGACGGGGCGGGGCCGAGGGGGATCTCGACGCCGTCGATGAAGAGGGCGTCCGTGATGCCCCATTCCCGCATTACGCGCTCGTCCTTGGTGTCGTACTCCTCGTAGGAGACGCCCGGCCCGAGGTCGGCGGCGGCGAGCTTCGCGCGCTCGAAGGCCTTGTTGATCTCGGGGCACCATCCGTAGCGGTAGGCCGCGACTTTCACGACGCGCGGATCCGCTTCCGGCTTCTTCAAGGCCCTCGTCCACGCGGGCTTGGGCGCGGATGCGTCCCAGGCCTTCCAGAGGAGGGCTTGGACGCCCTCGACGTCGGCGACCGCGTATCCGCGGCCTTCGAACCAGTCCGCGCGCATGAAGCCGGGAAAGGTCACGCCCCAGGCGGCCGTTCCCTTCTTGCCGTTCTTCCGCGCGTCCTCCTCGAACGCGTCGAGGAGGGCCGAACCGACTCCGCGGCCTTGGCGGTCCACGCCTCGGCGTTCGTCCTTCATAACCCAGATGCAGTAAAGGAAGAGGAGGTCGCGTCCCTTAACGAAGGACTCCTCGACGGGGAGGTATTGGACCATGCCCTCGGGGCGGCCCTCCTCGTCGAGCGCGAGTTTCACCCTGAGACCGCGCGGCTTCATGGCTTCGTACCAGGCGCGCTTGCCGTCGCCAGTCTCGGAGATCCATTCCCGGTCGTCGGTAAGGCAATTGAGGTAGAGGCCCTCGAGTTCCGGCGTCAAATCTATGATCTTCGGCATAACCGCTCCTTTTCAGGGCTTGGCGCCCTCGCCGACGGCGTCCTCCCAGAAGCGCCGCGATCGCCGCGCAGTCGCGGCGTCGAATTTCCTGAAGAGATCCCTGAGCTCCCGGGCCGGCCAATCGGAGGGCAGGAACTCAGGCGGAAGGAGCGGATCCGAGAAGAGGGCGTCGACCATCATCCCTCCCGTTCTATAACGCGCCGCGAAGGCTTCCTCGGGTTCCAAGGAATCGACGCGGGCGAGGAGGCGGCGAGCGTTTGCGGCCGCCTTCCGCATCGACGCTCCGGCGGCGTCGGTCTTCCAGAGCCTCGCCGCTTCCGTCCTCGTGAGCGGATGAAGGAGCCTGAAAGCCATGAATTTGAAGCGCGGATCCGCGATGAGGGAGATGAGCTTCTCCTCCATCTTCTCGCCGGGATTCCGCGGCCTTATCCAGAAACCCGGTTGGAGGGGAGCGAAGCGGTAGAGCGAGAGCTTCTTGGCGATCCTGTAGCGTCCGTTTTTATCGTCCTCCGGAAGGCTCCAGGCCGCCCCCCAGTATTCGCCGTCCCAACCGCTCCAGTCCGGCGCCTCGAAGCCCGCCGCGATGTTCCGGGCGATGGCGGCGCCCTTTTCGCTGAAAGCGTAGGCGGCACGTGCTCTCGATTCGATGAATCCCTTGGCCGAAAGCCGCGAAATGCTCGTCCTGACCGTCGATTCCGACATCCCGAGCGGCCGCGCGAGCGCCACGAGCTCCCCCGCTCCGTATGCCGGCCGCCCCAGCGACGCCATGATCCCGATCAGCAAATCCCCGCACTTCACAGCCCCAGTATATTACAAGAAAGTAGCCTTAGCAAGAAAAAAGTAATATAGCCGGAATACCGTCTGACCACGCCGCAACTCCGAATCAAGCGCCGCGCACCAGTGCGCGTATCGGTACAGCAAAGTGCGAGTGAAGAAAGAAACGCGCTTGAGTCAGCGGTTAGGCGGCGGGCGGCGACGGAGAACACGCCGTGAGTGAACGGTTATGCGCGGGGCCTGGCGAAGAAAATCGCGACGGAGTCAACGGAAAGGCGCGGGTGTTGAAAGAAAACACGCCTGAGGGAATTGAAGTACACTTCACCTGACCGAAGGCGCGTTTTCTTTCAGCAGGCCCTGCGCCTACTCTGAGCGGCGTCGCGTTTTTCTTCGCCAGGCTCCGCGCCGCCCTTGCATGGCGGCTTGGCCGGGCCTACAATGGCCGCAGGAGGAACGAAAAATGCCCGATTCCGCTTCAAGCATCCTCTTCATACTGCTCTGCATCGAACTCGTCTGGTGGTTCATCTGGATCGTCATCGCCATGGGGAAGAAGGCCGTGACCATCCTCGTGTTCCTTATCGTGTCGGGAGCCGCCTTGGGCGCCGCCGGATTCGCGCTCGCCCTGAGCCGGAACCCGTTGGGCTTCGGCCTCCTTCTCGTGCCCCTCCTCATCCTGCCGCCCATGGTCAGGATCATGAGGGAATACGAGCGGGCAGTGCTCTTCCGCCTCGGGCGGATGAAGGCCCTCCTCACGCCGGGCCTCAACCTGGTCTTCCCCCTCGGGATCGACCAGATCCGCAAGATCGACATGCGCACCTTCACCATCGACGTGCCCAAGCAGGAAGTCATCACCCGTGACAACGTCCCCGTCATGGTGGACGCCGTGGTGTACTTCAACGTATTCGATCCGAACCTCGCGGTGAACAAGGTCGTGGACTACGTGAAGAGCACGAGCCTCCTCGGGCAGACCATTCTCCGATCGGTCCTGGGTCAGTACGCGCTGGACGACCTCCTCTCCCAGCGCAGCCAGCTCAACGAGAAGCTCAAGGAACTCCTCGATGGCGCGACCGATCCCTGGGGCATCAAGGTTTCCGCCGTAGAGGTGAAGGCGATCGAGCTCGCGGAGGACATGAAGCGGGCCATCGCGCGCCAGGCCGAGGCCGAGCGCGAGCGGAGGGCCAAGGTCATCGCGGCCGAGGGCGAGCTCCAGTCGAGCGAAAAGCTCGCTCAGGCGGCGGCGGTCATCGGCAAGGAGGGAAGCGCCCTCCAGCTCCGCTACCTGCAGACCCTCGCGGACATATCGATCGAGAAGAATTCGACCATCGTTTTCCCGCTCCCCATGGAGCTCCTCAGGTTCTTCGAGAAGAAATGAGCCGGCGCCTCGCCCGAACGCGATGAGCGTCCCCGGGAGGCGGTGTGCGCGAACTAACGATTCCTCAACCAAAGTGCAAGGTGTCGGGCGTGACGGCGCGGTCCGGCATCGCGACGCCTATTTCGGCTAGCGCGGAGCGCGGGCGCCGCAGGACTGCCTGACGACGAGGGCGGCCGGGACCGTCACCGGAGGCTCCGGTTCCGCGCCGTCCGAGGCGGGCACTTCGCGATCGGAGCGGGATATCTCCGCGAGGAGCCGCCTCCCCATGAGGCGACCGAGCCCCTCGCGATCGAAGCCGGCCGTCGTGAGGGCGGGGTGGGTCCATGCTGCGGCGTCGACGTCGTCGAAGCCCGTCACCGCTATGTCCTCGGGGATCCTGAGGCCACGAGCGAGGATGGCGCGCATGGCGCCGAAGGCCATCTCGTCGTTCGCGGAGACGAGGGCGCGCGGGCGCTTCCCCGCGTCGAGGAAACGGGAAACGGCTTCCTCGGCCGGCTCCGCGCGGAATCCCCCGCGGAGGATATTACCGGGCTGGAGCCGGATACCCGCCGATTCGATCGTGGCCTTGAACGCCGCGAGGCGTTCGCGCGCGTCGTGGGAGGAGGGATTGCCGTCGAGATAGGCGAAGTCGCGGTATCCGAGGCCGATGAGGTGGCCGGCGAGGGCCGCCATGGCTTCGGCGTTGCGGACGCCGAAGCGCGGGCAGAAGGAAGCCTCCTCGCCCGCGTCGTAGAGCACGACGGGCGCCTTCTCGGCCAGGCGGCGGATGAAGTCGAGCCCCATGGCGTCGGGGTTCATGACCATGAAGCCGGAGACGAGTGAATCCTCCGCGAGGCGCCTCGCCGTCTCCCTCCCCGAGCCCACGGCGCTC
Source organism: uncultured Spirochaetales bacterium (assembly GCA_964399285.1). Taxonomy (GTDB): domain Bacteria; phylum Spirochaetota; class Spirochaetia; order Treponematales; family JBGSOB01; genus CAYNQK01. The sequence goes on along the minus strand of CAYNQK010000038.1, from coordinate 10,977 downwards.
GCGGCGATCATGCCGAAGCCCGCTTCCTCGAGGGCGTCCTGCGCCCCCGCCATGATGGAGGCGAAGAAGGGATGCCCCATGCCGTCCATGACCATGGCCGCGACCTTGGCCTTCACGCCCTTGAGCGCGAGCGCGACGGGGCTGGGCCGGTATCCGAGGCGCTCGGCCACGGAGCGGACCATGGCCCGCGTGGAGTCCGCGAGCCGGCCGCCCCCGTTGAGGGCGTAGGACACGGTCGCGACGGAGACTCCCGCCTCGGCCGCGACGTCGCGTATGGTGGGAGTCCGGATCTCGGAAGGGGCGGAGCTCATTGCGTTAAGGAGTATATCCCGGTCCCCCCGGGGGGTCAAAGGGCCGTCCCCGCCACGAGGACTCCGTACGGGGGGAGCTCGATCGCTCCGTTCAGCCGGGCGCCGGCCGCCGGGAAGCTGGAGACGACGACCCGAGCGTCCGCGACGGCCGCGAGGCGCTTCGCCCGCGGCGTGAAGTTGAGGTAGACGCTCGCGGCGCTTTCTTTCGCTCTCCGCTCGAAGGCGAGGACGCCGCGCGGAGCGTCGATCCATTGGAGCGAACCCGTTCTGAGCGCGGGCTCGGATTTCCTCGCGCGGATCAGGGCCTTGTAGAACGAGAGGAGGGAGCCGGGATCGGTTCCCTCGGCCTCCGCGTTCACCGCCCGGTAGTCGGGGTTGACGGGGAGCCAGGGCTTTCCGGACCCGAAGCCCGCGTTCTCGCTTCCGTTCCATTGCATGGGCGTGCGCTCGGGGTCGCGGCCCATGAAGGCGAGCGGCCAGGTCGTTACGCCGAGGGGATCCCTGAGATCCTTCCGCGCGACGCGGACGCTCGTCATGCCGAGTTCCTCGCCGTAGTAGATGAAGGGGGATCCGCGGAGGGCGAGGAGCATCGCCGCGGCCACGCGGGCCCGCGCTTCGCTCCGTTCGCGGCCACGTCGTCCCGGGAGGCGCGAGGCGTGGCGCTTGAAGGAGCGCGGATTGTCGTGGTTGGAGAGGGCGAGGGCGGGCCAGCCGCCCGGGGGGAGCGACGCGTAGAGCTCCTCGGCGGATCGCCTGAAGGCCGCGGCGGAAAAGGGCGTCTTGAGGAAGCAGAAGTCGAAGGCCATGTGGAGCTCGTCGCCCTTCCCCAGGCAGGAGGCCGAGAGGGCGTGGTCCACGCCGTGAGGCTCTCCGATGAGGAAGGCGCCGGGGAACTCGTCGGCGACCGCGCGCATCTCCCTGAGGATGCCGTGGACCTCGCCGAGGTTGCGGTCGTAGAGGTGCTTCTGGTTGAGGTCGGGAACGAGCCTCCATGAGAAGGGATTGGAGCGGAGCGTCTCGTCCTTGAGGTAGCCCGTGGCCACGTCCAGGCGGAAGCCGTCGGCCCCCAGGCCGAGCCAGTGGCGCATGATCCCGTAGGCCTCCTCCCTGACGCGCGGGTTCCGCCAATCGAATTCGGGCTGGTTGGGCGTGAAGGTCCCGAGGTACCACTCGCCTGTCGCCGGATTGGGATGCCAGGCGCTCCGCTGCGTGAATAGGCATTTCCAGTTGTTGGGCTTCCGCTTTCCCTCCATAGGCGCCCAGAGGTAGTAGCCGTGATAGGGCGACGCGCGCGATGCGCGGGCTTCCTTGAACCAGGGATGCTCGTCCGAGCTGTGGTTCACCACGAGGTCGAGGATGACGCGGATGCCGCGCTCGTGCGCCTCATGGACGAGCTCCTTGAAATCATCCATGGTTCCGTATGAAGGATCGATTGATCGATAGTCGGAGACGTCGTAGCCGAAGTCGCGCTGGGGGGAGGAGAAGAAGGGCGAGAACCAGATCGCGTCCACGCCGAGGCCGCCGCCCTTCCCGTCGTTGAGGTAGTCGAGCTTCTCGATGACGCCCCGCAGGTCCCCGACGCCGTCGCCGTTCGCGTCCCTGAAGGAGCGCGGATACAGCTGATAGAAAACCGCCTCTTCCCACCATGCGCCCATGAAGGCCTCCGGAGAGAGCATAGCGCTTCGGCGCGGCGCGTCAAGCGACCGCGTCGCCTGAACGCGCCTCGGGGCTCAGGCTCGCGCTGAGACGACGAGGGGGAGGCGCGTCCCGTCGGCGGGCTCGCCCGAGAAGCCGCCGTCGAAAATGGGGGAGGCGAAGCCCGCGTCTCGGAGAATATCAGCGAGGAGGCCGCGGCTCAGGGCGAAGAGCCGGGTATCGGCTTCCGCGGACGCGCGGACTGCCGTCGCGCCGGCCGCGGCGTCGCGGACGGCTTCGCCGCCATCGGAGGAGATGCGCGCGCGGAAGGTGAAGGGCTCGTTCGCCCGGAGCCCGAGGTAGCTCCGTTCGAAGAGGGCGCCGCCCGAGCGGAGCGGGGGCAGGCCGGTCAGGCCGAGCCTCTCGATCCTGTCGAAGTCGATGATCTGGAGCCCGAGCGCGCCGCCGGGCCTGAGGAGGCTCCGGAATCCCTCGAGCGCGGCGCGGATCTCCTCGGGACCGTTCAGGTGGGGGAGGGTGTTGCCGAGGCAGAGGACGGCGTCGAAGCTCCCGGCTTCGAAGGCCTTTCCCGCGTCGCGGAGGTCGACTAGGCTGAACGAGAGGAGTCCGCGCGCGGACTCTGGTAGCGCTTCCCTCTTTTTCCGCGCTTGCGCGAGGAGCCCCTCGTCCAGGTCGATGCCCTCCACGGAACAGCCGCGCGCCGCGAGCCGCGCGGCGAGGCTCCCCGTCGCGCAGCCTGCGTCGAGGACGCGCGGGACGGACGAGCCCCGCGCCCTCGCGAGCCCCTCGGCCCAGCGCGCGGCCGCGGGGTCGAGGGGGAAGAAGCCGTCGTAGCGCTCGGCGAGGATTCCGTAGAGATCCACGGCGGCCGCCTCAGGATTCCCAATCGAGGAGGCGGCGCTGGCCCGAGAGGGAACGGATTTCGGTGCAGTCCTGGCTCGCCTCTATCGTGCCCCGGTACGCGCCCGACGCGTCGTAGACGGGGAAGTACCTGATGTGGACGAAGCGTCCTCCCATCTCGATCCAGAATTCCGCGCTCTTCCTCTCCTTCCTCTTGAAGGCCTCGAGGATGCGCTCCACCGTGGCCACGCTCTTGGGCGGATGGCAGTTCCTGACGTCCCGCCCGATCACGGCCGGGCTCCGCGGGAAGACCCGGTGCTCGGATCCGGTATAGTAGCGGACCTTGTCGTGCTCGTCGATGAAGGAGAGGTCGATGGGTATGGCTTTGAGCATGAGGTCGATCTGCTCGGCCGTGAGCTTCCCCACGGAGAGGTCGATGCCCGCTTCCTTCGCCGGCTCAGGCGCTCCGCCCGTCACCGCGTTCGCTCCCGCGAGTCGGGCGGAGCGGAAGGCGAGGGCGGGATCGTAGGCCGACCCGGGCTTAACGAAGGCGTAGCCGATCTCCTCCTCGCCCCCGCGCACGCGCGCCCAGTCCTCCTCCGAGAGCTTCCTCACGGCCGCGGGGAAGAGGATCTTCTCCTCCTTGAAGATCATGGACTTCACGTCCCTGAAGAGCGATCGCGCGGCGGACGCGGCCGCGGCGCCGATCTCGGACTCGTCGCCCGGGACCGCGAGGGCGGCGCGCGCCGCCCTGAGCCCCGCGCGGATCTCGTCGTCCTTGGACCACATGACTTTGGAGGGGCCCGTGAAGCCCTTGGCCTCGAGGATGGGGAAGAGCTGGTTCTCCTTCCGCGCGAGGTGGAGCTCCCAGGCCGCGACGCGTTCGAGGGCCGAGGAGGCCGCCCCGCGGCTTCCGGGCTTCCCGCGCTCGAGGGCCTTGAAGGCCGCGGCGGCCTCCTTGATCGCGCGGGCTACGGCGGCGTTCTCGGCCTCGTAGGTGTGGACGGGGTGGCCCGGCATCCGAGCGAGGCGCGCGGCGCGCTTGCCCGCGGTGCCGACCGGGGCCGCGGGACGCTCCAGGGCCTTCTCGAAGACCGCGGCGTGCACGTCGCAGAGACGCTGGATCTCCTCCACCGGGAAGCCCTCGTCGATGAGTGACTGCTCCATCGCCGCTATCTCCGAGGCGTCCACGCCCCTGATCATGCGGGCGAAGCGGTCGCGGGCGGCCTCGAGGGAAAGCCCTCCGTGGAGGTCCCTGATGAGGCGCTTGAGCTCCTCTTGCCGCTTCCCGTCCTGTCCCATGTATTCGCTCATCGAGGGCCTCCTCCGTCCGTGAAGCGTTTCCCGGAATCGCCGGGCCTCGCTCCGCGCCGGCATTGAGAATATACGGAAACGGAGCCCATTCCGGGTTGACGCCGGTCAAAAACCGCCCGCGCGGACCGTTTCCCCGCCGCTCGTGCTATACTGTCCAGGCGTCGCCTGAAACGGCGCCGCGATAATCGGCGTGACCTAGAAGGGCGCCGTCATCGATGAGGGGCCCGCTCGAGTCCGCGCCACCGGACGCGCGGGCCGGCCCGAGGAGGAACGATGTCAAAAGAACGAGAAGCGTGGCTGCGCTCGGAGCTCCCCGGCCTCGTGGCCGAGGGGATCATCGACGAGGCGACGGCGGAGCGGCTCAAGGCCCGGTACCCGGGGGTATCCGAGGGCGACGCGCGGAAGGCCCTCCTCACGGTCTTCGCCGCCATCGGCGCCTCCCTCATTTTCCTGGGCGTGATCGTCCTCATGGCCTTCAACTGGGACGCCATCCCCCGCGCCGTCCGCGTGGCTTGCGCCCTCGTCCCCCTCGCCCTGGCCTACGCCTTCGCCATCTGGGTCCACCTCAAGAAGGCCGACCGCGCCGCGTGGAGGGAGCCCGCGGCCCTCGCGGCCATCCTGGGCTTCACGGCCTGCGCCGGCCTCCTCTCGCAGATCTACCATTCGGGCGGAGCCGTCCAGGACCTCATCCTCCTCTCTTCGGTCTTCGCGCTCCCCTTCATCTACGTCCTCCGCTCCAACGCGGGGACCCTCGTCTACCTCGGCGCCATAACCGGCTGGGCCGCCCTCGTGCAGTGGGACGACGGGCACGCCCTCCTCTATTGGCCCCTCTTCGCCGCCATCCTCCCGCGCCTCGTACTCGCCCTGCGGAAGGACCGCTACGCGAGCGGCTCCGCCTACCTCGGCTGGATCGCCTCCCTGAGCCTCTTCGTCGGGATGGGCGTGAGCCTCGAGAAGACCCTGCCCGGGCTCTGGATCGTCGCCTACGCCGGGCTCTTCGCCTGCCTCCGCCTCGTCGGGATCCTCTGGTTCGACGAGGCGCCCCGGCGCGGCTCCGATCCCTTCGGCTCGGCGGGCTTCATCGGGGGCTACGTCCTCGCCTTCATCCTCACCTACAATTGGCCCTGGGAGGACGTGGGCTGGCAGTACATGCGGACCGACGAGGGCCACCAGGCGATCGCGGGCATCGCGGACTACGTCCTCTCGGGCGGCCTCGTCGCCGCGTTCGGCGCCCTCGCCTTCCTCGCGGTTCGGAAGCGGCGCTTCTCGGCCCTTCCCGAGGCCGCCGTCGCCCTGGCCATCGTCGCATCGTACGTCCTCTCCGCGTCCACGGGCGCCGACGAAGCGGCGCTCCTCATCATCCACCTCCTCCTCAACGCCTGCCTCCTCGGCGCCGGCGTTTTCCGCGTCGTCCACGGGTACCGAGCGGGGAGCCTCGGCGAGATCAACCTCGGGACCCTCGTCCTCTGCGTCCTCATCTGCCTGCGCTTCATCTTCGTCGATGGCTTCTTCGATGACATGATCGTCCGCGGGCTCATCCTCATCGTCCTGGGCGGGGCCTTCCTCGCGGGGAACCTCGTCCTCTCCAAGAAGCTCGGGAAGGGGGCGCGGGCATGAAGCGGAAACTGATCCTCGGCATCCTCATCGCCACGGCGGCGCTCGGCCTCGGCGTGAACGCCTTCATCATCGTCACGCGGGAAGCCGCCCTCGCGCGCGACTCCGTGTGGCGCTTCAGGATCGGCGGCTACGACCCGCTCGATCCCGTCCGCGGGCGCTACGTGGAATTCACCGTGCCCGCGCTCACGCGCCCGGAACGCGAGGCGGACAAGGACTTTATCAAGGAATTGAAGCCAGGCGAGGCCTTCTACGCGACGCTCGAGCGCGGCCCCGACGGTTACGGCCGCATCGGATCCCTCTCGCTCTGGAAGCCCGACAGGGAGGGGACCTGGCTCGCCATGCGCTTCGGGGACGAATGGATCCAGCCCCCCTTCACGCGCTACTACGTGAACGAGGACAAGGCCGACGCCCTCGATGCGGAAGTCCGGAAAAACCGCGACAAGGCCTACATCGAGGTGAAGATCTCGAACGGCGTCGGCGTCATAACGCGCCTCGGCTTCGAGGAGTGAGGAAAGAAGCGGGAGAGGAACCTTTCGGGAAAGGTTCCTCCCCCGCGCCCCCTCTTCCAAAGCCCGCGCGTCCGGTACCTCGTCCGCTAGCCCCGCGGCCGCACTTGCCCGCGGCCGCAAGAATCGCTATCCTTTCCGGACCATGCGCGTCGAACGGCCTTTCACGATCCGCGAGCTCCTCGAACAATCAGCCGAAGCCTTCGACGATCGCGACGCCCTCTGCTGGGCGGGCGGGCGCCGCCTCGGCTTCCACGAGGTCTCGCGCCTCGCGCTCTGCGCCGCCCTCGAGCTCGCGGAACGCGGCGTCAAGCGCGGCGACCGCGTCGCCATTCTCTCCGAGTCCCGGCCCGAGTGGGGCGTCGCCTTCTTGGCGATCGCGGCTTCCGGCTGCGTCGCCGTTCCCGTCCTCCCCGACTTCCCCGCGCCCCAAGTCACGTCCATCATCAAGCACGCGGATTGCGCGGCGATCATCGTATCTCCCCGCCTCGAGGCGCGGCTCGAGGACGAGGCCCGCTCATCCGCCGCCGTCATCGGCATCGAGGCCTTCGTGCGGCCGCCCGAGCGCGACGCGGCCGCCGACGACCTCCTCGCGGACCCCGTCCCGGTGAACTGGGACGCCTTCCGCCCGCCCGAGGAGTCCGACCTAGCGTCCATAATATACACCTCCGGAACCACGGGCAGGCCGAAGGGCGTCATGCTCGAGCACGGGGCCCTCGCCTTCGACGCCTGGGCTTCCTCGAGCGCCGCGCGCATACGGCCGAGCGACCGCTTCCTCTCCATCCTCCCCATGGCCCATTCCTACGAGTGCACCGTTGGCTTCCTCGCGCCCTTCCTTTTCGGGGCTTCCGTCCACTACCTCGACAAGCCGCCTTCCACATCGGCCCTCCTCCCGGCCCTCGCCGCGGTGAAGCCCACCATGATGCTCTCGGTCCCCCTCATCATCGAAAAGGTGGTGAGGAGCTCGGTCTTCCCCAAGATCGCCGCGATGCGCCTCCCCAGGCCGCGCTGGCTCAAGAACTTCTTCCTCGGGATGATCAACAGGATCGCCGGGAAGAAGCTCATGCGCACCTTCGGCGGGAAGATTCGCTTCTTCGGGATCGGCGGCTCGGCGCTCGCGCGGGACGTGGAAGACTTCCTCCGTTCCGCCCGCTTCCCCTACGCCTGCGGCTACGGCATGACGGAGGCCTCGCCCCTCGTGACCGGCGCCGGCCCCGACCGCACGCGGCCCTACTGCGTGGGACCCGCGCTCCGCGGCGTGCGCGTGCGGATAGCCCCGCCCCTCGGGCGCGACGGCGAGGGGGAGGTCCAGGTCCTCGGCCGCAACGTCATGCGCGGCTATTACCGCGACGAGGCCCTGACGAAGGAGGCCTTCACCGAGGACGGCTGGCTCAGGACGGGGGACCTCGGGACCCTTGACGGCCACGGCTTCCTCCGGCTCCGCGGCCGCTCCAAGACCATGATCCTCGGCCCTTCGGGGGAGAACGTCTATCCAGAGGAGATCGAGGCCCTCATCAACTCCTACGACTTCGTGGAGGAGTCGCTCGTGTACGCGGACGAGCGGCACGGGATCACCGCCCTCGTGAACTTGAAGAGCGAGGTGGCGGAGGGCATCGTGAAGGGCGCCGTGAACGCGGTGGACCGGCTCGAGGACGGGATCGAGCGGTTCGAACAGGGCGCGGCCCACCTCCTCGAGCGGCTCCGCGACGGGGTCAACGCCCGCCTCGCCGCGTTCAGCCGCGTGAGGAAATTCGTCATTCGCGAGGAGCCCTTCGAGAAGACGCCGAGCAAAAAGATCAAGCGCGTACCTCATCCCGGTTCCTCAGGAGCGCCGCCCGCCGCTCCGGGCGCGCCGCCCGCCGCTCCGGGCGCGTCGCCCGGCGTTCCGGGCGCGTCGCCCGGCGTTCCGGGCGCCGGAGCCTGAATCCGCGGAATCCCCGGGAACCGCCGGTAATCCGCGGATAAATCCGCGATATAAAATTCATTTGAATCGAGCGGCCCCATCGGCTTAGAATTCCCCGGAGATTCCGACGCGAGGAGGATTCCCATGCCGATGGAAGTGACGTTCCTGTTCATAGTACTGGCCGCCGCGGGCGCGCTCACCGTCCTGTTCAAGGCAATCTTCAAGTCATCCGTGGTGTTCTCGATCTTCCTCGCCGTCGTCATCGACATCGTGGTCGTCGCCTATCTCGCCTTCTTCATCGGCGCCCGGGGCCTCGTGCACGTGTTCTGGGCCACGCCCCTCGCTTCCCTCATCATCGGCCTCTCGCTCGCGTTCATCTTCCAGACCCTCGCCAAGCCGCTCCACGCCATCGCCGGGCTCCTCAAGGCGGTGGCCGAGGGGGAGGGGGACCTCTCCAGGCGCATAGACCTGAAGAGCAAGAGCGAGCTCGGCGCGCTCGCGGCCCACTTCAACGCCTTCTCGGAGACCTTAAGCGGGATGATCGGGGCGGTGAGGTCCTCCGTGACGGGGGCTTCGAGCGTGAGCGAGCGCCTCGCCACCGCCGCGGAGGAGGACGCCGCCGCCCTCGAGGAGATCACCGCGAACGCGAATTCGGTGCGGAAGCGCGTGGAGTCGATGGACGGGGAGATATCCTCGGCCAACTCCTCCGTCGAGGAATTCAAGGCCTTCCTCGAGGGCGCGGCCGGGCGGATAGCGGAGCAGGCCGCCGAGATAGGGGAGTCGTCCTCGTCGATCGAGGAGATGTCGGGCTCCATCAACAGCATATCGCGCACCGTGGAGGCCAAGCTCGCGGCCGCGCGGGAGCTCGCCGCCCTCGCCGACGAGGGCGGGACGGCGATGGTGGAGTCGGAGAGCGCCATCAGGGGGATCGTCGGATCGGCCGAGGTGATCAACGAGGCCCTGAGCATGATCAAGGCCGTCGCGAGCCAGACGAACCTCCTCGCCATGAACGCCGCCATCGAGGCGGCCCACGCGGGCGAGGCGGGGAGGGGATTCTCCGTGGTCGCGGACGAGATCAGGAAGCTCGCCGAGGACAGCGCCGCGAGCGCCGAGGGCATAACCCGATCGCTCGACGAGATGGCCTCGACCATAGGCGCGACCGAGACCGCCTCCGTCAGGGCCAAGGACCTCTTCGACGAGATCGTCCTCGGGATCAAGGGCGTGATGGGGGGCATGGAGGAGATCGGATCGGCCATGACTGAGCTTTCCGAGGGCGGGAAGCAGATCACCGCCTCCCTCGGCCTCCTCATTTCGAATACGGCGGGGATCAAGGACTCTTCCATCGGCATGCAGGAGAAGGCAGCGGCCATCGCCTCGGCGACCGAGGCCCTCACGGGGATCTCCGCGGAGATCCGCGGAGCCATGGACGAGATCTCCTCCGGCATCGCGCAGATCTCCGCCTCCATCCGGGAGATCTCTGAGACGGGGACGGAGAACGCCCGGAACGTGACGGACCTCTCGTCCCTCGTGGGACGCTTCAAGCTGAGCGGGGCGTGAAGCCCGCCGGCTCAGGCCGGTTTCTTGCGGAACAGCTTGAAGGCCGTATAGGCGGTCAGGAAGGCAGCGACGGCGGCCAGGACGGGAAGGAACGCCTTTCCGATGTTTTCATTCTTGCGGACCGCCGCATTGTAATCGTCCAGGGTGTACGCGCTTTCCCCGTCGATCTTCAGGGAGCATATGAGCCTGAAATCGTAGCCCTTCGCGCGGTTCCGTCTCGGCTTCGCCATCTCCTCGGCGGGGACCCCGACCTCGACCCGCGTCGAGCCCGGCACGATGAGGACGGCCTTAGCCAAGGCCTCGGGAGTCTGGTACATGGAGATCATCTGCATGATGACGGGCTCCCCGGCCACGGCCAGCCTGAATTCCTGGAGGCCGTTAACGGGATCGGGCATGATCGAGGACTCCGCCACGCCCTCGATGATGGCGATGGAATCCGGCCCGAGCGGCGGCGCGGGGAACGCGAATACCCAGACCATGGCGGCGATGCATAGCGGCAGCGCCGCGACCCCGACGACGAATCCGATCCTGTAGACGCGCTTCTGCATCGCGTCTTTCTCTTCCATTGTCCGGAGCGTCGTTATTCCCTGCATTATCCAAGCCCCCCGTCCCGAGGATATCCGGGTCCCCGAACCGCCGCAATCCCCCGGGCGGGCTCGATCGGAGCGCGGCGGTTCCGCCTTTTCGGCGCCTCGCCGCGTACCGCCGGGAACGGCATCGCCGGGCATCGGCGTGAAAACTTGACCATCGAGTATCGCTCCACTATATTTCACACCACCATGCCAGACAACGAGATCATCCCCATCGAACAGATACTGCCCAACAGGCTGCCCCTGATCCCGCTTTCCGGCCGCCCGATCTTCCCGGGCATTTTCACGCCCCTCATGATCACCGGGGCGGAGGACATGCGCGCGGTGGACGACAGCCTCTCGCGCGACGGCATGATCGGCCTCGTCCTCGTGAAGGGGGACTCGGAGTCGCCCAAGCAGGACGAGTTCTTCGGCGTGGGCACGGTGGCCAAGATCGTGAAGCGCATCAACCTCCCGGACGGCGGGGTGAACGTCTTCATCTCCACGCTGAAGCGCTTCAAGATCAAGAAATTCCTCGCCGGGGGGGACGCGCCCCACGTCGCGGCGGCGGAGTACCTGGACGACGAGAACGACGGCTCGGACGAGGTGAAGGCCCTGACGCGGGCCCTCCTCTCGGAGATGAAGCAGGTCTCGGAGAACAATCCCCTCTTCTCCGAGGAGATGCGCCTCAACATGATCAACAT
>CAYNQK010000037.1:17702-25431 GCA_964399285.1 uncultured Spirochaetales bacterium | reverse complement strand
CGCGCCGTACCCAAGTACTTTTAATGGAATTCCCGGAATAGTTCAAGTACGTCGGACGGCGTTCCGGCCAGGGCGGCCGCGCCCCGGGCGAGGAGCTCCGCCTTTTCCCTGAAGCCCCAGAGGACCCCGACGGGGGCCATGCCCGCGTTTACGGCGGTTTCCATGTCAACGGAGGAGTCGCCGACGAAAGCGATGGCGGAGGCCGGGAGGCCGAGGGCTCCCGCGGCCATGAGGGCTCCGGCCGGATCGGGCTTATTAGGGCGATGGGGGACCTGGGCGATGATCGCTTTGAAGGGCGCGCCGGGAAAGTACTTGGCGAGGACGCGCTCGGTGGATGCCTGGGGCTTGTTGGAGTTGACGGCGAAGGGAACGCCGAGACGGACGAGGGAGTCGATGAGCTCGGGGACGCCGGGGTAGGGGCGGGTGCCGCGGTCCTCGCGCGCGTCGTAGGCGGCGACGTAGGCGCGCCAGGCCTCGTCGACGGCGGGTTCGGGAGAATCCGGCGGCATCGCCCGGGCGACGAGGGCGCGCGTGCCGTTGCCCGCGAACATTTTGTAGGCGTCGCGCGGATGGAGGGGAAGGCCGCGCGCGGCGAGCACGGAATTCATGCCGAGCGAGATGTCGTCGAGGGTGTCGAGGAGGGTGCCGTCGAGGTCGAAGACGACGCCGCGGACGCGCGAGCGGATTTCCATGAGGCGGAGTATAGGCGGAGACGGCGCCGCTCGTCAGCCCGTTCGACCAGCCGCCGATTCGCGGATGTGCGCGAGGGCGGCGTCCCAGGCGATGCGGCGGGTCGAGTCGTAGAGGAAGAGATCGTGGCGCGTGTGCCGCTTGCCGGGCATGTCCGCGGCGAGGGCCTTTACGCTTCTCCGCGCGGGATTCCCCGTTCCGGCGGCGCGGACGATGATGGCCTGGTTGCGGAAGCTCACGGTCCTGTCGGTCCTGCAATGCATGTTGAGGTAGGGGCAGGCGATCATCGGGAGCCCCTTTCTCACGGAGCGGAGGAAGAGGATGAGCGAATGCGTCTGCCGGGGGAAGATCCCCGCGTAGCCGAGCCAGCGCTCGCTTCCGTCCTCGCCCTCTCGGCCGCTCTCGGGGATGCGCGCGTTCACGGAGCGCGCGAACCAGCCGAGGGCGCGGGCGAAGGGCGCGTGGGGATAGGTCCACACGCCCTCGAAGGGCGAGAGGAGGACGACGGGGCTGCCCACGGTGACGAGGCTCGAGGGCGCGCGATCCGTCCCCGAGAACTCCTCCGCGAGGCGCAGGGCGAGCGACCCGCCCATGGAGGAGCCGACGAGGTGGACCTCGTCACGCGAGGCGCGGATCCTCATGTACTCGTCGCGGGCGAAGGCGTATATCTGGGAGAGGTCCACGCGGGTGAAATCCTCAGGAAGGGTGCCGCAGCCGGGGAGGAGGGGCGCGAATGCGTCGTAGCCCTCCAAGTCGGCCCAGGCGCAGGGCTCGCGGAAGGCGAAGGGCGTGGCGGGGTAGCCATGGAGGAAGAGGACGGCCCGTCCGCGGCCGCGGTCGATCTCCACGGGGGCCGCGAGGGGGCTCATGAGCCGGGAGAGGTCGGGTTTCCGGTATTCGGAGGATTCCCGGTGGAAGAGGCCGGTCATGCCGAGGACGCCCGCGAGCGCGGCGAGGAGTACGAGAGGCGCGAAGACGGTGAGGGCGATCGCCATGGAGCGAGTATAGGCGGGGCGGGCGAGGGCGGCAACGCCCCTCCGCTTTACCTTCTCCCGCTCCGCGCGATATCCTGGCGTGAACGGGGGAGTACGAATGGCGCCGATCAGGAAGACGAAGATCATCTGCACGATGGGGCCCGCGACGAGGGACAAGGAAGTCCTGAAGGGTCTCTTGCGCGCGGGGATGAACGTCGCCCGCCTCAATTTCTCGCACGGCGACCATGAGACCCACGGCTCCATGGCCGACCTGGTGCGCGAGGCCTCGGCCGAAACGGGCATCCCGGTGGCGCTTCTCCTGGACACGCGCGGCCCGGAGATCAGGACCGGCGAGACCCCCGGCGGCGGGAAGATCCGCCTGGAAGAAGGGAAGGCGGTGCGCGTGCGCGCCTGCGCCGACGTCTGCGCCCCCGATTCGATTTCCATCAATTACGCGGGCCTCGTCGACGACGTGCGGGCGGGCAACCGGATTTACATCGCGGACGGCCTCATCGCCCTGGACGTCGAGGGCAAGGACGGCGACGCCATACTCTGCCGGGTGGCCGCGGGCGGCGAGATCGGGCCGCGCAAGAACGTGAACGTCCCGCGGGTGCGGACGCGCCTACCCTCGGTGACGGAGCGCGACGTCGAGGATATCCGCTTCGGCGTGGAGAAGGGCTTCGACTTCATCGCCGCGAGCTTCGTCAGGAAGGCCGAGGACGCGATCCAGGTCCTCCGCCTGATCGAGGGCGCCAGGAACCCGATGCGCGTCATCGCCAAGATCGAGGACGAGGAGGGGCTCGCCAACATCGATGACATCATCCGCGTTGCGGGCGGGATCATGGTCGCGCGAGGCGACCTCGGGGTCCAGCTCGAGCCGGAGGAGATCCCGCTCGCGCAGAAGCGCATCATCGACCGCTGCCACGGCGCGGGGAAGCCCGTGATCACGGCCACGCAGATGCTCGAGTCCATGGTGAAGAACCCGCGCCCCACGAGGGCCGAGGTGAGCGACGTGGCCAACGCCATCCTGGACGGCACGGACGCCGTGATGCTCTCGGGGGAGACGGCCGCGGGCGACCATCCCGTGGAGGCCGTGAACGTGATGCGGAAGATAGCGCTCTCCGTGGAGGCCTCCGACGAGTACCGGAAGAAGGCGCGCGAGGGCTTCACCCAGGAAGCGGGATGCCTCGAGGTGTCGCTCGCGACCTGCCGCGCGGGATACTCGATGGCGGGCGACATCTGCGCCGCGGCCATCATCGCCCCGACCATGAGCGGCGTCACGCCCCGCCTCCTCTCGCGCTACCGACCCAACCAGCCCATTATCGCGGTCTGCGTGGACGCGGCCGTGCAGCGCCAGCTCCTCCTCGACTGGGGCGTCCAGCCCATCCTCGCCCCCTTCGTGCGCGACTCGGAGGAGATGGTGCAGAACGCCATCAAGGCCGCCATCTCGGGCGGCTACGCGGAGCGGAGCGACAAGGTTGTCCTGGTCGCGGGCCTGCCCGTCGCCTCGGCGCTCACCGTGAACGCCGTCAGGGCCTACTACCTCGGGAAGGTGATCGGCCGCGGCGAGAAGGGGCTCGGGGGGCGGTGCACGGGACGGATCGTCAAGGCCAAGAACCTGGACGAGGCGGTCGCGGCGCTCAAGAAGGACGACGGAGGCGACATACTCCTCGTGCCGACCTTGCACCCCGACTACATACCCATCGTCCGCCTCGCCAAGGGCGTCATCGCGGAGGGCGTGTCCGAGCTCCCCTGGGACGTCGTGCGCATGACCAACCCGGACATAATCCTGGTGACGGAGGTGGCGGGCGCCATGGATTCCATGGAGACGGGGATGACCGTCACCATCGACGGCGGCGAGCAGGTGGTCTACGAGGGAGTCCTCTGACCGCGGCGGTCTTTGCCTCTCGTCAATGAATGGCGTATATTGAGGGGGTGCGGCTCCCTCCCTGGCCTTCCGGGGCTCTGAGGGTTCCGGCATGGAGGTAGCGATGGAAGATCGGGACGGGAACGTGGAGGCCCTCAGGGAGCGGATGCGCGACGCGGCGGCCGAGGAGTACGCGACGGGCGCGCTCACCGAGGAGGAGTTCGAGGGAGTGATCGACAGGATCGCCCTCGTGGAGAGCGAGCGCGACGCGGGGAGGCTGGGCCTCGTGCGCTTCGCGCTGGCGGACGCCCGGTCGGCGGGCGGCGAACCCGGGCCGGCGGTTCCCGCGGCGCGTCCCGCCGGTGCCTATCCCGCCCGCGCCCCGGGCGCCGCCCGGAGCGAGTTCACCCTCATCGGAAGCTCGCGGCACGTCCTCATGCCCGGGGATAGCGCGATCTCGGCGACTATCCTCCTCGGCGACGTCAAGGTCGATTGCTGCGCCTGCGATTCGCCCCGCGTGGACGTCGAGGTCGTCTGCATCCTCGGCGACGTCATCGTCGAGGTGCCGGCCGACGCCGTCGTGGTGAACGAGATGACGACCATACTCGGGGAGTACCGCGATAGATCCTTCGATCCCGCCTATATCGATCCGGGGCGGGTCGTGCGGATCACGGGCTTCCATCTCATCGGCGACGTCAAGGTGAAGCGGCGCTAGGAAAGGATCCTGCCCCGGGTCCTAGGCGCGCTCGTACGCGATGGCCCTGAACCCCTTTTCCTTCTTGTCCGCCACGGTCCTCATGCCCGCCGGCCTGCGCTTCCCCATGTCCGCGAGGAGCGACGAACGCGCGCAGACGATGAAACGGCCGCCGGGCGCGAGGAGGGAAACCGCGGTTTCCGCCGCGGTCTCGCACCAGGGATAGCCCGGCGCGTCCTCGGGGAAGGCGACGACGAGGCGGGGCGGCGTCGCCCCGACCCGCGCCGTCTCCGCTCCGAGTCCCGACGGAAGGGCGATGTGGAAAGCGGAGCAAGCCGCGTTCGCTTCCCCGAGGGCCCGCGCCGAGGCGCGGAGGCCGAGGAGATCGCGACCCGCGAGGATCTGGTCCCGGTACCCGAGCGCGAGCGCGAGGTACAGGGGAACGTGGCCTTGGCCGGGATTGAGGACGACGGCCGAGGAGCCCTCGGCGCGCGGCTGGTCCTCGAGGATCCTCGCGGCGAGCTCGGTGCCGTAGCCGGGGCTGTCGAAGTCCGGGAGGCCCCGCACCGCGCGGAGCGAATACCCTGTTCCGCGCAGAGTGAACGCGCAGGTCCCTCGTCCGTACGGACCGAGTCCGTCATAGTCGTCGGCGTCGCTCGGCCCGGGTTCGGACCCCGATCCCGGGGCGAAGAGATACACGTCGTGGCCCGGCCCTTCCTCCGCGTGAACGAGCTCGTGCCCGGCCCGCTCGATCTCTTTCCGCGCGAAATCCGCGAGGGTCTTCACGATGACGATAGCGACCATGCCCCCGCGCTCGAGGCGCGACGGGGCGCGGACGAGGAAGTCGCGGAGCGCGTCCTCGCCAGCCTTCGCGGGGAGATTGGAGACGATGCGGTCGAAACGGAGCCCGCGCGGCTCGGAGAGGAGGCCGCCTTCGGCCGTCACCCGGCCCTCGAGGCCGTTAACGCGGGCGTTCATGGCGGTGAAGGCGAGGGCCAGGGCGTCGCGGTCGACGGCGCGGACGGAGAGCCCCGGGTGGGCGGCCGCCGCCGCGATCCCCAGGACGCCCGTGCCGCAACCCGAGTCGAGGAGAGTCCTCGCGGAGCCGAGCTCGCCGCGCGCGGCGAGGACCTTGAGGAGGAGCCTGCTTCCGGAATCGACGTCGAAGGAGGAGAAGAGCGCGTGGGAGAGGGCGATCGAGGCCTCCGCTCCCATGAAGCGGAGGCTCGCGCGCTTGTTGACGAGGGGTTCGAGGTCCACGGGGCTACCTCGCGCGGGCGTTATTCGTTGACGCGCTCCACGTAGTCGTTGGTCTCGGTGTTGATGAGGATCTTCTCGCCCTGCTTGATGAAGAGGGGGACGCGGACGGTCAGGCCGGTCTCGGTCTTCACGGGCTTGGTGGCGCCGGAGACGGTGTCGCCCTTCACGTAGTTCTCGCTCTCGACGACCGTGAAGACCATCTTGAAGGGGATCTTCACGTCGATGGGATTCCCGTCCCAGAAGGTGACCGCGTAGGTCTCGGCGTCTTTCAGGTATCCGGCCTTGTCCTCGTTGCCCTCGATGGCGATGTGGAACTGCTCGTAGGTCGTGTTGTTCATGAACACGTAGTTCTCTCCGTCGGAGTACTGGTACTGGCAGTCGACGAGGTCGACGGTGGCGTCCTCCACCGAGTCCGCGGTCTTGATGGTCTGGGTGATGACGTTTCCCGTGATGAGGTTCTTGGCCTTCACGCGAGCGAAGGCCGAGCCCTTGCCGGGGCTGACGAACTCGCGCTCGACGACGAGGCACGGCTGGTTGTTGATGAGCAGGCAGGTGCCCTTTCCGATATCTCCGCCTCTGATCATGGTTCCCTCTCGAAATTGGTCTCCGGCCGCTCGGGCCGGGACGGCTGTGCGCGTCGGTTGCGGTCGTGCCGTGTTTCGGGGGAAGACGGGGGGACCGGACGCTTTGCCCGCAGGCCGCGTGATTATAGCGGTTCTCCCTTGACCGTGGCAATCGGGGAAAGCTATGGTCGTCCGGATGAAACGCCCCGGCGTCCCCTACATCGCGCTCACGATCGTCCTCTTCTCGGCCTTCGAGGTCGTCTCCCGGCTCATCGGGCCGAGGATGGAGGCTCTCCAGGTCAGCCTCTGGCGCTTCGCGGCGGGAGGGCTCCTCCTCCTCGCCCTCGCGGCGCCCCGCCTCGCGCGCTACCCGCGGAAGGAGCTTCCGGCGCTCCTGGGCTCGGCGGCCCTCATGGGCTTCCTCAACGTCGTGGTATCCATGGGCCTCATCCAGTACGCCCTCGTCTTCACGCCCGCCTCGGTCACGGCCCTCGTCTTCTCCTCCAATCCTGTGTACGTTTCGCTCCTCGCCGTGCCCCTCCTCGGGGAGCGGATGGGATGGCGGCGCATCGCCGCGCTCGCGCTGGGCATGGCGGGCGTCGCCCTCGTCTTCGCGGAGAAGCTCCTCGGGCCGGCCGCCTCCGGAGCGGGCGGGGCCGCCTCGGCCGCCGCGGGAGCGGGCCTCGTGCTCGCCTCGGCCGTCGTCTTCGCGCTCTACACCGTGACGGGAAAGCGGATCATGAAGCGCACGGGGGCGGATTCCCTGACGCTCACCGCGCTCTCCTTCGTCATCGGTTCCGCCATGCTCGTGCCTCTCATGCTCGCGCTCCGCGTACCCCTCCTGCCGCGCGATCCTTCCATCATCCCCCACATGGCGGTGATGTCCCTCCTCATCACGGGCGTCGCGTACGCTTCGTACTTCAAGGGGCTATCGCTCATGGACGCGGGCGCGGGCTCGGTCCTGTACTTCGCCAAGCCGCCCCTCGCCGCTCTCTTCGCCTTTCTCGCGCTCGGGGAGCGCCCGAGCCTCGGACTCGCGGGGGGCTTCGTCCTCATCGCGGCCGGCATCGCGGTCAACTTCGCGGGAACGGGGATAAGGCGCGCGGGAAGGGATCCCGCGGAGGGCGGCGAGGAGGGGACGCGGGAAAGCGCGCCGCGAGCCTAGTCGGCTCGGCGTCCTATCGCGAGGAGGTGAGAGCTCGCTCCGAGGAGGGATGGCGCGGTATCTGTCCTATCGAGCCATTCGAAAAGGAGATCGCGGGCCGCGTCGTCGTCCATTATTTCCCCGAGCCCGCTCAGCATCCACGGAAAGCCCTCCACGGCCCTGACCGTAGCGTCCGCGAATCCGCCGTCGGCCATTTCTACCGTTATCTCTTCAGGATCGTGGAAGTAGGCCTCGGTGAAATAATCGTTCCTGCCAGCGGGTGGGACGTGCGCGCCGGTCGCGAGGTCGGCGCGCACGATGTCAGCGAAAACGGGATCGGAGAAGAGTCCGCAGCGATAACCGTCCATGAGCGACGCGTAGCGCGAGATGAAGGCCGCGGCGATCGTTCCGCGCGGCTTAAGGACACGATGCGCCTCCCTGAGCGCGGCGATCCTCGATCCGCGGCCCAAGAGGTGGTAGAGCGGGCCCATGAGGAGGACGGCGTCGAAGGATTCCGCTTCGAAGGGGAGGCGGAGC
>CAYNQK010000037.1:0-17692 GCA_964399285.1 uncultured Spirochaetales bacterium | reverse complement strand
GTCGGCCTGGAGCGCGGCCTTGATGGCACGGTAGGCGGATCGGTCCCGATCGATCGCGATCCCGACGTGCCGGGCGGAGAGATCGGCGAGCGTGACGTCGTATCCGAGTTCCGCGAGCCAGAACGAGTAGGGGCCCGTCCCGCCGCCCACGTCGAGCACGGCCGCGGGGGGCTCGGGGAGCGAACGTCCGAGGATGGCTTTCGATCTCTCGTACTCGAGGCGTCCCTCGGGCGAATCGAACCGCCGCTCTTCCGTCGCCGAGTCGTAGTAATCCGATACTCTCGATGATCCCATACCGCGATCATACGTTCCGTCGAGCAGCGCGGTCAACCGGAACCGGGATAGCGCTCCTAGGCCCTCCGCCGTCCCACGATATAAGTCGCTCCCGCGATGATCGAAGCGGCGACGATGATGGCCGGCCCCGTCGGCAGGTCGAAGGCGAGGGCGAGGCCGAAGCCCCCGAGATTCGACGCGACGCCGAAGACGGCCCCCCAGGCCAGGGTGGCCTTGAGGCCGCGGCGGAGATTACGGGCCGCGAGGGCGGGAATGATGGTGAGGGCGTCCGCGAGGAGGGCCCCCGTGAGGCGCATGGCCATGCCCAGGCCGAGGCAAACGACCACCATGAGAGCGTAGTGGATCGCGCGCGCGGGCATGCCGCTCGAGCGCGCGAGCTCCCTGTCGTAGAGGACGGCCCTGATTTCCTTGAAGAAGAGGAGCGCGAAAGCGACGATCGCGGCGCAGGTCGCGGCGGTGAGCCACAAGTCCAGCGGCCTCAGCGCGAGGACGTTCCCCCAGAAGAGGTTGAAGGCCTCGATCGCGTGGACCTTCCCCTTGTGGAAGATGATGAAGGCGAAGGCGAGCGAGAGGGCCATGCCCAGCCCCAGCGCGCCCGATGCGGATTCAGCCCTGCCGCCCGATACGTCGTGCATCGGCGCCGTCTCCCCCATCCGGGCCACCGCTATTCCCGCCGCGAAGGCCGCGATGATCGCGGAGATCGTCGGATCGAAACCGATGAGGAGCCCGATGGCCGCGCCCAGGAGCGAGGCGTGCATGACCGCGAAGCGCGCCGGCACGAGCTCGAGCGCGAGGATGAAGGTCCCCATGGCGGGATAGGCGACGCCCGAGAGGAGGAGGGCCGCGAGGGCCCGCTTGAAGACGGGGAGGGCGAGGATCTCAAGCATCGTCGCCTCCCAGGGGCGAAGGAACCTCGCGCGCCGTCCCGCCCTCGAAGTGGATGAAGCGCGCGCAGAGGCCGAGGAGTTCCCGGTCGTGGGACACGACGAGGAGGCCGGTTCGGCCCTCCGCGGCGAGATCGCGGATCACGTCGATCACGCGGGCGCGCGAGGCCGCGTCCAGGTGCGCGCTCGGCTCGTCCAGGAGGAGGAGCTCGGGCGAGGAGGCGAGGGCCCGCGCGAGGAGTACGCGCTGGTACTGTCCGCCCGAGAGCTCGTTAGCGGCGCGGCGCTTGAGGTCCAGGACGCCGCAGCGGTCCAGGGCCGCGTCGATCGCCGCGCGATCCTCGGCCCTGAGCCGGCGGAGGGGGCCCCTGACCGCCTCGAGGCTCGTGGCGGCCAATTCCCCCGCGGTCATCCGGAAGGCGCCGCCCGGGCGAGACTGCGGCACGTAGCCCGCGCGCCTCAGGCGCCCGCTCTCGCCCGGCCGGGCACCCATGACCGAGAGCGTCCCGCCCAGGGCGCGGACCATGCCGAGGCAGGACTTGAGGAAGGTGGACTTGCCTCCGCCGTTCGGGCCGCAGAGCCCGACGGGCCCCTCCCCGCGCGAGAGCGAGAGCGTCACGCCCGAGACGACGGGGACGCGGCCGTAGCCGGCGGCGAACTTTTCCGCCGCTACGAGTTCCGCCATCTACCGCTTCTCCCCCGCGTCCTTCGCCTTGCCGGGAAGCTTCGCGCCGATGAGGGCCTTCTCGTTATAGGCGTAGACGTCCTCGATGGTCCTGGTACCGTCCTTGCCGGGGAAGTTGATGAGGAGGCAGTACCGCGCGCCCAGGCTCTCGGCGAGCGTCGCGCCCGATGGATTGTGATAGTTGTCGATGACGAGGACGGGCTTGGCCTTCGCGAGCTCGAGGATCTGGGCCGGGCTCGGCTCCCCGGGACCGAAGGTCCCCGCGACGTCGAAGCCCATCCATTCCATCCAGGCCTTGAGGAATCCCTGGACCACCACGCGTCCGCGCGGAGATCCGTCCGGGAACAGGCCCGCGATGACGCGAGCGCGCGAGGCCTCCGCGTAGCTCCGGAAGCCCGCCGCCCACTCTTCGTATTCCGCCTTCGTTCCGAGCCGCTCGGCGACCTTGCCCGCTTCCGCGATGAGGTTCTCGGGCCGGTTGTCCGTCGAGAGCTTGAGTCCGGCGTCCGATCTCCCGGACGCCTCCAGGATCCGCGCGGCGAATTTCTCGTAGCCGCCGTATACGAGGAGATCGGCTCCCTTGACGGCGAGGAGGTCGGCGGGCTTGAGCTCGTACTCGGGGGGATGCTTGAGCTCGGCGGGGGCGATCACGAGGATCTCGCCGCTCGCGCCTCCGGCCCGGGCGATCGCGGCCGTCCACCAGGTGGACGCGACGATCTTTTTCGCTTGCGCGTGGAGGGGAAGCGCCGCTAGGAGCGCCGCGGCGGCGACGGAGAGAATTCGATGGGCTTTGTTCATGGAAACCGACCTTAAGGCTGATAGGCGGGCCTTCAGGCACGCGGGGCGCTCACGCTCCCAGTCTCGGCCTCGGCGCCCGGACGACGTCCCGTCCGCCGAAACCGTATTCACGTCTTGCATGGAGTAATCGGCCGCGTCAGCGACATGCCGACCGCCTTCGAGCCGCTTCTGCGGCCGCGATGCGGATCATAGCTCGGCGCGCCGAACGGCGCAAGCGGGAACGCGCCGAGCGGTTTCTAGCGGTTTCCCTGCGCCGCCTTCAGGGGCCGCGCGCCCAGGAGCGCCTTCTCGTTGTGCGCGTAGAGGTCCTCGAGCGTCGCCGTCCCGTCCTTGCCCGGGAAGCTGATGAGGAGGCAGTAATCCGCCCGCAGGCCGCTCGCGAGCGCCGAGCCCGACGGTTCGTGGAAGCTGTCGATGACGAGAACGGGCCGCGCCTTCGCGAGTTCCTCTATCTTCGCTCGGTCCGGCTCTCCGGGGCCGAAGGTGCCCACCACGTCGAAGCCCATCCAGACCATCCATGACCTGAGCGACGCCTGGACCGCGACGCGCCGCTTGGGAAAGCCGTCCGGGCAGAGGGCGGCCACGACGCGCGCGCGGGACGCCTCCGCGAAGGCCTTGAATCGTTCCGCCCATTGCGCCTGGGCTTCCACGGTACCGAGGCGCTCGGCGATCCGCCTCGTCTCGATGATGAGGTTGATCGGCCTGTTGTCCGTGACGATCTTGAAGACGGCTTCGGGCCGAGCCGCGGCCTCGAGGATCTTGGGCGCGAATTTCTCGTAGCCGCCGTACAGGAGGAGATCGGCGCCCTTAATCGCGAGCAGGTCCTCGGGACGCGCCTCGTAGTCGATCGGTTGCGTAAGCTCCGCGGGAGCGATGACGATGACGCCCTCGCCCGCTCCGGCCGCCCTTGCCATGGCCGCCGTCCACCAAGTCGAGGCGACGATCCTGGGAGCCTGCTGGCCCGGGAGCGCGCCGGCTATCAGGGCGAGGAAAGCGAGCGATACTATCGAACGGACGGGTTTCATGCGGATCCTCGCGATCGGTGATCGGGCCTTCACGCCCGCGGACGGGACGATCGTACCTCGTCTCCCGATCCTGACATCCGTGAGCCGTTCGGCGGTCTACGGCGCTCCGCCCGACGAGGAGCGCCGACGCCAGCATGGGAGCGGCTTCGGACCGCCATGCTATCAGCGCCGCCCGTGGTCCGCAAGGGCTCGCGGCTCAGGCGCCCGCCTCGGCGGCGCCGAGCGCCTCCCGAGCGGCTTCCACGGCGGCGTTGACGAGCTGGCTCATCGGCTGAGCGGGAAGGCCGGCGAGGACGAAGTGGGGCTGCTGCACCGGTACGAGGATGAGCCTGCCTCGGGCGGAGAAAATCGCCTCGGCGATGGCCGGGCTGATCTCTCCCATCAAGCCGTTCGGAACGACGATGCCGATGGGGCCCATCACGAGGTCTCCGAGTCCGATCGAGGCCTTTATGGCGTTCTCGCCGCTCGCCCCGCGCTCAGCCCCCGCCTTCAGCATGCGCTCGGTCGCCGATGAGTTCGTGCCGAGCGCGATGATGCGCGTCCGATCCCCCAAGGCGGCCTTCAGCCGCTCAACGAGCTGGGCGCCGAGGCCCCCGCCTAAACCGTCCACCACCGCGATCGTCATGGAGAGAAGGCTAAACGCCTCGGGCTTCGGGGTCAAGGAGCGGCGAGGGGAGGGGCTTGCGGTATCCGGGCTTTTTTGATAATGATAATCATTATCAATAACAGGGGATCTCCAAATAAAAGGAGCATCTATATGAAGAAGCTCAATCCGCCCCCCGATGAGGGGACGATCCTGACCGCGTACTTGCGATCCCGCGGCGGGAGATTGACCGCTCCCCGGCAAGCGGTCCTCGACGCGTTCCTGGGCATGGAACGGCATGTGACGGCGGAACAGGTCTGGGAAACCGTCAAGAAGAGCGATCCGAGCATCGGTCAGGCGACCGTTTTTCGTACAATGCGCCTCCTCGCGGAGGCGGGGCTCGCGCGAGAGGCCCGCACGGCGGTCGGGGGCATGCAGTACGAGCACTCGTACCGGCATCAACACCACGACCACCTGATCTGCGTCGTGTGCGGCAAGGTAATCGAGTTTTCCGACGAGGCGGTCGAACGCGCACAGGAGGCCGTCTACCGTTCGAGCGGATTCGAGCCCGTGGCCCATAAAATGGAGCTTCTCGGGCGTTGCCCGGCTTGTCAAAAGAAGACCCGTTCAACCAAGGGATAATGCGAGGATCGCGGATGATGGAAATAATGAGTTCGTTATCTACGCTTATTGATAATGATAATCATTATCAATAATGGTATCTTATACCAAGACGGGAGGTTCGATGACCATAGCCGACGCCCCCTCGGGCGCCGCGTTCATAGTGACGCGGGTGAGCCTCGGGCGGGAAATAGGGAAACGCCTCGCGGACATGGGCTTCACGGCGGGGGCCGAGGGTCTTGTCGTGCGTTCAGGCTTCTTCCGGGGTCCACTCCAGGTGCGTATCAGGGGGTACGACATCCTCATCCGGAGGGGCGAAGCCCTGGGCGTGGAAATCGAACCCTTAGGCGATTGGACCGCGCTTCCCGCGCTCCATGGCTTCATGGGCGGCTTCCAGCAGGGGTGCCGCCGCGGAGGCGGGAGACGGGGAGTCATCGGCCACGGGGAATCGGGTAGGGGCTTCCGTAATCGTCGCGATGGCGGGCGCTTTGACAACCGCGATGACGGGACGAGGGACGCCGTATGAGCCCGAGACCGAACCGCATCGTCCGCGTCGCCCTGGCGGGCAATCCCAACGCGGGTAAGACCACGAGCTTCAACGCGCTCACGGGGGCGCACCACAAGGTCGGGAACTATCCCGGCGTCACCGTGGAGAAGAGGGAGGGCTCGCGGATCCGCGGCGATCGCGAGTACCGCTTCATCGACCTTCCGGGCGTCTACAGCCTCACGGCGTACTCCATCGACGAGGTGGTCGCGCGCGACTTCCTCCTCGATGAACGGCCCGACCTCATCGTGGACGTCCTCGACTCGACGAACCTCGAGCGGAACCTCTACCTCTGCCTCCAGTTCCAGGAGCTCGGGATCCCGGTGATCGGAGCGCTCAACATGAGCGACGAGGCCGAGGCCAAGGGGATCGACGTGGACGCGGCGGCCCTCTCCGCCGTCCTCGGCATCACGTTCCTCAAGACGGTGGGCCCGAAGGGCGCGGGCACCGAGGAGCTCCTCGACGCCATCGACGCCGTCGTGGACGGAGCGGGGGAGGGGACGATCCCCCGGGGGAGCGTCGCGCGCTCCATCCGCTACGGCGACGAGGCGGAATCGCGCATCGCGCCCATCGAGGATGCCATCGCCTCCGACGCGGCGTTCGCCGCGCGGTATCCGGCGCGCTGGCTCGCCGTGAAGCTCCTCGAGAAGGACGAGCACGCCTCCGAGCGGCTCGCACGACATCCGCGAGCGGCGGAGATCCGCGCCGCCGCCTCGGCGGCGACCGCCTGGATCGAGGGCCACTACGGCCGGCCCTCGGAGATCGCGATATCCGAGCAGCGCTACGGCTACATCCGCGGGGCGGTCAAGGAGTCGGTGAGGATCAGGAAGCGGCCCGACTTCTCGCTCACCGAGGCGGTGGACAAGGTCGTGATGAACCGCTTCCTCGCTCTTCCCATTTTCGTGCTCATCCTCTGGTGCGTGTTTCAGGCCACCTTCCTCCTGGGCGCCTATCCTACGGCCTGGCTCGAGGCCTTCTTCGGCTGGCTCGGCACGTCCGCTTCGCGGATCATTCCGCCCGGCATCCTCCGCTCGCTCCTCGTGGACGGGATCTTAGGCGGCGTCGGCGGTGTCATGTCCTTCGTGCCCCTCATCGTCATTCTCTTCCTCTTCCTCTCGATCCTCGAGGACGTGGGCTACATGTCCAGGGCGGCCTTCGCCTCGGACAAGCTCCTTCACGCCTTCGGCCTCCACGGACAGTCGGTCCTGCCCATGATGCTCGGATTCGGCTGCTCCGTCCCGGCCATCATGGCGGCGCGGACCCTCAAGAATCCGCGCGACCGCATCGTCACCATCCTCGTCATCCCCTTCATGAGCTGCGGGGCCAAGCTACCCGTGCACGTCCTCCTCGCTGGCGCCTTCTTCCCCGGCAACGAGGCAAACATGGTGATGGTCGTCTACGCGGTCGGCGTCGCGCTCTCCCTCGTCTCCGCGCTCGTCCTCAGGAAGACCGTGGCAAAGGGGGATCCCACGCCCTTCGTGATGGAGCTCCCCCCGTACCGCGCGCCCACGCTCCGCGGAATTCTCTGGCACGTCTGGGAGAAGATCTCGCACTACCTCAAGAAGGCGGGCACGGTCATTCTCGCGGCTTCGGTCCTCGTGTGGGCCATCACGAGCTTCCCCGTCTACAAGCCGCCTGAAGTCGTCGCTCCGAGTGAAGCCGTCGCTTCCGCCGGCGTCGACGCTTACGCCGCCGCGGCGCTCGAGCACAGCATAGCCGGGAGGATCGGCAAGGCCATCGAACCCGCCTTCAGGCCCCTCGGCTTCGACTGGCGCGTCGGCGTCGCGACGATCACGGGCTTCGCGGCGAAGGAGATCGTCGTCTCCACCCTCGGAGTCCTCTACGGCCGTTCGAGCGAGGACGAGGGCGGCCTGCGGGAAGCCCTCCGCGCGGACCGGCGATTCACGCCCCTCGTCGCGCTGGCGCTCATGCTCTTCGTGCTCGCGATCCCGCCCTGCTTCGCCGCCCTCGCGACGGTGAAGGCCGAGCTCGGATGGAAGTGGCTCGGCTTCTCGTTCGTCTTCATGCTCTCGGTCGGCTACGTCCTCGCGCTGGCGGTCCGCGGGATCGGCCTGCTCGCGGGGGCCTCGTGACGAGGGCGTGACGAGAGGGAAACCTTTCCCTGAAAGGTTTCCCCCTCGCGCTCCCCTTTCCAAAGGGGGAAGGAGGTCCGCATGGCCTTCAAGATCGTATCGATCGCCGTCATGGCGGTTTCATACGTTCTCATCATCCTTTCGGCGCAGTACGCGCTCTCGCTCGCGCGGAAGGCGCACGGCGTCGACCTCAAGGACGTTAAGAACGAGGTCCCGGGAGGATACCTCATTCGGGGCGCGCTCTCGCTCGTCTATTATTTCTCCATCGTCGATTGGATCGGCGGTTGGCGGCTCCTCCCCTGGGCCTACCTCTCCTATCCACGCTGGCTCCAGGCCGCGGGGCTCGTACTACTCGTTTTGGACGTCGCCTTCTTCTGGTGGATCCACGCGACCATCGGGCCCGACTATCACGGACCCATGAAACTCCACGATAATCACCGCCTCGTCACGACGGGGCCTTACGCCTTCGCGCGGCATCCCTCCTACATCGCCTTCCCCCTCCTGCACGGGAGCCTTTTCCTCATTACGCAGAACCTCCTCCTCCTCGTTTCCGGAATGGCGATGTCCCTGTACGTGAACGGGAGGAGGGTGATCGTGGAGGAGCGGCTCCTCGTGGAGCGCTTCGGCCCTGAATACGAGGAGTACGCGAGCCGCGTGGGGCGGTGGTTTCCGCGCCGGAGGCGGTGAGCCCGGCGTATACCCCCCCCTCGTCGCTGATTCCGTTTTTGCATTCCTCCCCTCGATGGACTAGACTTTGCCGGGGTAGGGCTTCGGCGAGCCGAACGGACGTTCGGCGATGAAAGGATCGACACGGGTGGAAATGAGAGGTCCTTTCAAGAGCACCTTCCTCATCGTCGCGGGGTGGGCTTCGGTCATCGTCGCCGCCTGCCTCGTCGGGGTCTTCCTATCGCTCTTGGAGATACGGGTCAAGTACCAACGGCTCTTCGATCGCGAATTCTCCCAAACCCTCCGTTCCATCGAGGAGCGGGTGGACCGGATCGCGTCCTCGGCGGGATCGCTCGAGGCCCTGTTCGCCGCTTCCGAGGAGGTGACGCACGCCGAGTACGCGATCTTCTGCCAGAAGATCATGGTGGACGCGCCCTTCATCGCCTCTATCTGCGTCCTTCCTTCTCCCGATGAACGCGGGGGCGTCGTTTACCATTACCCGTCCGAGCATCCCTCGCCTCCCATACTGACCCGACCCCAGGCCCTGCCGATCGCATGGATGGATGACTCCGGTCGTCTCGCTTTCGCCTTCCGGATGGGTGACGGGAGGCGCACGGTCGTGGCAATGGAGAGCGCGCGCGTCCTCTCGCCCTCCGCGCCGAGCGGGATCGCCCTCGTCGTCGACCTCGCGCCGGCCGAGGGCCTCGCTGGCACGGCGGGGCTCGCGGCGCGGAACGCGGGAAGGCCCTCGCCCCCGCTCGGGCGCACCGTACGGCGCGAGGAACGGCTCTCCCTCGTCGGGAGGGCCTGGATCGTGCGCGGTAGGTCCCTCGAGGCCCTCGCCTTCGAGGACGCGATGGGGCTCGCCGGGGTCGTGGTCGCGTCGGGCTCCTTCGCGGCGGCGCTCCTCCTCATCCTCAGGCGGCGCTATCAGCTCAGGGTGAAGGAGGAGCAGCTCAGGCAGGCCCAGCGGCTCGAGATGGTCGGCATGATGGCGGGCGGCATCGCCCACGACTTCAACAACGTCCTGTCGGGAATCGCGGGAACCGCTTCGCTCATGGAGGGGCTTCTCGCCGGCCAGGGCAGGACGGACGCCGAGGCGCTCAGGAAGAGCGTGGCCCTCGTCGCGAAGTCGACGGAGCGGGGGAGGGACATCGTGGCCCGCCTCCTCAACCTGGTGAAGCCATCGCCGATCGCGCGGGCTCCCGTGGACCTCTGGCGCGTCCTCGAGGACGTCGCGGAGCTCGCGCGCAACACCTGCGATACTTCCGTCTCGTTCGAGCTTCCCTCTGAGGGGCGATCGCCGGCCTTCGTGGCGGGCGACGCGGGACAGATCGCGCAGGCCCTCCTCAACCTGGCTATCAACGCCGCGCACGCGATGACGAGCATGAGGAAGCGCGGGGAGGCCCCGGGAGGCGTCGTGGAGATGAACGTGAGCCACTGGGCCGTCGACGCCGAATTCCGCAAGCGCCACGCCGGCGTGGGCCCGGACGACGCCTTCCTCAGGATCACCGTGGCGGACAGCGGCGTGGGGATGGACAAGGCGGCGCTCGACCGGATCTTCAGCCCCTTCTACTCGACCAAGAGATCCAACGGCGGATCGGGGCTCGGCCTCCTCATGGCGCAATCCATAGTGGCCTCCCATCGGGGCCATATGGAGGTGGAATCGCGCCCGGGCAAGGGGACGGTCGTGTCGGTCTACTTCCCCGCCATGAAGGCCAAGGACGCCGAGGGCCGTTGGCCTCTCGCGTAGCGCGATCCGCGCGCGGACGGCCCGCGCGCCCGAGGCTTCCGTTCCGCGCCGTCTAGAAGGCGCCCGTCGCGAGGAGGACGAGGGTGCAGGCCTCGAGGTACTCGATCCCCGCCGCCTCGGCCGCGGCTCTCACGGCCGCGCTCTCCGCGCCGGGATTGGCGATGATCCGCCGGGGCCGGAGCGCGAGGATGCCGTCGATCATGGCCTCGGACTTGTCCCTCCCGACGTAGAGCGTGACGGTGTCTATCCCGCTCCCCGCGTCCTCGATCCGGTTCACGACGGGGCGGCCGTCGATCTCCCGGAGCGTCGGGTGGAGGAGGACCGTCTCGTGGCCCTTCTCGAGGAGCCTTTTCATGGCCTTGTTCGCGTAGCGCTCTTCCTTATCGCTCGCGCCGACTATGAGCGTCCGCATGCTTTGCGCCTCCTTTCTTTCCGCAGGGGCCGCAGAGCCCGGTGAAGTAGAGGGTATGGCTCCGCACCTCCACGCCCTTCCCCGCGCCGATCCTCTCGAGCGCCGGCCCGAGGCCGCAGGCGCCGACGTCGATGAAGCGGTGGCAGGACACGCAGTGGAACCAATGACTGTGCGCGGCGCGCTTGGGGGAGTAGAACCGCTCCGTCCCGCGCGACTCGCAGTGGATGATGAAGGACTCGGCGAGCCCCTCGCGCTCGAGGAAGTCGAGGGCGCGGTACACGGTCGCCTGGTCGCATGCCCCGCCCAGCAATCCGATGACGCCCGCTGCGGAGAGTGGCTCCGCGCTCCCCTCGAGGGCGCCCAGGACGGCGCTCCTCGCCCGCGTCACTGGGGCCCCCCTTTTCGCCGCGCGTCCTGAGCTCGCCTCGGGCGGGACGCGCGGCTGCCGGCGCGGAGGGCGCCGCGGCCCACGCGGAGGGCGCGGAGGCCGGAGACGGCGAGGTAAGCCGCGCCCGCGATCGCGACGACCGTCGCGCCCGAGGGGAGGTCCAGGCTCCAGCTCGCCGCGAGGCCGCCGGCGGAGTAGAGGGCGGAGAGCCCGACCGAGATCGCCATCATGCCCCCGAGGCTCCGCGAGCCGTAGCCCGCCGTCCCCGCGGGGAGGCTCAGCATGGCGATGACCATCACGATGCCGACGAAGGACTGGAGGAGGACGACGGCGATGGCGACGAAGCCGAGGATGACGACGAAGACGGCGTCGACGCGGACGCCCCGCGTGCGAGCGAACTCGGCGTCGAAAGAGGACGCCTCGAGCTGCGGATAGAAGATCCAGGCGAGGGCGATGGCCGCCGCGTCGAGGACGGCGAGGAGGACGAGGTCCCTCCCCGAGACGAGGAGGATGTTCCCGAAGAGGTAGCTCATGGGATCGGCGTAGCCGGGCGTCTTGGCGATGAGGAGGACGCCCAGGCTCATGCCTATGGCCCAGACCGCGTTGATGGCCGTGTCCTCCCGCTCCTTGGCCTTGAGGGACACGAGGGCGATGACGAGGGCCGCCGCGAGCGCGAAGGCGAGGGAGCCCGCGACGGGCGGGAGCCCCGGGACGATGCCGCGCGCGGAGAGGAAGAGCGCGAGTCCGACGCCTCCCAGGACCGCGTGCGCGATGGCGCCCGCGAGGGATGCGATGCGCCGGACGGTCACCACGGAGCCGAGCACGCCGAAGAGCACCGAGGAGAGGAGTCCGGCCGCGAGCGCGTTCCGCGCGAAGGGGAGCGCGGGATCCAGGAGGGCGCCGAGGAATCCGTTCATTTCCCCTCCTCCTCGAAGCAGCCGTCGGGCGGGAGCGCCGCGTCGTGGATGACGCGGAGCGCGGCGCCGCCGAAACCCGGGGCGTCCGCGCCCGCGGGGGCCGCGGGATGCCGGTGGATGGCTCCCCGCTTCCCGTCCATGGCGCCGATGCAGAACACGGAGTCCGTGAGCGCCGAGACGAAGCCGGTGTCGTGGGTGACGATGAGGACGGCGGCCCGGCCCTTGACCGCGCCGAGGCTCCGGTAGAGCTGGGCTTCGCTCGCCTCGTCCATGTTGGCGGTGGGCTCGTCCAGGACGAGGAGGCGGGCGCCGGCGGCGAGCGCCCGGGCGACGAGGACGCGCCTGCGCTGGCCGCCCGAGAGCTCCGCGTAGCGCCGCCGGGCGAGGTCCGCCACGCCCGCGTCCTCCATGGCCGCGAGTACGGCGCCGCGGTCTTCGCGGCGGTAACGCCCGAGGGTCCCCCTGAGCCGCCCCATGCGCACGACGGATTCCACCGTGACGGGGAAGGCCGGGTCGTACGCCGCGGCCTGCGGGACGTAGCCCACCTCGCGCTGGGCCTCCCCAGCGTCGCGGCCGAAGACCTCGATCCTGCCCGAAGCGGGGCGGGCGAGGCCGAGGATGAGCTTGAGGATGGTCGTCTTGCCCGATCCGTTGGGGCCGATGAGGGCGGCGAACTCGCCCTCGTGGATATGGAAGCTCGCGTCCTTGAGGACCTCGAGCTCGCCGTAGGAGAAGGACACGCCGTCGAACCTCGCCGCGACGGCGCGGTGCGCGGGCCCGCTCACCGCGCGGCCTTCCGGAGCGCGTCGCCCATGCGCTCGAGGTTCGCGAGCCAGTCCCCCGCGAGGGGATCGAGGGGCGCGACGGCGCCCCCCAGGCTCTTGGCCAGGACCGCCGCCGCGCGCGCGGGGAACTGCTTCTGCACGAAGATCGTCCGCGCGCCCTCGCGCTTCGCCCTCGCGGCGAGCTCCGCGATCCCTTTCTGCGTGGGCTCCTTGCCTCCCGTCTCGACGGCCACCTGGAGGATGCCGAACTCGTCGAGGAAGTAGCCGAAGGCGGGGTGGTACACGAAGACGGGCTTTCCCCGGAGCGGGGCTAGGTCGCGCGCGAGGCGATCGAAGACGGCGTCCACGTCCCTGACGAGGGCGTCGTGGTTCGCGGCGAAGACGGCCTTTCCGGCGGGATCGACGAGGGAGAGCTCGTCGCGGACGATCGCGGCTTGGATCTTGGCGGCCTGTCGCCCGAGCCAGACGTGCGGATCCGGGCCGCCATCCTCCTCATCGTCGTCGTGCCGGCCATTCTCCCGGCCCTGCCCTTCCTCGACGTCCTCGTGGGCTTCGAGCGTCCGGTAGACGACGCCCCGGGCGGCGTCCGCGAGGAGGAGGCCCGGGAGGGTCGCGGTTATCCTCGGCTTCAGCGCCTTCTCGAAGTCCACGCCGATGGTGAACCAGACGCGGGCCTTCGCGAGCTCGGCCATCTGGCGCGGGCTCGGCTCGTAGGAGTGCGGGCTCTGCCCCGGCCCCACGATGGTGAGCGTCGCGACCCTGCCGCCCGCGATCCGTTCGACGAAGTACGCCTGGGGCGGAATGCTCACCGCGACGACGGGCTTTTCCGCCGCGAGGGGAAAGGCCGCGAGGGCGAATGAGAGTACGATGGTCGCGAGGCGCGTCGCACGAGGCATAGGGGGCTCCTTTTTTGCGAACGATTCGCATTCGAGGATACGGGGTTTTTCCATAGAATGCAAGCCGTTCGCGAGCCGATCCGTTCATGGCCCGCCCTGGCGCTTCCGGGATGGGGGGCGCGGGGCTGGCCCCGGCGAGGCGGATCCTGCCGGGGCCTCGGGGGGAAGGGCGGGAGCTCTTCCCCCCGGCGGCGGGACGGGTTGAACAGCGCGAGGGCGGGAGCCTAGGATATCCCCATGCCCCCGGAGCGCGTTCCGGGAGCCTCCCGTCCGCGACGGCGCGCGCTCGGCGTCGCCGCGGGAGCGGCCATCGCGGTCCTCTGGGGGCTCTCCTTCATTTCCATCAAGGTGGCGGTCGAGTACCTCCCGCCCATGACCCTCGGCCTCGTCCGCTTCTCGGCGGCGACGCTCATCCTCCTCTTCCTGAAGCGCCGGCTCGCGCCCGGTGACGCCGTCGGGCGCGGCTCGCTCCCCGCCCTGGCCGCCGCGGGCCTCGTGGGCGTGACGCTCTACTTCTTCATGGAGAACAACGGCGTGAAGCTCTCCACGGCCTCGGAGGCCTCGATCGTGATCGGCGCCATCCCCGTGCTGAGCCTGATCGCCGAGCGGCTCTTCCTGGGAACGCGGCTCTCCGCGGCGGGCTACGCGGGCGCGGCGCTCTCGACGGCGGGAGTCTGGGTCTTCGTGTCGGCGGGGCTCTCCGCGAGCGGCGACGCGCGCGGATACCTCTTCATGTCGGGCGCGGCGCTGAGCTGGGTCGGATACGCCTTCCTCACGCGGCGCCTCTTCGCGAAGCACGAGCGGATCACGGTGGTCTTCTGGCAGAGCCTCTTCGGGACCGCGGGCTTCATCCCCTTCGCCCTCGCCGAGTCGGGTTCGTGGCGGGCCGCTCCCTGGCCCGTGTGGGCGCACGTCGCCTACCTCGCCGCGTTCTGCTCCGCCCTCGGCTACTGGTTCTACGCGTACTCGATGGACGCGCTCGGGGTGACGGCTTCGAGCGTCTTCATCAACCTCATCCCGATCGTCGCCGTGCTGGGCGGCTTCCTCTTCCTCGGGGAGCGGATGTCCGCCGTCCAGTGGATCGGGGCGGCGGTGGTGGTATCGGGCGTCGCGCTCGCGACGCTGCCCCCGCGGAGGCGGCGATCCGGAGCTTGCGCCCGGGATCGCGGCGAGGTATAGTCCGCGGCCATGCGGGCCGCCGCGGCGTCGCGGGGGCGGCGGAAGGAATCGCCATGGAGATATCGATAGACGCGAAGGCGGAAGGACGGCCCCTGGCGCACGCCTGGAGCGTCTGCGTCGGCGGAGGCCGCGTGGGCGAGGCCATGCGCGCGGATTTCCAGAAGCACCTCGAGATGGCGCAGCGGGACATGCCTTTCAAGTACCTCCGGATGCACGGGCTCTTCCACGAGGACATGATGGTCTACCGCCTCGAGGGCGGAAAGCGGATCCTCAACTGGCAGTACGTGGACCTCGTCTTCGACCATTGGCTCTCCGTGGGCATCCGTCCTTTCGTGGAGCTCTCCTTCATGCCCTACGACCTCGCGAGCGGGGACCAGACGGTCTTCTGGTGGAAGGGGAACGTCACTCCGCCCAAGGATCCCGCGGAGTGGGAGCGTCTGGTGGAGGACTTCGCGCGGCACGTCGTGGAGCGCTACGGCCGGGAGGAGACGAGGCGCTGGTACTACGAGGTCTGGAACGAGCCCGCGCTCAAGTACTTCTGGAAGGACGCCGATTTCCCCGCTTACATGGACCTGTACGAGCGGAGCGTCCGCGCGCTCAAGCGCGTGGACCCGCTCTTCCGCGTGGGCGGCCCCTCGAGCCACGGATTCTGCGACGCCGTGGGCGAGCCGCCCTGGGGGAGGGAATTCCTCGCCGCCTGCGCGGAGCGCGGTCTGCCCGTGGACTTCTTCTCCGCGCATCCGTATCCCACGCTCCACCCCGTGGATCCCGAGGGCCGGGGCTACATGGTCTGGGACGGGCCGGACCGCCTCCTCAGGGACCTCTCGGGCTGCGAGTCGATCATCAACGCGTCGGCGTACCCGAACGCCGAGCGCCACTACACCGAGTGGAGCTCGAGCCCGAGCCCGCGGGACCCGGTCCACGACACCGCCTTCATGGCCCCGTTCATCGTGAGGAGCAACTGGCTCGCGCGCGGATGGTTCGATTCGCTCTCCTACTGGACGGTGAGCGACGTCTTCGAGGAGTGCAGGCAGGGCGACGTCCCCTTCCACGGCGGTTTCGGGCTCGTGAACCTGCAGGGGCTGAAGAAGCCCGCCTACCACGGCTATTGGTTCCTCTCCCGTCTCGGCGAGGAGGAGCTCGGCGGAGGCGACTCGTACGCGGTCACGCGGAGAAGGGACGGTTCGCTCGCGATCCTCCTCTGGAACTACTGCCATTACCGCGCGGACGCGAACGACAGCAGGATGCTCGCGGAAGCCGGACCGGGAAAGATCTACGGGCTGTTCGAGGATCGGCCGACCGCGGAATTCCGCCTGCGCCTCGGCGGATTCGATCGGCCGATCCGCGTCCAAGCGACGCGCTTCGACCGGAACCGCGGGAGCTCCTACGACGCCTGGGCCGCGATGGGCGCGCCGGCGCACGCGCGCCCCGCGGACCTCGAGGTCCTGCGCCGCCGCATGGAGCCCGAGGCTTCCGTCTCGCGGTACGGGGCGGGCGCCGGGGAACGGACGCTCTCGGAATCCGTCGAGCCCTTCGGCGTCACGCTTCTCGAGATCCGGGAGGAGTGAGGCCGGGGGAGCGGCGGCCATCGGCCCGCTGTCGGCCCGCTCAGCGGTCCTCGCGGCGCGTTCGGCTGCGCCGCTAGGATGATCAACCGGCCGCGGCCTCGTGAACGCGGCGGGCGGTGCGCCAGAGCGGGGCCCTTCCGAAGCGCGCGCGCTCCTCCGAGGGCGTGGCGTCCCGGATCGCGCGGAACACGCGGTTGAAGGTCCTGAGGTCGTCGAAGCCGCTCTCCTGCGCGATGTCCGCGAGCGTCATGGAGGTGTTCGCCATCAGGTTCTCGGCCCGTTCTATCCGCACCTCGTTCACGAAGGTCTTGAAGCTCGTGCCCACGATGCGCTTGAAGACGCGCGAGAAGTAGCAGGGGCTCAGGGCCGCGACCCCCGCCGCCTCCTCGAGCGGGATGGGGCGGAGGGCGTTCTCGTGGATGAAGTCGATGGCCTTCTGGAGCCGTTCCTGGACGCCGGACGCGGAGGCCTCCTCGGCGGCGGCGGGAGCGGAGCTCGCGAGTTCGCGCTCGATCAGGCCGCAGAGCTGGAGCACGTACCCGCGCGCGACGCTGTTGTAGCCGGCGCCTTTTCCTTCCATCTCCGCGAGGAGCTCGAGCGCGATGGACTCAGCGCGGCGCGAGAGCTCGGGATGGTCCGCGCGCGAGGCGATGGGCTCGCCGAGGCGGCCGGCCATAGGCCAGGCGGGGCGGTTGCCGATGATCTCCGGCCTGAAGAGGACCACGATGGTCTCCGACCTCCGGGTGACCCGCTCGTATGAATGGATGCTCCGGCTCCCGCAGACCACCAGCGATCCGGGATCGGCCTGGCGGGTCACGTAGTTGGCGGAAACCTTGAGGGAACCCGATATCACGTAGAGGAGCTCGACCTCCGAATGCCAGTGCGGACGGAATTCGAGGTCGAACACCCTGAGGACGATGAGGGGGATATCCGCTTCGAAAGAGTGGAACTGGTGTAGCAATTCCATTGACGAAGGATCGCATGATGGTCAAAATTTGTCCAGGGCGATCTGGGTCAGAAGCCGTGCCATCCCTCCTGGCATAGCCTAGATCGATATTATGGACATAAATCGACTAGTTTATATAAAAAAAGGCCTACTGGACGAAAATGAGGACAAAAACTGACCATATGTCGGCAACAGTGACCTTGACGGCTGGATACCCCTCTACTATCCTAGCCCGGTTCAGTCCCCTACGGACGAACAACGATGCCTCGGCTCCCGGCGCGATCCGCGCCGTTTCCGGGGCATTCATAGGAGGTATCCATGAAACGAACGTTCCTTGGCCTCGCGGCGCTCCTCGTCGTCATGACGGCTGCGTCGCTCGCGGCGCAGCCCGTAGACAAGCTGCCCGTGACCAAGCTCCCCCCCGTCGAGATTTCGGTATTCACGGTCAACGCGATGCCGATGCCCCCGGACGACAACCGCGCCTATAAGCTCATCAAGGAGAAGCTGGGCGTGACCTTCAAGTGGGACATCGCCGTCGGCGAGAAGGACCAGAAGATCGGCGTCATGATCGCCGGCCAGGATTATCCCGATCTCCTGCACATCGACTCGCCCAAGTTCATCGCCGCGGGCGCCGGCATCCCCCTCGCGGGCCTCC
>CAYNQK010000036.1:0-25834 GCA_964399285.1 uncultured Spirochaetales bacterium | reverse complement strand
ATCAATGTACTCATTGCTCTTCCCGGAGGCGCATCGTCTCCCCCAGGCCCCGCGCCCCACCGAAAAGCGCGTTTCGCCCCGGTTTTCCCGTAGTCGCCCCATTGTTCGGCGCCGCGTTTTCTGCTAGGATCCCCGCATGCGCGCGAAAGCCCAGGACAAGCTCGGGACGGACTTCAAGTCGGGCCAGGAGATCGTCTACCCCAGCCAGGGCGTTGGCAAGATCCTCAGGATCGAGGAAAAGGTTTTCAAGGACAAGAAGATCCTTTACTACGTGATCTACCTCGAGGTCTCCGACATGACCGTCATGGTCCCCACCGAGAAGGCCAAGGAGCTCGGCATCAGGGCGATCGTGCCCAAGAAGGAGGCCGAGGCCGCCCTCAGGCTCATCTCCGAGCAGTACGAGCCCATCCCCTCGGACTGGAAGCTGCGCTATCAGATGAACCTGGACCTCCTCAAGAAGGGCTCGGTCCAGGACATCGCCACCATCGTTCGATCGCTCTACCACCGCTCCAAGATCAAGGAGCTTCCCATCCTCGAGCGCAAGCTCTACGACTCAGCCCTCAAGCTCCTCGAGGACGAGGTCTCCTTCTCCCTCAACAAGTCCAAGGAAGAGGTCGAGGAACTCATCTTCTCCCGCCTGGAGAAATAGCCCGTGGCCGCCGCGCCGGTGACGTCGACGATCGCGGTGCTCACGGCCGCGGGCTCGTCGCGTCGCATGGGCGGGGCCAAAAAGGAATACGCCGACCTAGGGGGCGAATCCGTCCTCTCGCGTTCCCTCCGCGCCCTCCTCGAGGCCGGGGCCTCCCTGGTCGCCGTGACGGTGCCGCCGGGCGCCGCCGGCGATGCGAAGGCCCGCGTCGAACCCTCTCTCCTCTCCCGCCCCGGAACCTCGGTCCTTTTCATCGACGGAGGCGCGTCGAGGCGAGCCTCGGTCCGCGCGGGGCTCGAGGCCCTCTCCCGTTCCGGCGCCCCGCACGGCTCGGTGGTCCTCATCCACGACGCCGCCCGGCCATGGGCGGACGCGGCCCTCATGGAGCGCGTCGCGGAGGCCGCGCGCGCCTCGGGCGCGGCGGTCCCCCTCGTCCCCACCGTGGACACGCTCAAGGAGATCGATGGCGCCGGCTTCGTGTCGGCCCAGCTCCCGCGCTCGCGGGTGATGGCCGTCCAGACCCCTCAGGGCTTCGCCTTCGGCCGCATCCTCGAAGCGCACAGGCGGATAGATTCCCTCGTCGCCTCGGGCGGGGCGGAGGACGCCTTCACGGACGACGCCGAGATCTGGAGCGCGGCCGGCCTCGGCAAGGTGGCCTGGGTCCCGGGCGATCCGCGCAACCGCAAGATCACTTTCCCGGAGGACCTGAAATGAGAATCGGCCAGGGCTGGGACGTGCACAGGCTCGTGGAGGGCCGCCGCCTCGTGGTGGGCGGCGTCGAGATCCCCCACGCGAAGGGCGAGCTCGGGCACTCGGACGGGGACGCCCTCCTCCACGCCATAACGGACGCCCTCCTGGGCGCGGCCGCCCTCGGCGACATCGGGACGCACTTCCCGCCCTCCGACCAGCGCTGGAAGGACGCCGATTCGCGGAAGATCCTCGCGCTGGCCGCCGAGAAGGTCCGAGCGGCCGGTTATCGCGTCGTCAACGTGGATTGCACCGTGATCATCCAGGAACCCCGCCTCTCGCCCCTCGCCGCCTCCATCCGGGCGTCCATCGCCGACGCCATGGGCTTAGGCCCGGAAGCGGTTTCCTTCAAGGCCAAGACCTTCGAGGGCCTGGGCGACGTGGGGCGCGGCGAGGCCATCGAGGCGATGGCGGTCGCGCTCCTGGAAAACGGCTGACGCGCTAGGATTTCCCCGTTCGCGGGGGATACCGGTCGAAGAGGTCCTCCATCAGCTTGTTCTTGAAGATCTTCCCGTACATCCGCGCGCTGTAGCCGAGCTTGTCGATCTCGTCGGGATCGGCGCCCGCCGCGAGGAGGAGGGAGGCCGCGGCCACGTCGTTCTTGCCTACCGCTATGATGAGGGCGGTCTGGCCGTCCTTGGACTTCACGTCGACCCGCGCCCTCCGCGCGAGGAGGTCCGCGACGATCTCGGGAGCCCCCGCCGCGGCGGCGTCCATGAGGGGCGTGTTCCCCCGGTCCTCGCTCCGCGCGTCGACGTCCGCGCCCTGGGTCATGAGGAAGGCCGCCGTGCGCCGGTGCCGCGCGCGGATGGCCGCGGAGAGGAGGGGGACGCCGTGCCTGTTCCGCGCGTTCGGGGAGAGGCCCGCGCGCATGAAGAGCGAAATGGCCCTGATGTCCCCCTCGCGCGCCCGCTCGAACATGCTCTCCGCGTCCAGGCCAGCGCCCATGTCCGCGAGCTCCCGCCGCGCCATCGCCTTGTCGTGTTCGGCGAGCCAGGCCTCGCGCTCGGCGGCGTAGTAGCTCACGAGCTCCTCGCGGGTATCGATCTGGGGGAGGGACGAGAGGTAGGGAGGGAGGCGTGGCGATCCCGGGGCGCGGTAGACCGCCGCGCGGAAGGCTGGAGCGGCCGCGTGCCCCGCGATGAAGGGGATCCAGGTGGCGGCGGCGCTCCGCTCGGACCAGAGGATGAGGTAGTGGGTGGCCTCGGCGAGGACGGACTCGAGGGCGGGGAACTCCCTCTCCTCCCAGCCCGAGTCCAGCTCGAAGGCGAAGGAGTCGATCCCGGCGGCGCTCAAGGCGCGCGAGAGGGCGTCAATGTCGCCCGCGTCGGCGGGCTCTGCGCACACGGCTAGCTTCATCGCCCTCTCGATAGGCCCAGGAGGTCTCTGACCTCGAGCGAGATGCTTCCCAGGTCGTCCTGGACGGTCCCGACGACGAGGAAGGCGCCGTTCCCCTCCAGGACCGGGAGGACCCGGTCGTAGACGTCCGGGAACAGCACGGCTTCGAATATACCATAAGAATCCTCGAAAGAACGGAAGCACATGGCCCTTCCGCCCCGGGTGAGGACCTCCTTTCCGGCGGCGCAGGTCCCGGCGATGGCCACCTCCGCCCCCACGAGCTCGGGAAGCTTGCGGGAATCCACGGGCTGAGGGAGGCCGCGCCGCGCGGCGACCCGCCGGGCCCGTTCCGCGAAGAGCTCCGCGGGATGGCCGGAGGCGAGGAGGCCGAGGGTTTCCCGCTCGTGGACGAGCTTCTCCGGCCGGGCGTAGTCCCCGGGGGGGCCGAGGCCGGGGAGGAAGAACGAGGGCTCGGCGGCGAGGAAGCCCTCCCCGCCCCCCGTCCCGAGGCCGCGCCCCCCTCGGCCGCGCGCGGCCTCCGGCCGGCAGGACTCGTAGAGCCAGAGGTAGGCCGAGCGGCCCGCGGGCGGCGGGAGCCCCTCTTCCGGGGGAAGGCCGTCGAGGGCCCCGGAGAGGACGAGGGCGCTCGCCTCGTCCGACGCGGGCGCCGCGCGGCGGAAGAAGTCCCCGGCGGATCGGTACGGCCCTCCCGCCTCCCGCTCCCCGACGACGCGGCCGACCAGGGACGCGGAGAGGCCCTTCACCTGGGAGAGCCCGCAGCGGAGCGCCCTCCCCGAGCGCGCCTCAGGGCAGGGGAGGACCGCGTAGCCCGCCTCGCTCCCGTTCACGTGGGGAGGGAGGATCCGCGCCCCGAGGCGCCGCGCCTCGTTGACGTAGACCTGGCGGTGGTAGAAGCCGCCCCCGTTGTTGATGACGCAGCAGAGGAACTCGATCGGGCGGCGGGCCTTGAGGTAGGCGAGCTTGTAGGAGACGAGGGCGTAGGAGGCCGAGTGGGCCTTGCAGAAGGAGTAGCCGTCGAAGGACATGATCATGTCCCACATCCGCTCGACCGCCTCCTCCGAGCATCCGCGCTCGAGGGCGCCCTCGCGGAACGCGGCCTCCATCTGCTTCACGCGGACCATGCG
Source organism: uncultured Spirochaetales bacterium (assembly GCA_964399285.1). GTDB lineage: Bacteria > Spirochaetota > Spirochaetia > Treponematales > JBGSOB01 > CAYNQK01. Next base: position 21,955 of record CAYNQK010000036.1, on the reverse strand, counting down.
GTCCTTCTTGGTGAGGGCCTTCCTGAGGCGGTCGGCCTCCGCGGAGTCGAAGCCCGCCACGGCCATGGCCACGCGCGAGACGTCCTCCTGGTAGCCCATGACCCCGTAGGTCTCGCGGAGGGCCTCCTCGGCGCCCTCGGGGAGCCGTTCCCAGGCCCCGGTCTTCATGCGCACCACGTACTCGTCGATCCACTTGTTGGCCGCGGGGCGGATGATGGACGAGGCCGCGACGAGATGCGGGTAGTCCCCCGTCCCCATCTTCCTGAGGAGGGCCCGCGTGGCGGGGGACTCCACGTAGAAGACCCCCGTGGTGTCCCCCTTCTCGATGAGGGCCCGCGCGCGCGCGTCGCGCACCACGGAGAAGTCGCCCCATTCGATCCTGCGGTCCCCGGGGAGCTGGGGCCGGCAGAGCTCGATGCAGTCGCGGAGGACCGCGAGGGAGCGGTTCCCGAGGAGGTCGATCTTCACGAGCCCCGCGGCCTCGGTCCCGTCCTTCTCCCAGGCGATGACGGGATACCCGAGGCGCGAGGGCTGGACGTGGACGTATTCCGTGATCCGCCCCGGAACGATGACGACCCCGCCCGGGTGGGTCCCGAGGTTGCGCGGGAGGCCCCGGATGAGCTCGGCCGAGCGCCGTACGCGGAAGGGTATCTCCTCCCACCTCCCGAGGACGTGCCAGCCGGACCACTCCTCGAGCTCACTGTCCGAGGCGCCGAAGGCCAGGCCCGCCTCCCTGAGGGCGCCGCGGCGGCGGAAGGCGCAGTGGTCCGCCACCATCCCCGAGCGCCCCGCGTAGCGCGCGAAGACGCGCCGGAGGAGCTCCGGCCGCTCGTCCCAGGGAAAATCGATGTCGATGTCCGGGGGATCGCTCCGCCCCTCGTTGAGGAAGCGGTCGAAGAAAAGGTCGTGCTCGAGAGGATCGACGTGCGTGAGCCCGAGGAGGTAGGAGACGATGCTGGAGGCGGCGCTCCCCCTCCCGCAGGTACGGGGGCAGGAGCGGACGATGTCGCGCACCACGAGGAAGTAGGTGGCGAAGCCCTTGGTCGAGATCACGCCGAGCTCGCGCTCGAGGCGCGACGCCACGTCCTCGCGCCTCGGCCCCGCCTCGCCGTAGCGCCCCGGGATGCCCTCCTCGCAGAGGCGCCTTAAGAGGGCGAAGGCCTCCCCCTCCCCTATGGCCGGGCCGAAGCCCCCGCCCGGAAGGGGCGGTTCGTAGGGAGGGAAGACGGGCTTCGCGGAGACGAAGGCCGATACGTTCTCCGCGCGCTCCATGATGAGTTCCGCGTTCTCGAGCGCCTCCGGGAGGGCGGAGAAGAGCGAACGCATCTCCTCCGCGGAGCGGAAGTCCCAGGAGGGATCGGGGCCGGATTCGGGAAGGTCCTCCACGAGGGCGGCCTCTCCCCGGCCCGCCGGGAACCAGGGCTCGCCCGCCGCGGCGGAGGAGGCGAATCCGGCCTCGTAGGCGGAGAGGGTGAGGCGCGTCGCGGAGGCGCGGAGGAGGCGGTGGCGGTAGCGGTCCAGCTCGTCCCGCGCGAGGGCGGCGTTCACCGCGACCGCGCCTATGCCCTCGTTCCTGCAGAAGCGCGCGAGGGAACGGACGGGGAGCCCCGCGGCGAGCTCGCCGTACACGTCCGGGCAGCCGCCCGCTTTCAGCGCGCGGAGGACGTCCGGGTGCCGGGAGACGAGGGCGAGCCCCCGCCCGCGGGACTCGAGGGCCCAGGAGAGGGGATCGCCCTCATCGTCGAAGGGATCGATCCCGGAAGCGAGGGAGCCCGAGGCGCCTTCCGCCTCGCCACGGCAGCCGTTCCGCTCGAGCGCCGCGGTCCTGGCGGCGAAGCGGCGCGAGAGGAGCTCGCAGAGCGTCCCGTAGCCCTCCTTGTCCAGGGCGATGGCGGTATAGAGGATCCTCCCCTCCCAGGGGAGCCGGGCCGCCGCGAGGGCGCCGATGCCGTGGCTTTCCGCGGCCGCGAGGGTCGCCGGGAGGGCGTAGAAATTCCCCAGGTCCGCGGGCGCGAAGGCGCGATAGCCCTTCCGCGCGGCCCACGCGGCGAGGGCGTCCGGGGAGGCGAGCCCCCGCAGGAAGGAATACGAGGAGAAGGGCATGAAGAGGCCCGAGGGCGGGCTATCGTCTTGAGGCATACCTATACACTTGTATAGTAGTACGGAATGAGTCCGATCGCAAGCCGCTTGTGTCCGAATCGCCCTTGACTTTATTTACTAACTTGTTTATGTTTTTCCAGAAATCTACTAACTTGTAGGAGATTTATGTCAGTCCGCATGGCGCTCCTCGGGCTCCTCGCAGAGCGGCCCCGCAACGGCTACGAACTCAAGAACGCCTTCGAGGCCCTCGTGGGCGGCGACGAGAACTGGGAGGTGAAGCCCGCCCAGGTCTACACGACCCTGGAACGGCTCGAGGCCGCCGGTCTCGTGAATCGGACGTCGGGCGAAGCGGACTCGGGCCCGTCCCCGAGAACGGAACCGGATACGGGCAAGGGCGCGTACGCGATCACCGGCGCGGGGCGCGACGCGCTCAAGGACTGGTTCGCGCGGGGGACCGACGCGAAGTCCGGCCAGGACGAGTTCTTCGTGAAGCTCGTCTCGGCCATGGTCTCGGGCGAGGCGGACCCGAAGGCAGTCATCCAGACCCAGCGGGTCCACCTCCTCAGGGAGCTCCACGACGCCACGGGCATCCGCGACGGTTTCGATCCCGGCTCGGAAATGGCGCAGATCCTCCTCCTCGACAAGGCGATGATGCGCCTGGAAGCGGACCTCCGCTGGCTCGACATGGCGGAGAAGCGGCTAGAAGACGTGATGCGGCAGCCGCCGCGGAGGCCGGAAGCCCGGCCGCGCGGAAGGCCCCGGAAAGGAAATTCGATATGACTATGATCCGCACGGAGAACCTCTCCAAGGTCTACGGATCGGGCGAAGCGGCGGTGACGGCCCTGGACGGCGTCTCCCTCTCGGTGGAGCAGGGCGAGTTCGTCGCGGTGATGGGCCCCTCGGGCTGCGGGAAATCCACCCTCCTCCACCTCCTCGGCGGCCTCGACCGGCCGACGGGCGGAAAGGCCTTCGTGGACGGGGCGGAGCTCTCCGCCATGGGCGACCGCGAGCTCTCCCGCATGAGGCGGAGGCGGATCGGCTTCGTGTTCCAGTTCTACAACCTCATTCCCGTGCTGGACGCGGCGGAAAACGCGGCCCTCCCCCTCCTCCTGGACGGGAAGCCCTCCGCCGCCGCGCGGAAGGCGGCGGCGGACTGGCTCGAGCGGCTCGGGCTCGACGGCCGCGCGGGAAGCCGTCCCGGGGAGCTCTCGGGCGGCCAGCAGCAGCGCGTCGCGGTCGCCCGCGCACTCGCCGGGGATCCCGCCATCCTCCTCGCGGACGAACCCACGGGCAACCTCGACACCCGCTCCGCGGACGACCTCGCCTCGCTCCTGAAGCGCGTGTCCTCGGAATACGGGAGGACCGTGGTCATGGTCACGCACGATCCGCGCATCGCCGCCTACGCCGACAGGATCGTCTTCCTCCGGGACGGAAAGGTCTCGGACGAGACCGTCTTCGAGACAAGAGCCGCGGGAGGGAAATCATGAGGATCGAGCTCAGCCTCGCCTGGCGCTATCTCCACGGACGGCGGCTCAGGACGGCCCTCACCACCCTGGCCGTGGCCTTCGGCGTCTTCGTGTTCTTCGCCATGCGGATCATCCTCCCAACGGTCTCCAAGGCCCTCTTCATAGGCGCCCAGGCCGCCGAGGGCATGGCCGACTTCACCGTACAGGGCGCCTCGGGCGGCGCCATCGGCTTGCGTTCGCTCGACGCGATCAGGTCGATCGAGGGCGTGCGCGCCGCGACGCCCCTCCTCTCGCGGACTCTCGGCCTTCCCGCGGACTTCCTAGACCGCGATCCCGCGCGGGCGGACCCCGTGCGCGCCGTCACCGTCACGGGCGTCGATCCCGCGACGGTGCGGGCCCTCCGCGCCTTCCCCCTGGAGGCTGGCCGCTTCCTGGAGACGGGCGACGCGGCGGGAGCCCTCGTCACCCAGACCTTCGCCGACGCGGCGGGACTCGAGCCGGGAAACTCCTTCAGCCTCCCTTCGCCCGGCGGAACGATCGATCTCTTCGTTGTCGGCGTGACGCCGCCCGCGCTCGGGAGCGCCGCGGAGGAAATAGTCGTGGGCCTCGCATCCGCGCGCGCCCTCACGGGAATTCCCGAGGGCGCCACCGCCATCCTCGTCGGCCTCGACGACCCCGGCGTGAAGCGGGAAATAAGGACGGCCGTCCGCGAGAAGATCGAGGCCCAGATCGGCCCCGGGGAGCGCGTCATGGACGCCCTCGCGGAGCCCGAGGCCTTCGCGACCCTCGAGCTCGCGTCCACCGTGATGAACGCCTTCGGCGTCCTCGCCCTCTTCATGGGAGGCTTCATCATCTTCAACACCTTCCGCGCCGTGGTGGCCGAGCGGAGGCGCGACCTCGGGATGCTCCGCGCCCTCGGCGCCTCGCGCGGGGCGGTCACGCGCGTGATCCTCGCGGAGGGCTTCATCCAGGGCGTCGCGGGGAGCGTCCTCGGGATGCTCCTCGGCTACGGGGTCGTTTCGCTCGCGCTCGCGGCCGTCGGCCCCGTGATGTCGCGCTTCATCGCCCTCGACCTCGGCGCCCCGGCGGTCACGCCGTCCTCCGTCCTCGCGAGCCTCGCCATGGGCGTGGGCGCCTCGATCGTCGCCGCCCTCCTCCCGGCCGTCTCCGCGTCGCGCGTGACGCCCATGGAGGCCCTGCGCCCCCCCGCCGCCGAGCCCTCGTTCATCCGGAAGGCCGTCGCCTCGATCATCGCGGGCGCGGCGATAGCGGCGGGAGCGGCCGTCCTCTCCGCCCTCACCCCGCCGACCCTCGCTCCAGCCTGGGGATTCCTTTTCCTCGCCGCCCTGGCGATCGCATCTCCCGGCCTCATCGGGCCCTTCGCGCGCCTCGCGGGCCACGTCTCCTCGCTCGCTCGGCGCCGGGGCGGTACGGGATCCGTCGCGCGGGGCAATCTCGTACGCCAGCCCTCGCGCGCCGCCGCGACGGCCTCCTCCACCATGATCGGCCTCGCGGTCATCGTGGCGGCGGGAGGCATGCTCGCGAGCCTCGTCATGCCCCTCAGGGACCTCTTCCTCAAGAACCTCGGGAGCGATTACCTCCTCCTCCCGCCCTCGGTCATGCTCTGGAATTCCAACATCGGGGCGGACCCGTCCCTCGTCCGGTCCATCCGGGAGGTCGAGGGGGTGCAGGAGGTCTCCGCGCAGGGCTACGCCCCCTCGTCGTCGGGGAAGGATTCCGGGCCGCTCTCGATGATCGGGATCGATACCGAGGCCTTCCCCCGGGTGAGCGGGCTCCGCTTCATGGAGGGCGGGGAAGCCGCGTACGGGGAGCTCGCGCGCGGCCGCTCCCTCATCGCCAACGGGGTCTTCCTCATGGCGACGGGCGCGAAGCCGGGCGGGACGGTCAGGCTCGCGACCCTCGCGGGCGAAACCGACTACCGCGTCGCGGCAGTGGCCACGGACATGCTCAACATGAAGGCCCCCGCGGCCTTCGTCTCCCGGGAGAACCTCGAGCGCGACTTCGGCGGCAGGGAGGACGTCCTCATCCAGATCGACCTCGCCCGCGGCGCCGACGAGGCGAAGGCCGACGCCGCCATCAAGGAGATCGCGAAGGCCTACCCCCAGTTCATGCTCGTTCGGGGAAAGGCCTACCTCGACTCCATCATGGGCCTCATGGGCGCGGCCTTCTCGGGCATCTTCGTCCTCTTCGGGATCCTGGCCCTGCCCTCCCTCATCGCCACCATCAACACCCTCTGCATCGGCGTCATCGAGCGCACGCGGGAGATCGGCATGGTGCGGGCGGTCGGGGCGTCGCGGCCCCAGGTGCGGAACATGGTGCTGGCCGAGGCCCTTCTCCTCGCGGGGATCGGCACGGCCCTGGGGATCGGGGGCGGGATAGGACTGAGCTCGGCCTTCGTCTCCTCGCTCGGCGCCATGTTCCCCTTCGGCTTCTCCTTCCCGCTCGCGGGTATCGCCGCGGCCGTCCTCTTCGGGCTGGGATTCGGCGCACTCGCCTCCGTCATCCCCGCGCGGCAGGCCGCCTCCCTCGAGATCGTGGAGGCCCTCAGGTACGAATGAGCTCGGAGGCGAACCAGAGGAGGGCGGCCTGCCCGTGTAGGTCGCCCTTCACGCGCGGCCTTTCCAGGTAAAAGGAGACGTCGTCTTTCTGGCCCGTGCCCGCGCAGACCTCGTCCAGCCTGCCCCGTTCGTCCACGTAGCGCGAGAGCGCCTCCCAGGCGCGCTCGCACGCGGGACGGAAGAGGTCGACGGGGAGAACGCCGGAGCGCGTCCCTCCGGCCATCGCGTAGCCGAACATCGCCGTGGCGGAGGTTTCCTTCCAGGCCTCGGGATGGTCGACGAGCTGTCGCCACATCCCGTCCTCCGCCTGGTGCGCGAGGAGGGCGTCCATCATGCGCCTGAAGGCGCGGACGAGGTCGGCTTTCCGCTGATCGGCGTCCGGGAGGACGGAGAGGAGCTCCGCGAGGGCCGCCGCCACCCAGCCGTTTCCCCGTCCCCAGAAATGCGGTGCCTCGGGTCCGTGGAAGAAGAGCCCCTCCGGGCGCTGGAGCCGCTTCGCGTAGGCGTCGAGCTCGAGCGCGGCGCGCGCGAGGTAGACGGCCTTCCCGGTAGCGCGGTAGGCCTGGCATTGAAGGCTCGCGATCATGTACATGTCGTCGATCCAGAAGCGCGTCTGCGGGCTGAGCTCGTCGTCGCGAGCGCCGGCCCACTGGCCGTCGGCGAAGGAGAGGCCCTCCTCCCCGAGCGCCCGCGAGCGCGCCGAATCCGGCTCCAGGCGCATGGAGAGCTCGAGCGGAAGGATGCCGAAGACGTTAGCGTCCACGTGATTGGCGGTGTTCGGGGGAAGACGTTCCTTAGCGTAGCGCGCCGCGAGGGCTTCGAGGGCGGCGTTATCGCCGGTCAGGCCCGCGAAGCGGGCGGCGCCGTAGGCGGCGCAGGCCTCCGCGTAGTGGATGGCGTGCACGTCCCCCACGTCGTAGCGCATGTACTCATCGCGCGAGAGGAGATCGTCCACCGCGAGCCGCGCGATCGCCTCGGGCGACGGGGCCGCTTTCCTCCCGGGCGCATGACGGGCCGTTCGTTCTTCCATCCGAGGAGCCTAGACGAGAAGCCGTACCGGCGCAAGCCGCCCCGATCGCCGCCGTCGCGGCTCGGCTTCGGGCCTTCTCCCGCGCGAGCGCCGCCGCTATACTCCCCCCATGCCCGAGACGATTCCCCCGCGGCTCTTTCCTCCTCCCGGACGCGAGCTCGCCGAGTCCATGGACGCCCTCATCGCGTCCATCAAGCGGATACGCCCCCTCGACGCCCGGCGCGAGCGGGCCCTCCCCGGGGACGTCCGTTCGCTCTGGGCCTCCCTCACCAAGGAACGGGAATCGCGGAAAAGCGCCTATCTCTCGGATCCGGCCTCATTGAGCGCCTCCCTCCGCGATTTCCTCCCCTGGAACGTCTACCGCGACCTCCGCTTCCTCCTGAAGGAGTCCTCCCCGTCCTTGCTCGATTTCGGTTCGGGGCCCCTCGCCCTCCCCATCGCGATCTGGCTCGCCAAGCCCGAGCTCCGGAGCCTCCCCATCGAGCTCCGCGCCCTCGATCGAGTTCCCGCGGCCATGGAAGCGGGACGAGAGATCCTCGCCGACCTCTCCCTCGCGGTATCCGGGAAGCTCCCCGCGTGGAAGACCGTCCTCCTCCGCGAGGGGGCGGACGCGCCGATCAGGGGAGGCTCCTCCCTCGTTTCCGCGGCCTATTTCCTGAGCGAGCTCGACCAGGGCAGGGCCGCCTCCCTCCGCGACCGCGCCTCGCACTCAGGCAAGATCCTCTGCTCCGCCCTCGCTCCCGGCGGCCGCCTCCTCGCCATCGATTCCGGCGACGCGCGCTCCGCGAGCCTCCTCTCCGCCCTCCGCGCCGAGCTCCTCTCGCGCGGCTTCGCCCTCCTCGCGCCCTGCCCCCACGAAGAACCCTGCCCCATGCCCGGAACCTTCATCCAGGACAGGAGAGGCGGCGGCGCCGCAGCGGAGCTCATCCGCGGCTCGGACGGCAGGCCCCTCGTCCTCGCCCGGGGGAAGCGCCCCTGGTGCCACTTCACCTTCGAGCCCGAGCTCGCGCCCAGGGAACTCGAGCGCGTTTCGGAACGCGCCGGCCTCCCCAAGTCGCGCGCGAGCCTCTCATTCCTCTACGCCGAGCGCTCGAGCGACGAGGCGCGGCCTGCCGAGAGGGGCGGCTCGGACCATCGCGGCGTCCGCGTCGTCTCCGAGTCCATGCGCGACCCCGAGCGCGGCTCCATGAACTACGTCTGCGCGAAGGAGGGCTACGGCCTCCTCCGCCGCGTCCCCTATGCGCGCCCCCATCGCCCCGGAGACCTCGTCCTCGACGCCGAGATCCAGAGGCTGGGCTCGGGCGCCCCGCGCCGCGACCCGAAGACGGGAGCACTGGTCCTCGAATCGCCCGAGGACCGCGCCACGATCCCGGCGCGCCCCCGGGAGGCGGAGCGCGCCGAAACGGGACCGGCTCCGCGTCCGGCTCCGCGTCCGGCTCCGCGTCCGGCTCCGCGTCCGGCTTCGCGTCCGCGAACGGAAAAACGAGGCGGGGACAAACCCGGTCCGCGGCCGCGCTCGGGAAAAGGTAAACCCGGCCCCCGCTGAACGCGGACCGATGTTGCGGAGCGGATGAGGGCGCGCTATGCTGGGCGGGGAGGTGCCGGGCATGGGGGAGCGGATCCGCGTCCTGATCGTCGACGATTCGGCCATCGTCCGCGACGTCCTCTCCGAGCGACTCTCGCGCTATCCCGACATCGAGATCATCGGGGTCGCCCCCGACCCCTTCATCGCCCGCGACAAGATCGTCCTCCAGAAGCCCGACGTGATCACTCTCGACATCGAGATGCCGCGCCTCGACGGCCTCTCCTTCCTCGAGCGCCTCATGGCCTACTACCCCATGCCGGTCATCGTCGTCTCGTCGGTGACGGCGGCCGACCCGGGCGCGGCCATCAGGGCGCTCGAACTCGGCGCCTTCGACGTGGTGAACAAGCCGGGCGGCTCGCTATCGGTGGCCGACGTCGTCGATGAGATCGCGTACAAGATCAGGCAGGCCCACGAGATCCGGGACAGCTACGTCCTCCGCCGCGCCGAGTTCGAGAGGAACTACGGCGGCAAGCGGAGAGCCCCGGCCGCGCCGCCCTCCAAGGGCCTCTCAGAGCTGCGGACCACCGAGAAGCTCGTCTGCATCGGCGCCTCCACGGGAGGAACCCTCGCCCTCGAATACATACTCCAGCGCATGCCCCTCAACATGCCGCCCGTCCTCATCGTCCAGCACATGCCCCCCGCCTTCACCCGCCAGTTCGCCGAACGGCTCGACGGCCTCTCCGAGCTCTCGGTCAAGGAAGCCGAGGACGGTGAGATGATCGCCGAGGGGACGGCCTACATCGCACCGGGCGGCTTCCACCTCGAGCTCGAGCGGCGGGGAGCGAGCCTCTACGCGCGCCTCTCCTCGTCCGAGCGGGTGAATTTCCAGCGCCCGTCCGCCGACGTGCTCTTCATTTCCGCCGCCGAGCACGCGGGGCGGAACGCGATCGCGGCCCTCCTCACCGGCATGGGAAAGGACGGCGCCGAGGGCCTCAAGAGGCTCCGGGAGTCGGGCGCCTGGACGATCGCGCAGGACGAGAAGAGCTCGGTGGTATGGGGCATGCCGAAGGCGGCCATCGCCATGGGCGCGGCTTCCGAGGTCCTGTCCCTCGATGAAATCCCCGGACGCCTCGCGGACCTCGCTCGCGCGAAGTCCCGGGAAGAAGGGATCAGGCCTTGACCGCCCGCTCAGCCATCCCCAGCTCCACGACCTCCTCGGTCGAGAGGATCTTGTCGATGTTGAGCACCATGAGCATCCCATCATTCGCCTTCGCGATGCCCAGGAGATAATCGCTCTTCAGCTTGAGCCCGACGTCGGGGGCCTTCTCGACCTCGGATTCGGGTATGTCGGCCACGTCGCGGACCGCGTCCACGGCGATGCCGTAGTTGAAGCCGTCCTTACCCCCGGCGGAGGCGCCCGCCACCTCCACGATCACGAACACCGTCCGGTCGTCGTACTCCCGTTCCTCGATCCCGAACTTGGCCCGCATGTCGATGACCGGGATGATCTTGCCCCGAAGGTTGATCACCCCCCGCAGGTACGCCGACGCGTCGTGGACGGCCGTGATCTTCTCGTGGCGGATGACTTCCCGCACCTTCGTGATGGGGATCCCGTACAGCTCCTGCGCTATGGAAAAGGTCAGGTACTTGGATACCGTTTCGCCCATAGGTCCCTCCGGATCGTTCTATCTTCCCGTCCTCAGAAATCCTTGAAGTCGTTCAGGGGGATGGCGTCCTCGGGCCTCGTGAGCCCCACGGTCGCCTGAGCGGCCGGTAACGCCCGCTCTTCCCGGGCCTCCCCCGCCCCCCTCGGCCTTTCGATCCTCGGCGCGGGGACCGTTCCGCCTTCCCCTGCCCGCTCGCCGGCCTCGGCCCTGGCCTTCCCGGTGACGAGGAGGTCGAGCCGTCCCGCGTTCTGCTTGAGCCCCTCCGCCTGCGCGAGGAGCTCCTCGCCCGCCGCCGCGTTCTCCTCGCTGCTCGCCGCCGTCGCCTGGACGACGGAATTAATCTGCGTCCCCCCCTGCGTGATCTGGTTCGCGCCCTTGAGCTGCTCCTTGCTCGCCCTGTTCACCTCGTCGAGGAGGGTCTCGACCTTCCCGGCCTTCTCCTTGACCCCCAGCTGGGCCTCCATCACGGACTCCCCGAGGCTCTCCCCCTCGGACACGGAGTCGATGGCCCGCTCTATGAGGTCGGCCGTCTCCTTGGCGGCGTCCGCGCTCTTCTGCGCCAGGCTCTTCACCTGCTCCGCCACCACGGCGAATCCCTTGCCCGCGTCGCCGGCGCGCGCCGCCTCCACCGCCGCGTTCAGGGCCAGGATGTTCGTCTGGAAGGCTATGTCGTCGATCACCTTGATGATTTTCGCTATCCGCTTCGAATTCCCCGCTATATCGGTCAGCGACCTCTTGAGCTCCGCCATCCGCTCGGAGAGCCTCGTCGTGTCCCCGCTCGTCTCCTTCATCAGCATCTCGGCCTGGTTGACGTTCTTGGAATTCGCCTCGATGATCGACTGGAGCTCCTCGAGGCTCGAGGTCATCTCCTCGATCGAGGACGCGAGCTCGCTCGATCCCGACGAGAGCTCCTGGCTCGAGCTCGACACCTGCATCGACGCGGACTCGAGCGACCGCGAGGCTTCCGCGATTTCCCGGTTCACGAGCATGACCGGCTTGGCGATGCCCCGGGCGATGAGGACCACCACGAGCACGAGGATCGCGATCACGGCGCCCGTCGTCGCCACGCCCCAATTGATCGAGACGAGCACGTTCCGGAGGAGCTCCCGTTCGGGGACGAGGGTGCTGACCGCCCAGTTCAGGCCGGTCTTCCCGATGGGGAAGGGAGAGAGGAAGGAGACCATCCGCTTTCCGCCCGCCATGACCCGGTACCGGAGCGGCTCGCCCTTCGCCTGGGCGTCCGCGAGGCTCGCCGCGAGGTCGGCACCGGCTTCGGATGAGGCGTCCTTTCCCACGAGGGATTCGTCCGGGTTGGCGATGAACTGACCGGATTCGTTGACGAGGCAGGCGTAACCCGAGTCGAACAGCCGCACGCCGCCCAGGAGCTTCTGGTACCGCGCGACGGGGATATCCGCCCCGATGACCCCGATGAACGCACCGTTCCGCACGACGGGCGCCATGAAGGTGACCATGAGGACGTCCCAGCCGTCCACCTCGTACGGCACCGGGCCGTAGGCCGCCTCGCTCCTCGACGCCCTCATGGCCTCGTAATTTTCCACGTACTGGCGGTTCGTCGCGTAGCCCCGGACGATGCCCGCCCTCGCCCCGTCGGCGCCCGCGGACACGTAGGGGGCGAAGCGCCCGCTTTCGTCGTGGTTCCTCGTCCCGGCGTACAGCCGGTCCCGTCCGTCTAAGGCGTCGGGCTCGAATACCGCGTAGACGGCGAGGAAGCCCTCGTTCCCCTCCGCGGCGTCGGCGAGCATCGCGATCGCCTGGTCGCGCGCGCCCGCCCCGTTGCGGTACGCCTCGGCCATCGCGGGCGCGAGGGCCCGGACGGTCGCGAAGGCCGCGTCCACGTCCCCCTTCACGGCGGTCGACCAGCGCGCGGCCATCTCCGCGCCCAGTTCGTATGATACCCGCTGATTCGACGCGGCCGATACCGATATGATGATCGCGACCATCGTCAGGATCCCTACCGTCCCCGCGGACAGGATCGGCAGCAGAACGCGCCCCTGGAGCCCGAGATTCCTTTTCTCCATCCAATCCTCCTGCCGATCCGCCTGATACCCGCGTTCGCCGCGGATCTCAGCGCCCGTTCCGGGCGAAGAGCACGAACTCCTCGACGTCCACGACGAACCCGATCGACCCGTCCCCGAATATCGTCCCGCCCGAGAAGACCTTCATGCGGTACAGCGCCTCGTTAAGGCTCTTGATCACGATCTCCTGCTTCCCGATGATCGAATCCACCGCCACCCCGTAGTTCCTTCCCTCGAAGCCGAGCACGATGACGAGCTTGTCCGCGACGTCCTGTGCCTTCCCGGCGCGGACGCCCTCCCGGGGGCGGCGGTCGAACACCTCCGAGGAGAAGATCACCGGGATATAGCTCCCGCGGTTCAAGAGCATGAGGTGGCCGTCCTCCAGCGCCGAGACCGCGGACGCCTCCGGAACCACGATCTCGCTTATCAGGTTGAACGGGAAAATGTACTTGGTGCCGTCGACCACGGTCACGAACCCGTCGATGATCGCGAGCGTGAGGGGGATGCGGATCGTGAAGGCCGTCCCCTTCCCCGGTTCCGAGTCGACGTCGACCTTGCCCCGGATCTGCTCGACGTTCTTCCGCACCACGTCGAGCCCCACGCCGCGTCCCGACACCTCGGTGACCTTCTCGGCCGTCGAGAATCCGGGGAGGAAGATGAACGAGTACGCGTCCTTCTCGGACAGGGACGCGGCCTGGTCCTCGGAAACCACCCCCCTTTCGACCGCCTTCGCGATGACCCTCGAACGGTCGATGCCCTTGCCGTCGTCGGCCACGGAGATCTCGATCCCGTTGCCTTTATGGGCGGCGGATATGAGGATGCGGCTCATCCGGGGCTTGCCCGCCGCCTCTCTCAGCTCCGGCGGCTCGATCCCGTGGTCCACCGCGTTGCGCACGATGTGGACGAGGGGATCGTAGATCCCTTCGATGACGTTCCGGTCCAGCTCCGTGTCTTCGCCGGAGAAGTCCACCGTCACCGTCTTGCCCGTATCTGCCGCGGTGTTGCGGACCACCACCCGGAGCTTGTTGAACACCTCGGCTATGGGGACCATGCCCATGGAGAGGACGAGGTTCTTGATGCCGGTGGTGATCGTCTCGAGCTGGGACACGGTTCGTTCCGACGACTCGCGCGAAATCTCCGGATCGAGCATGTACTGCCTAATCATGGATTGGTTCACGACGAGCTCGCCCACTATGTCGATGAGGGCGTTGAGCCGCTCGTTGGAGACCTTCACGTAGCTGGCCTTCCGCGCGCCGGCGGTCTGCCTCTGCAGGGCGGCCCGGAAGTCCGCCTCGCTCACGAGGTTCTCCCCCACCGCGATCTCGCCGAACCGCTGGTTGGTCGAGGCCTGCTTGCTCAGGATCTCCGCGACGGCGCCCTTGTCGAGCTTCCCGTACTCGAGGAGTATCTCGCCGATCTTCTTCACCGAGCGGTCGGATATGATCTTCCGTATGATCCCGATGTAAGGATAGATGTCCACGCGGCGGAAGCTGTCCACCATCCTCTTCGCCTCGTAATCCGAGGACTCGATGACGAGGACGAAGTCCCGCAGCATCCCGATGCCGTAAAAAATGACGTCCGCCAGCTCGCTCGTCACCGCGATCTTCCCGTCCCGCACCCTGACGAGGAGGTCCTCCATGGCGTGGGCGGTCTCCTCCACGTTCTTGAGGCCGAGGAAGGCCCCCGAGCTCTTGATAGTGTGGAAGGACCTGAAGATCTTGTTGACGGTCTCCGGGTTGGAGGCGTCCCGCTCTAGGTCTACCAGGGTGAACTGGGCGGTCTCGAGATGCTCGCGGACCTCGTCGCAGAGCTGGATGAGCATCTTCTTGTCCTCGACGATGTTGTCGAAGTAATCCTCGCCATACCCCGCGATCGCGGAATCGGGGACTCCGGCGGCGGCTTCCCCCGCCTCGCGCGCGAGCGCGGCCAGCGCGGGGACCAGGGCCCTGAGGCGCGCGATCCAGGCTTCGGAGGAGGCGGGATCGAGGAGGTCGCGGCTCGTCGCCGCGAGGGCTTCCGCCTCCCGCCGCTCCTCCTCGGGAAGCTCCCGGGAGCGGGGCTCGGAGAAGAAGGCCCTCAGGGCGTTCTCGAGCCCGGCCACGAGGACCAAGTCTCCCGGGCTCCACGATGAGGCCATTTCAGCGAGGCGTTTTACGATCGAATTGAGATCAGTCGCGGGAATCGGGATGCCAGGCTCCTTTCGCGCGCATACGCGCTCGTCGTTACGACGTGAAGGATTGTCCTCGGCTTGCCATTTTCCGTTTCTTTAAATGTTCGGTATCGCCGTGGTTCCGCTGCCTCCGTCGGCCGCGCTCGAGCGGCTCGCGCTCCTATGATTATAGGTCCGGATCGCCCCGATGCAAGTTTTTCAGGCGGCGCGTTCCTGACGCTTCCTGCCTGCGCCCGGAGCGCCATGGCAGGCGATGCGCGCGGGGATCGATGGCCTTGAGCGTATTACGCGGCCCCGACGGCGTTCCCGCCTTCCCTCGGCCGGGGAGCGCGAGTCGCGCGCGGGCTCGGGAAGGCGATATTCCCCCTTGACGGGGCGTTTATTCGGTAATATATTATAAACAGGTTTACGTTATAAACCATGATCGCCCGGGAGGACACCGTGAACGAGAAAGAGCAATTGGACGACCTCATCCGAGACATCAAAACCTTGAAGTCGTCCATAAGGAAGAACCGCGCCGTGATCTACGACATGATGATCGGGAAGCAGTTCGGCTTCCTTTCCCTTATCATGGGCCTCGTCATCACGGGCTACGCCCTCACGGCCCACTTCCTCACCCGCTCCTTCGGCTCCTAGGACGCGATCCCCCCGAGCGTACGCCTCGTGATGGGCCTCCTCATCGCCCTCCTCATCGCCACGGGCGCCGTCGGGAAATTCATCAGCATGTCGGGCCGGGCCAGGGAGATGGGCACCGTCTCGAGCCTCAGGGAGTTCATAGTCATCTACTACTCCACGGCCACCGTCCTCCACAACACCCTGACCTCCGTGATCATCATCCTCGCGGGGGGCGCCTTCTGCTTCGCCTCGGGCCATCCCTGGCTCTCCGTCCCCCTCGCGAGCTGCGCCCTCGTCTTCCCGCTCAACGACATCGCCTCGGCATCGGGCCTCCGCGAGTACTACGTCCTCGGATACTACGCGCTCGCCGCGGGGCTCTCGGCCCTCCTCTACGTCGAGCGCCTCCCCTTCATCGCCCTCGCTGTCTGCGCGGGGGGGATGTTCATCGTCTTCGCCCTCCTCGCCTTCGTATCGCTCCGGAGGAGGGATCGGTGAGCCCCTCCGCCACGGGCCAGGACGAGCCGGTGGACAGGATCGTCCACGAGCCCGCCCGCCTCGCGATCCTCTCGCACCTCGCGTCCACGGATTCGGGGCGCGCGCCTTTCACGGAGCTCCGGGACTCCCTTTCCTTAAGCGCGGGCAACCTCTCGGTGCAGCTCAGGAACCTCGAGGAGGCGGGCTACGTGGCCATCGAAAAGAGCTTCCGGGGCAAGAAGCCCTATACCGAGGTGCGCTTGGGCGCGAAAGGCGAGAAAGCCCTCGCGGCCTACATAGAACGGATGGAATCGATCCTCGCCGCCCTCAAGGGCAGGCTTTCATAGCGAAAGGAGCTAGGCATGGCGGTATTGAACCTGGAAGGCGTCTCCAAGACCTATCAGACGGGCGCCCGGGCCGTGGAAGCCCTGCGGGGCGTCGACCTCAGCGTGGATAAGGGCGAATTCCTCGCCATCGTCGGGCCATCGGGCTCGGGGAAGACCACCCTCCTCAACATCGTGGGCTGCCTCGACGTCCCCTCGGCGGGGCGGGTCGTCTACGACGGCAAGGAACTCCACGCCATGAAGGAGAACGCCCTCGCGGATTACCGGAAGAGCCGCATCTCCTTCATCTTCCAATCCTTCAACCTGATCCCCGTCCTCACGATCCGCGAGAACGTCGAGCTTCCCCTCGTCATCGAGCGGAGGCTCTCCAAGGCCGACATGGCGGCCCGGGCCCGCGAGGTCCTCTCCGCGGTCGGGCTCGCCGGCATGGAGGACCGCTATCCGCGCGAGATCTCGGGCGGACAGGAACAGCGCGTCGCCATAGCGCGGGCCCTGGTGAAGAACCCCATCCTCGTGCTCGCCGACGAGCCCACGGCCAACCTGGATTCCCGCACCGCGGAGGACGTCGTGGGCATCATGCAGAAGCTCAACGCGGAACGCGGCGTCACCTTCATCTTCTCCACGCACGACAGGCTCGTCGAGGGGAAGGCGAGGCGCGTCGTCACTATCCGCGACGGGCAGGTCCACGCGGACGAGAGGAAGGCCTAGCATGGGACCCATCCCGCGCATCGCCCTCAGGAACGTGGCGCGCAACAAGCGGAGGACCCTCCTCACGGTGATCACCATGTCCTTTTCCATGGCGATCTTCATCTGGATGGACTGCATCATGGGCGGTTTCGACGTCAACTCCGTGGATTCGCTCGTCCGGTACTCGGAATCCGCCATCCGCGTCTCCACCGCCCGATACGCCGAGGAGCGGCTTTCCTCCCCCCTCGACTACGGCTTCGAGGACCCCGCCGCCGCCATCGCCGCCATCCGCGGCGTGGACGGCGTCCTCCAGGCGGCGCCCCGGACGCGCTTCGTGGCCTCGGCCTCGGGCCCCAACGGCGACAAGCCGATCATGGCGGCGGCCCTCGATCCCGCCCTCGATCCCGGAGTCTTCTCCATCAAGGAGCGCGTGGAAGGGAAGTGGCTCGGCGAGGCGGAGGAGCCCGCCGTCCTCCTCGGCGCGGCGCTCGCGGAGAAGCTCGGCGTCGGGGCGGGCGATTACGTCACCCTCTTCGCCAACTCGCGCTACGGCACCCAGCGCGGCTCCGAATTCCTCGTCGCGGGGACCTTCGCCACCCCCGATCCCAACCTCAATGCATCGCAGGCCTTCATCTCCTTCGCCGACGCGGAGGAGTTCCTCGACCTCGAGGGGCTCGTGACGGAAATCTTCGTCTCCATCGAGCGCCCCCTCACCCTCAAGGCCTTCTTCGAGACCGCCGATCGCGCGGCCGCCTCGATCCGCGCCGCCCTGCCCGGCGTAGCCTCGTCCTCCATCGGCGCCATCGCGGCCGACGTCCTCGCCATCTCGTCCACTAAGCGCGGATTCAGCTACGTCCTCGTCGTGATACTCCTCTTCATATCCGCGGTCGGCATCGTGAATACCGTCCTCATGGCGGTCTACGCCCGGGTGCGGGAGATCGGCGTCCTCGGCGCCTTCGGAATGAAGCGGCGGGAGATCAGCGCCCTCTTCCTCGCGGAGGGCACGATCATCGGGGTCGCGGGCGCCCTCGGGGGCGTCGCCCTCGGCCTTATCCTGGACCTCCTCGCCGTCAAGGTCGGGCTCCCCCTCGACGCCATGGCGGGCAAGATCGACACCACCGGCATCCCGGTCTGGGGAACCCTCTACGGCGAATGGAACTTCGGGGCCATCGCCTTCGCCTTCGTCTTCTCGCTCGCGGTCTCCATGCTCGCGAGCTGGATACCCGCCCACCGGGCGGGCAGGATGCGCATCACGCGCGCCCTGCGCTTCGCCTGAGCGGAAAGGAAAAAGCCATGGGCGCGATGATCAGGATGGCGTTCAGGAACGTGCGGAGGAACAAGCTGAGGACGGTCCTGGCCCTCCTCTGCGTCTTCGCCGCGGTATTCACCAACGTGGCCATGGGAGGCCTCATGAACGGCATGATGTCCTCCCTGGTGCGCAACTACACCCGCACCCAGTGCGGGCACCTCCGCGTCGTGAGCGCGGACTTCGCCGAACGCGAGGACTTCCTCCCCCTCGACGAGTTCGTGGAGAACCGAGATCAGGTCCTGCGCGCGCTCGAATCCGATCCCTTCCTCGCCAAGCGGGTGAAGACCGTGGCCGAGCGCGTCGGCTTCGGCGTCCTCCTCTCCAACGGGAACGCCACCAAGGCCGCCCTCGCCCTCGCGGGCGACCCCGTGAAGGAGGAATCCCTCCTCATGCTCGGCAAGTCCGTCCTCCCGGGAGGCTCCTACCCGGACGCTCCCGGCGAGGCCCTCATGGGGGAAAGGCTCGCCAAGGCCCTCGGCCTCTCCCCGGGGGACGAGGTGAAGGTCGTCGCTCAGAAAACCGACTCGGGGATCCGCATGAAGAAATTCAGGCTCTCGGGGATCGTGCGCACGGGGCTCCTCTCCGTGGACGACGGCCTCCTCTTCCTCCCCCTCGCGGACGCCAAGTCCCTCCTCAGGATGGGGGACGCCTCCCAGCAGATCCTCGTGATGCTCGGCGACCACCGCGACGCGGACGCCGCCGCCGCCGCGGCTCGCAAGGCCCTCGCCGCGGCCGGCCTCGCCGAGGGCGTCGCCGTGCAGAGCTGGACCGAGGTCGGCGACTACGCCCAGCTCACGGGCATGGTATCCAAGGTCTACGGGATCTTCTACGTCGGGCTCTCCCTCCTCGGCGCCTTCATCATCACAAACATCATGACGATGGTCATCCTCGAGCGGAAACGCGAGATCGGCGTCCTCAAGGCCATGGGCTTCAAGGGAAGGGAGATTCTCTCCCTCTTCGTCGCGGAGGGCGCGTCCATCGGCTTCCTCGGATCCGCGCTCGGCCTCGCCGCCGGACTCGCATACCACGCGGCCATCGTCGCCAAGGGAGGCTACGACTTCTCGTCCATGCTCGCGAACCTCGCCTATCCCATGGATTCCGTGGTAATTCCGGAGGTCAGCGCCGCCTCGGCCGCCCTCATCTTCGTCATCGGCGTAGCCGTGGCCGCCCTCATGTCGCTCTCGCCCGCGCGCCGCGCCGCGAGGATGAACGCCATCGACGCCATCAAATCCGCTTAAGGAGAAGGATGCAGCTATGAGAAACGACGCCATAACGCGCGTATCGAACCCATTGACCGCCATCGCGGGGGCCATCGCCCTCGCGGCCGCCCTCGCCCTCCCCGTCCCGGCCGCCGCCCAGGCCTCTCCCGGAAAACCCTCGGGCGAGGAGATCCTCCGGGCCATGGACGCCAACTCGCGCGTGAAGAGCAGCTCCTACGAGGCCCTCATGACCATCACGAGCGGCAAGAAGCGCCTCGTGAAATCGATGAAGGGCCTGTCCTCGGGGGAGAAGGGCGTCATGGAATTCACCAACGCGGAGGACCGCGGGGTGAAGTACCTCAAGATCGGCGACGAACTCTGGATCTACTTCCCCGAGGAGGACGACACCGTCCGCGTCGCCGGGGCCCAGCTCAAGGAAGGGCTCATGGGCTCGGACCTCTCCTACGAGGACGCTATGGACGCCGACGAAATGGCGGACAAGTACGATACGAGCGTGGACGGCGAGGAAACCGTCGGAGGCCGGGACTGCTGGGTCCTCGGCCTCGTCGCGCGCGTCAAGGGCGTTCCCTACGACAGGCGCAGGCTCTGGGTGGACAAGGAGCGCTTCGTGTCGATGAAGGAGGAGATGTATTCCAAGTCCGGCACCCTCCTCAAGACCCTCGCCGTGACGAAAACGGAGCGCGTGCAGGGCAAGTGGTTCGCGACCGCCTTCGAGATGCGGGACATGCGGAAGAAGAACTCGCTCACCGTCTTCGAGATCCGCTCCATGAGGATCGACCTGAGCGTGGACGAGGGGACCTTCAGCCTGAAGGCGCTCAAGAAATGAGGACGACGCGCCTCAGGCCGCGAACGGCCGCGGTTTGCGCCGTCCTCATGATCGTCGCCGTCTCCTCGGCCGTTTCGGAAGAGGAGGAAGAGCGGGGCCTCGTCCTCTCGGGCAAGGCCTGGGCCGACGCGGGCGCGCTGATGACCCTCCCCGATTCGGGAGAAGCCGACTTCGGGTATACGGGCGTCGCCGGCCTCAAGCTCGGCATCGTCAACGCCGATCGGACCGTGATCCGCTTCGACGCCGCGGCCGAGGCCGCGCTCTACTACGGCGCCCTCGCCGAGCCCGCCCTCTCCCTCAAGGACGCCCTCCTCGCGTCCATCGCGGCCGGAGCGGGCATCCCCCCCGACCTCCTCGCCTCCCTCGGGCTCTCAGGGGAGAACGCCCTCCTCGCCCTCTCGCTCACCCGGCTCTCCCTGCGTTACGACGCCGACTTCCTCGCGCTGACCCTGGGGAGGCAGATCGTGAACTTCGGGAAGGGCGCGCTCTTCAGCCCGGCCGACCTCTTCGGGAAACCCGCCCTCATGGGCGTCGAGACCACGCGCTCGGGAGTCGACGCCGCGCGCCTCTCCGTCCCCCTGGGCGACCTCGCCGCCCTCGACGCGGTGGCCGCCCCCGGACGCGAGCTCGATCTCGGGACCTACCTCGCGCGCGGTTCGGCCTCCATCGGGAAATTCGACGCGGCGCTCGGGGGGGGTAACCGCGCCGCCGCCGACGAATGGCTCATCACCGGGGAATTCCTCGCCAATGTCGGCATAGGCCTCTCCGCCGAGGCCGCGCTCTCACTCCCCGGCGGAGACGCCCCCGACGGCGGGCCGCGAATTCGCGCGCAAGGCGGCGCGCAATACTCCTGGGACGAATGGCTCCTCCGCGGCGAGTATTATTTCAACGGCAAGTCGACCGGCTCCGGCTACGCCGATCCCGCCCCCGCGTCCGACGCCCTCGCCGCCTTCCCCCTGGCCCACAACGCCTTCCTCATGGCCTCCTGGTCGCCCTCGGATTTCTTCTCACTGAGCGCCGTTCTCCTCCAATCATTCTCCGCGAGCGATGCCGAGGAAAACCCCGGAGCGGCCGCCCTCTCCGTCGCGTACAAGGCCTATCCGGGCTGCGCATTCACCGCCACCGCGCGGGTATCCTGGGACGACTCCATAACCGTCTCCCTCGGCGCGGGAACGGAATTGAAATTCTAGCGTTCTCAGCGCGCGGGGAAAGGAAGGGCGCTATGGATCGATCGGACTCGGGCGACGTACTCCTCCGCGCCCTCTCGATCGGGGGCCTTTCGGTCTTCGTCCTCCTGTATTCCGCGATCTTCTTCGTGGCCGCTTCGGCCGGGATGGCCATGCAGGAATGGATCGACGTTCTCGCGTCAGGCGATTCCCGCGCGCTCTCGGCATATTTCGAGGCTTTCCGGGTTCGGTCCGCGGGCGGAGCCCTCGCATGGGTCTTCATCCTCGAGATCCTCTCCGTCGCGGCCTTCGGCGTCGGCTCCTTCGCGCTGCTCTGTTCCTGGGCCCGGAAGCCCGGGGCCGGGTCCTTCCCGAGGATCGCGCACCGAGCCATGGCCTGGAACGCCGCGTTCTGCGCCCTCGCCGACATCGCCGGGACGGCGTCCCTCCTCGCATCCCTCGGTTCCTCCGGTCCTATCCCCCGCTGGGTCGCGCCCTTCGCGGCCGCTTCATTGCTCATCCGCCAGCCCCTATCCTTCATCGTGCTCCTCTGGATCCTCGGGTATTCCGCTTTTACGCTCTCCCGTCGATTTTCCATGCTATCCTTGAGCCGCCGTCGGGAGAAAAAACCGAAAAAGACGGCCGCTTGACACGCCCGCGGACTATCCGATATAGTCCCAACGCATAAACGGGGGCGTAGCGAAGCTGGTTTATCGCGCTGGCCTGTCAAGCCGGAGATCG
>CAYNQK010000035.1:0-26600 GCA_964399285.1 uncultured Spirochaetales bacterium | reverse complement strand
GACCCGTCGGATTCACGGTAAGCCGCGGCGGGTGCGCGGTACCCCGCGTCGGGCGCCAGCGAACGGGCGCGCCTGAAGGGGCGCGGGCTCGGCGATGGCGCGGGGCTCGGCGCGGGAGCGGGACTCGGGATCGCGTCCGGATCGTCTGCGGAGATCGCTTCGGCTTGAGGAATGCCCGCCAGGGCGAGGGATTCCCCCGCCGCGGGCGAGGGACGGGGCCCGGGAGAGGCATCTCCCGGCTCCGCGCCCGCCGCCAGCGCGGCCGCGAGGAGGATCGCCGCGATCAGGCCCCTCGCGGTCACCTGAGCTTGTCCCCGAGGTAGATTCCGGCCCATTCCCAGCGGCCATGGATCTCTGGATTGGCGGGGAAGTCGATCTTGCGGAAATAGAGGTACCAGACCTGTATCCGGTCGGTCCATCCCGTGGTCCTGAGGAAGGCCTCGCGGGAGTTGGACGCCGGATCGAGCTCGCTCGCGCACTGGATCGCCCCGTTGCCCATGAAGGCGCGGAGGTCGAATTTCACCTGGCTGTTCTCGTCGGACTCCTCCTGGACCCAGGACATGGTGAAGAAATTCACCTTCGCCTCGATCCGCTCGAGCTGCCAGGCGTCATGGGCGGCTATCGCCTTCCGCACCGCCGCGACCAGCGCGTCGAGGCTCTCGAAGGTCCAGTCCTTCGATGAATTGGCGAAGTCAACGGCCTTGCACGCGTACTGGTAGGCGCCCGGGAAGCCCGGGATGAGGGTGCCGGGGAAGGGGATGACGGCCTTGTAAGTCTGGATTGCCATGTCCCAGTCGCCGAGGTCCTCGTAGGCCTGGCCGAGCATGAAACTCACGGCTCCCTGGTCGACCGCGCCCTGAAAACGCGCGAGGAGCTCGCGGTAATAGGAAGCGCGCCGCGAGGGATCGGTTTCCGTCGAGATGAGCTCCTGGAGGCAGGCGAGGTGGATGGACTTCCCGCGGACGGAGAGGTCCGGATAGTTCCGGACTATCCTGTGGAAATAGAGGGAGGCCATCGGCCGGGAATCGAGGGCGACGTAGGCGTAGGCGGCGAGGAAGAGGTAGTAGGCGGCGTAGGGGTCGTCGGGGCGCTCGCGGACGCGGGCGGTGACGAAATTGACGAGCTTGCCGTACTCGCGCCGGTTCATGTAGTCGCCGGCGAGGCGCTGCACGACCGCGAAGCGCGATTCCTCGGAGCCGCCGTCCCGCTCCAGGAGCGAGAGGAGCTCCGCCGCGCGCTCGCGCTCGGCGCGGTTCCCCGCCGCGAGGTAGGGATCGGGGCCGGCGCAGCCCGCGATGGCGAGGCAGAGCGCCGCCGCCGCGGCCGTCGCAACCAGGCGCATGCCGGACTCTACCACGGCCGCGGAAGCATTGGCAAGCTCGGGCGCCCGTAGTATCATTATGATATGCAGGTATTTCCCGGAAACGCGACGCGCCAGCACCTCATCCTCATCGCCGGGCTCGTCCTCCTCTGCGCGGGGGCCGGCCTCATCGCGGTGACGGCGCGCATCCTGGGTCCCGGCGAGTCCGCGGTGATCACTTCCTGCGCGATCGCGGGGATCGTCCTCGCCCTCTTCGGCATCTGGCGCCCGGGGCATTCGTTCTGGCTCTTCGCCTCCTTCCTCCTGATACAGTCCTCGGTGTTCGCCTTCATCATCCGCGCGGCTTCCCCGGCGACGGGGATCGCGAGGATCTGGCCCTTCTTCATGGTCTTCGTCGGCGTCGCCATCGGTTCGTCGGGCTTCGTGAAGACGCGCCGGGCGAAGGCGGCCTTCCTCATGCCCGCGGGCGCCTTCGTCATGCTCGGCCTTTCGTTCCTGCCCTTCAGCCTCCGCCTCGTCGGCATGAGCTTCTCGAGCTTCGTGAAATCCGCCTGGCCCGTCCTCATCATCGGGGCGGGCGTCATCCTCGTCTCGCTCTACGTGGGAAACCGCATCCGGTTCTCGAAGCGCGGGAACGCGGCCGGAGAAGGGGAATGAGGCTCCGGTCGGTCCTCTCCGGGGCCGGCGCCGCGATCCTCCTCGCCGCCTCGTCCTGCGTCTCCTCTCCGCCCCCGGCTCCCGCGGAGACTTCTCGGCCGGAGTCCCCTTCGCCCGCCCCGTCGGCCGCCCCCGCCCCCGTTCCCGCGGGCCAGCCCTCCGGGTCGCTCTCGGCCACCCTCGAGCGCGACATCGCCTGGGCCTCGCCCGAATCCCTCGCGCGGGCCCGCTCGCTCATCGCCGAGCGTCGCGTCGAGGGCAGCGAGCTGGGCCGGGCCATGCTCTACGCGATCGAGCGCGTCTACGCCCTCGTCTACGGCGCGGTTCCGGAGGACATGGGCATTCCCGATCCGCCCTCCCTCAATCCCCTCGTCCGCGCCATCGAGGACGCGGCTGCCGGCCGGTTCGCGGACGATCCCGCCCGTTCGGGAGGCGGCGACTTCGGCGTCCTCCTCTCGACGCTCGTCCTCCTCTCGAAGCCGAGCGAGGCGATCAAGGCCAGGGCCCTCGCGGAGCTCGGCCGCCTGGAATCCTCGGGCTATAGGACCCTCCTCGCTCCCTATCTCCGCGGGAGGAGCGCCGAGGCCTCGGGCGACGCCAAGGCCGCCAGGGCCCGCTACGACGAGGCCGTCGCCATGGACGCGTCCTTCTATCCCGCGCGCGTCGCGCGGGCGCGCTGCCTCTACGCGCTCGGCAAGCACGCCGAGGCGGCGGCGGAGCTCGAGCCCGTGCGCGAGGCGCATCCCGAGGACCGCGAGGCCGCGCGCTACCTGGCCCGCTCGTACTACGCGCTCGGCCGCTACCTGAGCGCCTCCCCCATCGTCCAGGAGCTCCTCCGGGCGAATCCCACCGAGGACGAGTTCCTCATCATGCGCGCTCACATCCTCGTCGCGGGCGGGGCGTACGGGCAGGCGGGCCCCCTCCTCGACGCGTACGCCACCAAGCATCCGCGCGACCCGCTCTACCTCCACCTGCGCGTCCTCCACGAATGGAAGGAACGCAAGGCCCCCGCGCAGGCGCTCTCGCTCGCCGAGTCCGCGCTCGCGATTTACCCCGAGGATCCGCGGTTCCTCCTCTCGAAGGCGAAGATCCTCCTCGAGACCGAGGCTCCCGGTTCCGTCCGGCGGCGCGCCGCCGTGGAGGCGCTCGAGGCCGTGCTCGCCCTCGACGCGCGGAATCTCGAGGCCCTCTCGCTCCTCTGTTCGGAGGCGGCGGACTCGGGCGCGGGGACGCGCGCGTACTCCCTGCTCCAGGAGATACTCAGGGCGGACCCGGGCTTCGAGGACTGGCCGCTCATGGTGAAGGCCGCCCTCGGCGCCAGGAAGCCCGACCTCGCCCTCAAGTGGTCCGAGAAGTGGATGGCGGCGGAGCCCGCGAGCGACGAGGCCGCCGCCGCGTACGTGCGCGCCCTCGTGGACGCCGGAAACTCGCAGGCCGCGCTCGCGCGCATCAACGAGCGGCTCGCGGGGAAGTCCTCGCCCAAGGCCCGCTCCATATTCCTCTATTACCGCTCGCGCCTGCAGAAGGACGGCGAGGCGGCGCTCAGCGACCTCCGCTCCAGCCTCCTCGAGGACCCGGCCAACATCGACGCCCTCCTCGCCATGTTCGACGTCTCCTTCGCGCAGCGCGACTACAAGAAAGCGCGCTTCTACCTCCGCCAGGCGCAGAGCGTCTCTCCCGCCGACGCGGGCGTGGCCAAGCGCCAGGTCGCCCTCGAGGGCGTCGCGGGCCAATAGGGCGCCTGGCCGGATAGCGCCTCCGCGCCGACCGGCGGCCCTCGAACCTTGATAACCGCCGTTTTTCTGGATATCATCCCCGCATGACCGATGTTCACGTGAATCCCGTCGATGAGGACGTCATCGACACCGTCCTCGCTCCGGACGTTTCCTTCGAGGGCAGGCTGGAATTCGACAAGCCCCTCCTCGTGAAGGGGCGGCTGTCCGGACGTGTGGTGAGCAAGAGCGACTTCTACGTGGACGAGAAGGCCTTCGTCGAGGCGGACATCGAGGCCGTCAACGTCTCGGTGCGCGGCACGGTCCGCGGCAACATCGTGGCCAAGAACCGCGTGGAGCTCTCGGCCACTAGCGTCCTCGACGGCGACGTCACCGCCCCCGAGGTCACCATGGAGACGGGCTGCAGGATCTCCGGCATCTGCACCACCACCGCCAAGAAGGGCGACGATGCTCCGAGGCCCTGAGTCGGCGAGGGCCGTGCTCCTCCTTTCCCTCGTCCTCGCGGCGGGACCGGCCGCGGCCCAGGCGGTCGACGCCCAGACGGCCTACCAGGAAGGACGCTACGACGACGCCATCGCCCTCTCGCTGTCGGCGGTGGAGAAGGATCCGCAGTCCGTCGAGGGCTACCTCGTGCTCTGCTGGTCTTATCTCAAGAAGCAGAACTGGGAGAGCGCCCGGTCCTACGCCGCCAAGGCGCTGAACGGGCACCGCTACGACCATCGCCTCATCGAGATCCTCGGGCGCGCCACCTTCAACCTCGGGCGCAACGAGGAATCGCTCCGCTACTTCCAGGACTACGTCTCCCTCCTGCCCGAGGGAACGCAGGCCGGCCCCATCTATTTCCTCATGGGCGAGCTCTACCTCCGCCTCGGCCGCTACGGCCACGCGGACATCAGCTTCACCACGGCCGTGAACTTCATGCCGGCGGACGCCTACGCGTGGTTCAGGCTCGGCTACGCGCGGGAGCGCGCGAGCGACTACCGGAACGCGCTCGAGGCCTACGCCCGCTCCCTCCAGCTCAATCCCGGGCTCAAGGACGCCGCGCTGGGCCGGGAGCGGGTCCAGC
Organism: uncultured Spirochaetales bacterium; assembly: GCA_964399285.1. Taxonomy (GTDB): domain Bacteria; phylum Spirochaetota; class Spirochaetia; order Treponematales; family JBGSOB01; genus CAYNQK01. The sequence goes on along the minus strand of CAYNQK010000035.1, from coordinate 21,823 downwards.
GCCTCCTGGGAGGCTGATGCTCTCCGTCGGATTCAAGACCTTCGGGTGCCGCCTCAACCAGGGGGAGAGCGATTCAGCCGCGCGCGCCTTCGAGGACGCGGGCTTCCGCGTCCTCCCGCCCGGCGACGATGACGAGGCGGGCGATGGCGGTTCCCTTCCCGGCCCCGACCTCCTCGTGGTCAACACCTGCACCGTCACCTCAAAAGCGGAGCAGAAGGCGCGCCGCATCCTCAGGCTCGCGCTGCGCGGAAACCCGCGCGCCGTCGTGATCGTCACCGGTTGCTACGCCGAGCTCGGGAGCGACGAGATCGCGTCGCTCGGCGAACGCATCCTCGTCGTGCCCGGATCGAGGAAGGGCGTCCTCGAGCGATTCCCCGAGGCCTTCGCCTCGGAGCTCGGGCCCGGGGGCGATCCCCTAGCCGCCGCCGCCGCCGCGCTCGCCTCGCTCGCATCGGCCGACGCCGATCCCTTCGCCCTCGGGAAGGGCGAGGCCCCGCACCGCGCGAGGTCCCTCCTCAAGGTGGAGGACGGATGCGACCGCGCCTGCGCCTACTGCCGCGTCCGCATCGCGCGCGGCCGCCCCGTCTCCCTGGACGCCGACGAGGCGGTGAGGCGCGCGCGGAAGGCGGCGGAGGGCGGCAGGGCCGAGATCGTCCTCACGGGCGTGAACCTCTCGCGCTATTCGGGATGCGAGGGCGGCTTCTCCGGCCTCCTCAGGCGCCTCGTCGCGGAGACCGAGGGGGTATCGTTCAGGATCTCCTCGTTCGAGCCCGAGGGGATCGACGCGGATTTCATCGAGGCCGCCTCGTCGCCGCGCGTGCGGCCCTTCTTCCACCTGCCCGTCCAGTCGGGCTCCCCGGCCGTCCTCGCGCGCATGGGCCGTTCCCCGGACGCGGAGGCCATCCTCCGCGCCGTGGCGGGGCTTCAGCGCGCGAAAGGCGATCCCTTCATCTCCCTCGACATGATGACCGGCTTTCCCGGGGAGACCGACGCCGAGTTCGGCGAGAGCCTCGCTTTCGCGCGCGCCGTCTCGCCCGCCTGGATCCACGTCTTCGTCTTCTCCCCTCGACCCGGCACCGCGGCCGTCCGCATGCGCCCCCTCGTCCCCGAGCGCGTCGCGGTCGAGCGGGCGGCGGAGCTCTCCCGTCTCGCCCGCGAGGGCAAGGCGGCCTACGCCGGGAGGTGGATAGGGCGGGAAGTCGACGCCGTGATCGAGCGGCCGGGAGGGGCGGGGGAGGACCGCGCCGAGGCCTTCACCGAGAACGCCCTCCGGGTCTCTCTCGCCGCCGGGCTTCCCCTGAGCGGATCCGCGGGAAAGGGCATCAGGATCCGGCTGCGCCCGAGCGGGGATCCCTCCTACGACGCCGAGGGCGAGGCCGCCGCCGGAACCGGGCCGGTACCTGATCCCGGGGCCGCGCGCTCTGGCGAAGCCGCGGCCGGATCCGCGCTGTAAATTATGCCCCCCCTGGTGTATAATCGTAGAAGGGGCCGATCAGAGCGGCCCGGAAAGGGGTCGACGATGCGAAGACTCTTGAAGGCCGCTTCAGCTTGCGCGATCCTGGCCGCCCTCCTCGCCCTCGCTTCCTGCCAGCAAGTCTTCACCTTCCCGCTCGCGAAGGGCCTCGCCCGCGACCCCCGCTTGGATCCTGACATGGGCTTCGAGGACACCCTCGACGTGGCCGAAGTCGTCATCGATGAAGGCGACCAGGAGCTCGCTCCCGTGGTCCTGGACATGCTCCTCGAGGACATCGATTCGGGAACGCTGAGCGCCGCGGAGGAGGAGGCCGCCATCGCCGCCGCCGCGGAAGTGGCGATCGTCGATTCCGGCGTCAGCGCCGCTGTTTCCGAAATCCTCGCCCTCGTGCCCGAGAATCCCGACGATCTCACGCCCGAGCTCGAGGAGGCCATCCTGGACATCATCCTCGGAGTCGACCTGAGCGACGAGGACATGGCCGCCTTCGCCCTCCTCGCGGCCAACCCCGGCGTCGCCGACGACGGCGTCGTATTCGTCGCGGCCATGGCCGTCCTCATGGACGCGGCCCAGGACGGCGGCACGCCCGACCCCGCGGCCGTCGCGCTCTATGACGACCTCATGACGGGCATAACGGACCTTCCCGATTACGCCGAGGGACTCGTCGCGGTCCTCGAATCCGGCTCCGGAGTCTGAGCCATGCGCAGATCCCCCTTCCTCGCCTTGTGCATCGCCGCCCTCGCCGTTTCCGCGCTTCAGGCCCAGGACATCGTGCCCTGGCACGTCCTCGACGCCCGTTCCGCCGCCTTGGGCGGCAAGCACGTCGCGCTCGCCGACGACGAGAGCGTCCTCCTCCTCAATCCCGCGGGCCTCGGCTCGGTCGCGACCGGGCTCACGCTGTCGCGCGCCTGCCTCGGGCTCTCCGGCCCCATCTTCGAGGTCGCGGGCATGGCCATCGAGGGCGGGACGGCGAACGTCCTCTCGGGCCTGAGCTCGCTCTTCGATTCCTCGGGACGCCTCTACGCGGCGGCGGACCTGGTGGGTCCCGTGAGCGCCGTGTTCGTCTCCAAGGGCTTCGGCGTCGGGCTCTTCAACCGGACGCGCACGATCGTCGACGCCTCGTCCCTCGCGAGCATCGACGTCGCCGCCATCGAGGACATCTACCTGTCGGTCGGCTACGGGCACGCGTTCAAGCTCGGCCGCGGGATGGAGCTCGGCTTCGGCGCGGCCGCCAAGGGATTCACTTCGCGGGCCATCTTCGTGGAGACGGACATCCTCGGGCTCTCGGACATCATCCAGGACGCGGGCAGCCTCGCCGACACGGTACCGCTCGCGGTCATATCGGGATTCTCGTTGGATGCGGGCGTGCGGTTCACCGCCTGGGACGGGCGTTTCGCCATGGGGGTCGCGGGAACGGACGCCTTCGGAATCGCCTGGGCGGGCCTCGCCCCCTCGCTGAGCGGCTTCCTCGCCAAGCCCTTCGCCGCCCCCTCGGGGACGACGAGCGACATCCTGCCGGACGACATTTCCGTGGGATTCCTCGTCAATCCGCCCCTCGGGATCCTGGACCGCTACGTCTCCGGCCTCCGTATCATGGCGGACTACTCGAGCATCCTCTCCCTCTTCGACGCGCTGCCCCCGAACGCCATCCTCCTCGCTTCCGTCGGCGCGGAGGTCACCTTCCATGACATCCTGCACGTGCGCGCGGGCATCGGCGAGGGGCTCCTGGCCGCGGGCTTCGGGCTCGATCTCACGATCTTCAACCTCGACGTCGCGATGTTCGGGAGGGAGCTCGGACGTGAACCCGGATCGAGGCCGGTCTACAACCTCACCATCGACCTGAGCTTCAAGCTGTTCTGATCGTCGCCGCTCCTCGCGGTGGGCGGCGACGGGACGCCGGGCTCGCTTGACTCGCCGCCGCGCGAAAGGCTACTGTATTCCGCGCTCTAGCGCGGGCCGCTAGCTCAGTAGGTAGAGCAACGCCCTTTTAAGGCGTGGGTCACACGTTCGAATCGTGTGCGGCTCAGGGTTTCCCCGTTTCCTTCGCGTCCTTCCCTTCTTCCGTTCCGGCTCCTTCCGCGGCATCGCCTTCCTCGGGCTTCTCGACCTTGGGGAGGGGCTTGCCCCGAGGCCGGAATTCCTCCGTCCTCAGGGTGACGCCGGCCTTGGCCTTGAAGAAATAGGATGAGCGCGACGGGCTCTGTCCCAGGAGGTCGTCGAAGCCGAAGGCGTAGAGCCCGCTGTCCAGCATGGCGGAGATCTCGATCCATGGAGCGGGCCTGAGCTTGAAGCCCGTTCCGAGCACGAAGGCGCCGAGGGAGTCCTTGACCGCGAGGCCCGCGGACGCGTACTCGCGCGACACGGTGCGGTAGCCCAGCGAGAGGAGCACGTTGTAAGGCTGGTTCTTCTTGAATACGTCGACGAGGAACTGGTAGTCGACGAGCGTGTCCGTGGTCGCGAGGTCCGCGCCGATCCGCTCCTGGTACTCCTCCGTCACGATCGAGGCGGTGCAGATGGCGTTGCGGACGTACCACCCGAGGCTCACTTCGTTCCGCTCCTGGCTGTTGTCGCCCACCGCGACGAGGGACTGGCCCAGCGAGGACGCGTAGGCGACCGAGGCGAAGATGATGCCGGGCAGCTCGATCTCGATGGAGCTCGAGAGCCCCGCGGTGAGCGGGCGGTCGAGGTTGTTGAATAGGCCGAACTGGGTTCCGAGGCCGAGCTGGACGACCCCGGCGGAGTACTCCGCCCGGGCGCCGAGCCAGGAGCGGCTCAGGGGATCGAGCCGGTAGGACGTGGATATGGTCAGGACGTCGGAGAGCCGCTGGCTCACGCGCCCCCCGCCTCCGTAGAGGAAATCGAGCGGATCGGGGACCTGGCCGTCCGCGACGGGCGATTCCTGGGCCCAGGGGAAGCCGAAGTTGGTCATGACGAAGTCCGCGCCGACGTCCACCGCCGTCGCAGGGGCGAACGCCAGGCAGAAAGCCGCCACGCCTAAGGCTCTTTTCATCGGCAACCCCTCTCCGGAGGGTCCCCGAGGGGACCTCCCCACGGGAATTCTACCATAATCCCGGGTATATTACAAAGGACCGGGGCGCTCGCGCCGCCCCGCTCGCCCTTGACTTCCCTTCGGTTACGGTTAGTATTAGTGTGATCATGAGCGATTACCTCGATCCCGACAACGAAGAGCTCCTCAAGGATTTCTTTTCCGAGGCCCAGACCCAGGTCGACGTCCTCGAACGGAACATCCTGGCCCTCGAGAACGATCCGGGGAACAAGGACGCCGTCGACGAGATTTTCCGGGCGGCCCATACCCTGAAGGGCGGCGCCGCGACGGTGAGGATGTCCGAGCTATCGGAGTTCACCCACACGGTCGAGGACCTCCTGGACGCCGTCCGCGGCGGTTCTCTCGCCATCGACGGCGATATCGTCGATTCGCTCCTCGAGGCGGTGGACGTCATCAAGGCGATGCTCGCGTCCAGGGCGACGGGCAAGGCCTACAAGAAGGACGTTTCCGGGCTCGAGGCGAAGCTCTCCGGTTACATCCCCGATGGCGGATCCAAGCGGGCGCGCGCCGCCGGCAAGGCGCCCGCCAAGGAAGCGCGGGCTCCGGCGGCGGCCCAGGCCCAGCCGAAAGCGAAGGCGCAAGCCCCGAAGGCGGGGAAGGCAGCCAAGGGAGAACGCCCCGCGGCGCTCACCGAGTACGAACTCCTGGAATTGTACGAGGCCGCCGGGCACGGCGTCACGGTGTACCGCGTCAGGGTGAGCTTCGACGAGGGCAACGTGATGAAGACCGTGGGCGGAATCCAGGCCTTCGCCGCCCTCAAGGACGTCGGCAAGATCCTCAGGACCTATCCCGACTTCGAGGCGCTCTACGGGGACGACTTCTTCCCCGTGGTCGACTACTACCTCGGTTCCGAGCGGCCGCGTGAGGACATCCTGAGGCAGCTCGAGATCCCGGAGGTCGTGACGGGCGTCGATATAGAGGACCTGGGTTCGCAGGCCCAGGCTAAGCCCGCGCCGCGCCCGGAATCCCGCGACGCCCCGTCCGAAGCCTCCGCGCCGGCCGCCGCGAAGCCCGCTTCCCCGTCCGCCGCTCCAGCGGCCGGAAGCGTCGCCGAGGACCTCGCCGCCGCCAAGGCCGAGGAGGCCGAGGCCGAAGACGCGAGCCACGAGGACGCCAAGAAGGCGGCCCAGCAGGCGGGCGCCATCCTCCGCGTCGACTCGCGCAGGATCGACAACCTCCTCAACCTCGTCTCGGAGACGGTCATCACAAAGGCGACCTTCAACCAGATCTCCTCCCAGCTGGGCGATCTCCTTTCCGAATTCCAGTCGGCCCAGGCGGTCTTCCGCGACGGGCTCAAGACGCTCTTCGATTCCCTCCCCGCCCGGCTCGCGGACATCCAGGCCGGCAAGTCGGTCAAGGACATGAGGAAGGAGATCGCGGACGGATCCAAGGACTCCTTCGGGGCCTTCGACGCCTTCGAGGCGACCTTCAAGACGGCGGTCGCCAAGTACCGGACGACGGCGCAGAACCTGGGCCGCATCACCGGCGAGCTCCAGGAGGGCGTGATGAGGATCCGCATGGTCCCCATCAGCCAGATATTCTCGCGCTTCCCGCGCCTCGTGCGCGACCTCTCGAAGAACCTCGGGAAGAAGGTGAACCTCGTCATCGAGGGCGAGGACACCGAGCTGGACAAGTCCGTGATCGAGGACCTCCTCGACCCCCTCATGCACTCGGTCCGCAACGCCATCGACCACGGCATCGAGGGGCCCGCCGAACGCGCCGCCGCCGGGAAGCCCGAGGACGGGACCGTCCTCCTCAAGGCCTCCAACGAGGGCAACATGATCGTCATCGAGATCGCGGACGACGGGAAGGGCATCGACGTGGAGGGCGTGAGGAGGAAGGCCGCCGAGCGCGGGCTGATACATCCCTCCAAGATGCTCACGGACGTCGAGGCCTTCTCCCTCATCTTCGAGGCGGGCTTCTCCACGGCCGACAAGGTCACGAACATCTCGGGGCGCGGGGTCGGATTGGACGTCGTGCGGACCCAGATCGAGAAGCTCAACGGCAAGGTGACCGGGCAGAGCCAGCGCGGCAAGGGCACGCGCTTCATCATCAAGCTGCCGCTCACCCTCGCCATCATCCAGGGTCTCCTCGTGAAGGTGCAGAAGGAGATCTACTCCATCCCCATCACGTCCGTCCTCGAGAGCCACCGGATCAAGGCCGACGAGATCAAGATGATCGACAACTACGAGGTCATCAACGTCCGCTCGGAGGTGATATCCCTCCTCCGGCTGGACAGGCTCTTCAGGATCCCCTCGGACGAGAAGCGCGAGTACTCCTTCGTGGTGATCGTCGGCACCGCCGAGAAGAAGATGGGCCTCATGGTCGACTCCCTCATCGGGGAGGAGGACGTGGTGATCAAGCCCCTCAGGGACAGCTACACGGCCTCTCCCGGCATAGCGGGGGCGTCGATCCTGGGCGACGGGTCCGTGTCGCTCATCATCGACGTCAGCCAGCTCCTGGACCTCGGTCTCCGCAAGGAGATGGAGGAGCGCGTGAGGCGAGAGGCGGAGTCCAGATGAGCGGCGCGCGGATGAGGACGGAGGGGGATCGGGGCGGAATGGAAACGAAGGACCTCGAGCGCGAGCGGGACGAGCGCATGAAGGAAGAGAAGGAGAAGAAGGACCGCCTCGCCAAGGTCGACTTCAAGATGGTGACCTTCTCCCTCGCGGGGAAGGACTACGGGATCGACATCATGGGGGTGAAGGAGATCGCCAAGGCGAACCGCTTCACCTACGTCCCCAACACGGCGCCCTACGTCCGCGGGGTATACAACCTCCGCGGCGAGATCATATCGATCATCGACCTCCGGACCATGTTCCACCTGCCCGCCGAGCGGAAGGCGGACGAGGTCCTCGAGGACCTCCTCATCCTGCAGATCGCCGACCACGTCTTCGGCATCATCGTCGATTCCATCGACAAGGTCGTGGGCGTCTCGAGCGATACCATCCAGCCGCCGCATCCCATCTTCGGCGACATCAACGTGAAGTACATCCGCGGCGTCGTGGAGAACCAGGGAAAGCTCTACGTCATCCTCGACATCGCGAAGGTCTTCGCGCCGCGGGACGCGTCTTCGGAGGAAGCGAAGGGGTCGGACAGGCGCGTCGTCATCACGGGCGCGGCCTCGTCGGATTCTCCCGCCCACGCGGCCTCGGCGGCCGCCCGCGCCTCCGGAAAGGGCGGCTCGGACGCCCTCGAGCTGGAATTCGTCAAGGAGACCCTTTTCACCTTCAAGCGTTTCGCCGCCACGCCGCTCAACGAGGGCTGGGTGAAGTCCCGATTCCCCGCATGGAAGGCGGAACGCAAGGGCAAGGCGGCCCAGCTCGAGTCCGTCGAGGACGCCGACGCCTTCCTCGAGGGCTTCTACTCGCCGGACACGGGCGATTTCTGGTCCGAGGAGCTCCTCAAGGCCTTCATCGCGGCCCTTCCGGACTTCCCGGGCAAGACCGTCTCCGCCTGGAACCCGGGCTGCGGCCGCGGGCACGAGTCCTACTCCCTCGCGGTGGCGCTGAGGACGCGGTATCCCGACGCCCGCATCAGGATCTGGGCGAACGACGCCGACCTCCTCAGCATCTCCGTGGCGCCCAACCTCTCGCTGGAATCGAACGACCTGCCCGCGCCCTACCAGCCGTACCTGGCCGGCGGCAAGGGCGGATACGCGTTCAACGCGGCGATACGCGATTCGGTCTCTTTCGAATACCACGACATACTCAACGGGAACCCGGTTCCCGAGGTGGATCTCATCGTCTGCAGGGACATGCTCTCGTTCATGTCGGCGGAAGAGCAGGCCCGCGTGCTCGGAGACTTCGCGGAGAAGCTCAAGGCCGGCGGGCGCGTTTTCGTCGGCGCCAACGAGACGCTCGCGGCCCTCGAGGGCTGGAAGGCCGTCGAGGGGCCCGGGATGGCCTCGTTCGGGAAAAAGGATTGAAGGCATTCCGGCCAGGTGATATGATGCGGGGAGGAATATGAGGGTCGAGTACATCAATCCGTTCGTGGAGGCAGCTTTCACCGTCCTCAAGGAAGTCCTTTCCGTCGAGGTCAAGCGCGGCGAGATCTACCTGAAGTCGACGTCGATGCCCGTCATGGGCGTCGCCGCCATCGTCGGCCTCGCGGGCGACGTCGAGGGGCGCGTGCTCTTCGACATGGGCAAATCCACGGCCCTCGAGATCGCCACGGCGATGAACGGCGAGAAGATCGCGGAGCTGGACGACCTGGCCAAGGCCACCATCACCGAGCTCGCCAACATGATCACCGCCCAGGCGGTCACCAAGCTGCACGACCTCGGATTCCGGTTCGACCTCACGCCCCCGGCTATTTTCACGGGGGACAACATGGAGGTCTCCGACCAGGACGTCGAGGCCCTCATCGTTCCCATGGAATTGCCCCAGGGCAAGATAGAGATAAACGTGGCCATCCGCGAGAGGATGTGAGGAGAAGAGGATAATGCAAGCAAAGTCTGATTTTCCGTCGATCAATGAGAGGACGCCCGACGGCCACAAGCCCGACGGATCGTCCTACCGCGTCCTCCTCGTGGACGATTCGATATTCATCGCCAAGCAGCTCAGCCAGATCCTGAATTCCGAGGGTTACGAGGTCGTCGGCACCGCCGCCGACGGCGTGCAGGGCGTGGAGATGTACAAGGAGCACTATCCCCGCCTCGACCTCGTCACCATGGACATCACCATGCCCAACATGGACGGGATCACCGCGCTCGAGAAGATCATGGAGTTCGACAAGAACGCCCGCGTGGTCATGATCTCCGCCCTGGGCAAGGAAGACCTCGTGAAGAAGGCCCTCGTCACCGGAGCCAAGAGCTACATCGTGAAGCCCCTCGACCGCAAGAAGGTCCTCGAGCGCATCCACTCCGTCATCACGAAATAGCGCCGAGGCGACCGAGCGACGCGGATATCGGCCCGTACGGTGAATCCTACGGCGGATATCGGCCCGATTTCTACGTAGAACGGGTATTGACAGGGGCGGGATATCCGGGCTATTCATTTAGGGCATTTTTCGGGCGGTTAGCTCAGTTGGTTAGAGCACCAGTATGACACGCTGGGGGTCACAAGTTCGACTCTTGTATCGCCCAATAAAAACCCTGCTTATGGCAGGGTTTTTTTATTGGGCGGACTTCGTATCGCCCATGGAAGGCCTTCCGGTCCGCTGGAAGGCCTTTTTCGTGTTCGAAGCCCGCCATCGCGGGAAACTGGTTGACCACGCGTACGGATATTCTATAGATTAAGCCATCATAGCTGCCTGATCAGGCTGGTACGGGGCGGGGACGGCGCATGCCGGCCCGATCGCCCGGGGACGCTCGCGGAGATATTCCGGCCCGTCCTTCGGCTGATCCGAGAGGCGAGCGTATGGAGCGTCGCATGCGATCATTCCCGACATCCTATCCTAATCCGCTCCCATACCCATCGGCCTCGCGCGCATACCGTACCGGCTCCTCAGGACCCGAGGAGGGAACATGGACGGAACGGCGGACAGGACCGCGAACGGGATACGCATACGGGGCTTAAGCAAGTCGTATAGGCTCGGCGCCACGACCGTGCACGCGCTCAAGGAAGTGGACCTCGACATCGAGGGAGGATCATTCCTCTGCGTCGCGGGGCCTTCGGGCTCGGGCAAGACGACGCTCCTCAACATGATCGGCCTCGTGGACGAGCCGAGCGCGGGGACGGTCAACGTCGCGGGCTCCGACGTCCAGGCCCTCGCGGACCGGGACGCGACGCGGTACCGCTCGCGCACCCTCGGCTTCATCTTCCAGACCTTCAACCTCCTCCCGGTCTTAAGCGTCTACGAGAACATCAGGCTCCCGCTCATCCTCCACCGCGAGCTCCATAAGGACGAAAAGCACGAGCGGGTCATGGACCTCGCGGGCGCCGTGGGGCTCGAGAAGCACCTCAAGCGCAAGCCCGCCGAGCTTTCGGGCGGCCAGAGGCAGCGCGTCGCGATCGCGCGCGCCCTGGTCACGCGGCCGCGGATCGTGCTGGCGGACGAGCCCACGGCGAACCTCGACTCCGCGACCGGCGAAGGGGTCCTTTCGCTGATGGAGGACATCAACGCGAGCCGGGGCACGACATTCATCTTCTCCTCGCACGATCCGTCCATCATGGAGCGCGCCAAGAGGGTCGTGAGGCTCCGCGACGGCCGGATCGAGGCCGCCTGATGGAGCGCCTTTCCCTCTGCCTCAAGAACCTGGGCCGGCACGGCTGGCGGACCAGGATAATCCTCATGATATCCGCCCTCGGGGCCTTTCTCGCCTTCGTGTCGGAGAACCTCGTCGAGGACGTCGCGAGGAAGCAGTCGGACATGTTCGGGCGCTCCATGATCGGCCACTTCAGGATCCTCGACGCCGGCATCGAGACTAAGAACACCTTCGGCTATTACGGCTACGAGCCCGCCGAGATGCTCGACGCGGAGGAAGTCTCCTCCGTGAAGGCCTTCCTCGCGGGGCTCCCCCGCGTCACGGGCGCGCGGGAGCGGATCCTCTTCTCGGGCCTCTGCTACGGGGAGGGCGACGAGGAGCGGGGCATCCAGGGCTTCGCGATGGACATGGAGGATTTCTCGAGCGACTTCACCGATCTCTACTACGCGAAGGGCGAACCGCTGCGCGCGGGGGATTCCGAGGCCTGCGCGGCCAGCTGGTACGAGTACGAGGAGGAAAAGTCGATGATGATCGGTTCGCGCTACGTCTTCCTGCTTCCGAACCGGCAGGGCGAGTTCGTGGACCGCTACCTGGAGGTGAAGGCCGGACTCGATTATCGCTCGATGCCCAAGGACGTCATGGGCATGCCGGGCGTCTACTTCGACCTCGACGGCTATAGGAAGGCGGTCGGGTACGAGGAGGAGACGGCCTCCGAGATCGTGGGCTTCCTCGACGACGCGCGGCGCATGGACGAGGCGCTCCCGGCCATCGAGGCCTTCCTCGCGGCCGAGCATCCGAGGCTCAAGGTCGTACCGTGGAGGGAATACGCCCCCATCATGGCGGAGATCGTCATGGGCTTCGACGCGATGATGAAGGCCGTGGAGGCCATCCTCATAGCGATCTGCGTGCTCCTCGTGGTGAAGCTCACTACCTTCTCCATCATCGAACGCTACGGCGAGATCGGCATGATGCGGGCCATGGGATTCGGCAAGGCCGACATCGCGGCGCAGTTCGCCCTGGAGGGATTCCTCGTCATCGCGGCGGGAGCCGCGATCGGCTTCGCCTGCGGCGCGGTCCTGATCGGCGTCCTCTCGCGGACGGGAATCCCCAATTCCACTATCTTCCTCAAGTACGTGATGGGCGACGGCTTCTTCCCGCGTTTCCATTATTCGAAGATCGCGGCGGTCGCCCTCGTCTTCTGCGGAGTCGCCGTCCTCGCGCCCCTCTTCCCCTCCATCAGGGGAGGACGGGTTTCGATCCTGAGCTCGCTTGAAAAGAGGTAGCGGATGGAACTCCTGAGATACGTTTTGGCGAACGCCGCGAGGCGTCCGATGCGGGCGGCCTTCATAGCCGCGGCGGGTTTCCTGAGCGCGGCGGTCCTCGTTTTCGCGTTTTCCCTCGGCTCGTCGGTCACGCGGCACGTCCGCAGGGACACGATCGCCAAGTGGACGGGCCACCTCTGGATATCCGCGGACGGGGATTTCGAGTTCGACGAGGCGAAGGCGGAAGAGTACGGGCGGCAGACCGAGGCCGCGCGGTCCTACCTCGCGGGATTGCCGCCGGGATGCGCGGCCGTTCCCTGGTCCCTGAGCTTCTGCACCGTCCAGGTCGGGACCAAGCGGGCTCATTCACAGATCCAGGCGACCGACTTCGGCCTCGACCTGCCGATGCGCGAGGCGACGGAGCTGGTCTCCGGGGCGTTCCCGGGCGACGCCGACGAATACGGAGCCATCGTGTCCGACGCCTACGCGGCAAAGTACGGGCTCGAGCCGGGCGACTCCTTCACCGTCTTCCTCCCCTCCGTGTACGGGGCGAGGAACGTCATGGATTTCTCGGTGACCGGAGTCTTCAGGTCCTCGGCTCCCTGGTACGACGACATGATCGGAATGCGCGCGATCGACTACGAGGGGCTCACCGAGCGAGCGGGACTCTTCCCCGCGTACAAGGTATACGTCGACGACGAGTCGAGGATCGGATCGATCGTCGATGAGCTGGCCGCCCTCGTTCCCGATTTCAAGGTCAAGGGATACAAGGACGACGCCTTCATCCGCTTCATCCTCTCCCTCGGGTGGACGGACGTGGTCCTCCTCGGCGTCATGGCGACGATCATCTTCCTCGCCCTCCTCATCGGCATCAATTCGATCCTCCTCACCAACGTCTTCGACCGGCGAGACGAGATCGGCACGCTCCGCGCGCTCGGCTTCCCGAAGGGCACGGTGAGGAACCTCTTCCTCGGAGAGGCGCTCGTCATCCTCCTCGCGGGGTACCTTGCGGGCGCCGGGGCCGTAGCGGGTCTCGCGGCCTATTTCAAGTTCAACGCCGTGAGGCCGCCCCTCCTCGTGCTGCAGTACATGTTCGGGATGACCCGGATGGAACTGGATTTCAACGCGCTGACCGCGCTCGGGCCCTTCTTCATCCTCTTCGGCCTCCTCTTCCTGGCCGCGTACCGGAGGGTGGGCATCGAGGCCGAGAAGCAAGCGGTCGTGCAGATGGCGAACCGATGATCGATACGAAGAAAGGAGTCACCATGAGAACAATCACCCGCGCCGCGGCGCTTTGCGCCATGGCCATCGCCGCCGCCGCGGCGTCTTCGGTCCCCTTCCCCGAGGGAGACGTGGTCGCCTACATCGACGCGGTCGACGAGGCCATGCTTCCCAGGAACTGTAAGGCCCGCATGGCCATCGTCGACAGCTACGAGACCGGAGAGGACAGGAACAGCGAGGGCTTTTTCATCAGGAAGGACAACAAGGTCGTCTGGGTCGCCACGGCCCCCGCCTCGCAGCGCAACTTCGCGCTTCTCCGCGACGAGGACGTATTCTTCCAGCGCTTCGCCACGACCAACAAGGTGGTCAAGACCTCGGCCACGGCGAACGCGCGGGGCGGGGAGACGTCGAACCTCGACCTGACGAGGTTCAACACGAACCTCGACTACGCCGTCTCCTACCTGGGCGAGGAGGCCATGGGCGGAAAGCCCTGTTACCGCTTCAAGCTCGAGGCGAAGAACCGGAAGCTCGCGTACGGCCTCGTCGAACTCTGGGTGGACAAGGCGACGCGCCTCCCCGCGCGCAAGGCCTTCTTCGCCATCTCCGGGAAGATGCTCAAGTACTACGACGTCACCGGCGTGGAATTCTCGGGCGGACGGGCGACAGGCATGCGGATGAAGTACGTGGACGCCCTCAAGCCCGAGGAGACGAGCGACCTGCGCATCTTCGACATCACGGCCCTCGCGAAGGTGCCGGACCAGTTCTTCAAGAAGGAATACCTGGAATCCGGCCGGCTCTATCCGTACCAATTCTAAGGGAGGACGGCATGAAACGATTCGTTCCCGCGGCCTTGGCCGCGCTCGCGGCCCTCGCGCCGTTATCGGCCCAGTCCGAGCCGCTATCCTTCGCCCTCTCGGGAACGGCCTCCGCGGAAACCGCCGCCTCCAAGGAGAACGAGGATTCCGTCTTCTCCGGCCTCGCCGATATCGACGACGCGTCGTGTTCGGCGGCCGTCGACGCGAAGCTGACCTTCTCCCGCGGATACGCGGCGATGGCCCTCCTCGATTTCTCGTTCTCGGATTCCGTCGTCCTCGACGGCGACACCGGGGCGACCCTCGAGGACCTCGCCGTCGAGGTGCGGGAATTCTACGCCGACCTCGGCTTCGGCGACGCCTTCTACCTGCGGGCGGGGAAGCAGCGGCTCTCCTGGGGCTGCGGCTACGTGTTCAACCCCTCCGACCCCGTGAATCCGCCCAAGGATCCGACGAGGCCGAGGGCCTCCCTGGAGGGCGTGCCGGCCCTCAAGGCCGAGATCATCGCGGAACCGGTATCGTTCATGGCGTTCGCCGTTATCCATGAGGGCCTCGAGGATTTCGGCTACGGGGGGAAAGTCTCGACCTCGGCGATACCGAATACGGACTTATCGGCCTCCGCTTATTGGAGTCCGTTCCAGTCCTGGACCGCGGCGCTCAACGCGTCCGTGGCGCCGCTCTACGCCCTGCCCGGATGGGACAGCCTCCTCGTATGGGCCGAGGGGACGATATACGACCGGGACCGGTACTCGTCATACGACGCCGGCATGCCCGCCCTCCCTTCAACGGAGGACGCCGACGGGATGCGGTACGCCTTTCTCGTCGGCTCGAGCGCGAAGATCCCGGTGGTCGACACGATGATCGTCGCGGAGTATTACCGCCTCGACGAAGGGCTTTCCGCGGACGAGACCTCGGAGGCCCTCGATTCCCCCGCTTGGTACGGGGAGATCGCGCGAAGGCCGGGCAGGCTCGGGAAGGACTACCTTTTCGCATCGGTCGCGCAGGCTACGATCACGAATTCGGGCCATCCCGTGCTCGACAAGATCGGCCTGTCGGCGTCCTGCCTCGTGAATTTGACCGACGCCTCGGCTTACGTCTCCGCGTCGTGCTCCCTGGGGATCGTCGACAACGCCTCCCTCGAGCTGAGCGCCGGCGGCGCCTTCGGAGGGAGCGAAAGCGAATTCGGGAACGTTCTCGAGCGCTTCATCGCGCGGCTGGCGCTCAAGGTTCACTTCTGAGCGGCTACCGCGTTCCGGTCGACCGCGCGCCCGCCGGCGTCAATGAAAACCCGCCGATCTCGAGTCCGCGCCTATCGGGCCGGACGATCGGAGCGGAAAGGCGCGGTATTCTTCCGCCGTATCGGGCCGATGCGCCGCGTCGGACCCGAGGAAGGAGCGATCATGCGGAAGAAAAACGATTTCTGGATGCTGCTGGCATCGGCGTGCGCCCTGGCCGCGACGGCCTGCTCGTCCGGCGAGGGCGGCGCGGACCATGATCTCGAGTGGGAGCTCTTGACCGATACTCCCTCTTTCACGGGGCTGGACGGCGAATACCGCGCCGTCGTCTTCAAGGATAGGATCTGGCTCGTGAACGGGGAAGCGAGCGGGCCCGGCGGGAATGAGCAGTCATGGAACAGCGCGGATGGCGTCGAGTGGACCCCTTCGGAGTCGACGCTTCCGTCGTACAACGGCCGATCGTGTCTCGTTTTCAATGGCAAGCTCTGGGCGTTTTTCGGCTTCAATGGGGAAGATATCCCCCTTGAGATAATGGACAGCGGGGACGGACTGGCCTGGAACGTTTTCAACGATGACCCGGACGTTACGCCGCGGGCGAGGCACGGGGTGGCGGAATTCGACGGAAAGATGTGGATCATAGGCGGGATCGGCTCGGGAACGGGCGATATGGGGCGCAACGACGTATGGAGCAGCGGGGACGGCGAGGATTGGGATCGCCTCACCGAGAGCGCCGCCTTCAGCCCTCGGTATAATCCGGGAGTCGCGGTCCACGACGGAAAACTGTGGGTCATAGGCGGCGGACGATGGGACGAGTCCGGGAGAAACGACGTCTGGTGGTCGACCGATGGCGCTTCATGGACGCTCGCCGTCGAGCACGCGGCCTTCCCCGCGCGATCCGAGCATGCCGTGATAGTCCATGACGGCGCTATATGGGTGATCGGCGGATATGGCGCGGATGAGAATTTTCTTAACGACGCGTGGTGGTCCGCTGACGGAAGGGAATGGCGCGAATCGGCAGTTCCGGTTCCGTTCTCTCCCCGGCGGCTGCATGAAGCCGTCGATTTCGACGGTTCCATATGGGTGATCGGCGGGCGCGACGAGGAGGACAACGTACTCTACGACGTTTGGCGTTCGAGGTAGGGCGGGTCGGCCGCCGTCCGCTCTCGCCGTTCATCGGGCCGGAGCGGACGGCGAACGGCTCCTTATTTCCCGAGAGAGATGCCCTTCTTGAGGTTATACCCGACGTACGCGCCGAGCTCGACCTTGAACTTGACGATCGAGTACTCGGCGCCCGCCGCCTCGAAAGCATCGATCTCGTCCCTGTCCGCGCCGTTCAGGAAGGCGAAGCCGATGACGATCTTGGGCCGGATATAGAGATCCTTCGAGATATCGATGTCAGCGCCCGCGCCGGCGCTGATCCATATGGAATTGAGGTAAGCGATCTCCTCGTCCGTCATGCCCTCCCGGAGATCGTTCCCGTCCGCGTCCTGTAAAAGCGTATTGATGAGGAACTCGCAGCCGAGGAGGGGGAAGACCCGGATGCCGGAGACATCGAACGGGTACTTGCCGAGGAAGCCCATGGTGAAATACGCGTACCGCTCATTGATAGGGTCGTCTAGAATCGTGTCCCCGTTGAGGATGTATTTCGCCGATCCCCCGAGCATGAGCGCGTACCCGAAAGAGGCCTCGAGGTACGTGGCGTCGATAAAGAGCTCGGGCGTGATGAAGCCTCTCGTGGCATTCCATTTCCGGATATCGACGTCGTCGGCCGTCGCGTTCCGATTGATCGAGGAAACCCTGAGGCCGGCGCCCGCCGAAAGGTCGATCTCGATCGCGTGCGCCTGGAAGGCCGCCAGGATAGCGATTCCGGCGATGAGAACGGTTCTTTTCATGATATTCCTCCCTGATCCCGTTTGTTTCGCCATAATACCACCATTCTCACGGGAAAAAAACGACCCCGCGCGGCCGGGCCGGGACGGCCGCGAACCTAGGAAGCGCGCCCCGTTCCGTGTATATTTCCCCCATGAAGTCCTTCACCAGGGAACTATGGTTCGAGATACCCAAGCGCCTGGCCTTCGTGGATATAACGGGCCAGGTCGAGGCCTGCCTCAAGGAATCCGGCGTCCGGGAGGGCCTCTGCCTCGTGAACGCCATGCACATCACGGCGAGCGTCTTCGTGAACGACAACGAGGGCGGGCTCCACGCGGACTTCGCCTCATGGCTCGAGAAGCTCGCTCCGCACGAGCCCGTGGCGTCCTACCGGCACAACGATTCGGGGGAGGACAACGCGGACGCGCATCTCAAGCGGCAGATCTTCGGCCGGGAGGTCACGGTGGCCATCACGAACGGCGCCTTCCACTTCGGCCCCTGGGAACGGATCTTCTACGGCGAATTCGACGGACGGAGGCGCAAGCGCGTCCTCGTGAAGATCATCGGGGAGTAGGGGGCGGCCCTATTTCTTCTTGAGCAGGGCCGCGAAGGGATTGTAGGTGTCGCCCCGGTCCTCGTCCCCGCCCTTGAGGTAGGCCTGCGCGGTCGCGTCCTCCTCGAACGATGAAGCGGGCTTCAGGGAAATGCGGCGGTTCGCGGGATCGACGTCCTTGACCACCACGGCGAGCTCGTCCCCGACCTTGAGCGTCTGAGGCTTCCGCGATCCGCCGAACCTTTCGTCCCCGCGCAATTCCGATTCGTGCACGAGGCCGTCCAGCCCCGGCTCGAGGGAGACGAAGGCGCCGAACGCCGCAACGCGAACGACCTTGCCCTTGTGCTTCGAATCCTTCGGATACTTATCGCGCGCGGTCGCCCAGGGATCGGCGAGCAGGGCCTTCAGGCTCAGGCTCATCCGCTCGGCCTTCCAATCGATCCGGAGGATCGACGCCTCGATCTCCTGCCCCGGCGCGATGATCGCGCTCAGGTCCTCCACGCGTTCGCGCGATATTTCCGATATGGGGAGGAGGGCCTGGAAGCCCTGGACGTCGACGAAGGCGCCGAATTTCTGGATGGACTTCACCGTGCCCTTCACGGTCATGCCCTCGCGGAGGCTCGACTTGAGTTCCTCGAGCTTTTTCTGCCGCTCCTCCTCGAGGATCGCCCGATTGGAAACGAGGAGCTTGCGGCCGTTCTCGCCGTACTCGATGATCTTGAACGTCAGGTTCTTGCCGACGGGGGACGGCGCGCCTTCGGCTCGCCGCTCGCCCATCTGGGAGAAGGGGCAGAAGGCGCGGCTGTCGCCGATCTTGATCTCGAAGCCGCCTTTGATCTCCTTCTCGACGGATCCTTCGACGGGAATGCCCTGGCGGAAGGCGTTCTCGAGGAGGCCCTTGTTCGCCGCCTCTCCCGCGATCCGCGTCGTGAAACGGAGTTCGCCGCGGTCGGAGCGGAGGAAATAGGCCTTGATCAGGTCCCCTTCCTTGACGGTGAGATTCCCGTCCTTGTCCGTCATCTCGGCCCTGTCGAGAACGCCTTCGCTCTTCCCGCTCAGCTGCAAGAAGATCGTATCGCCCGAAATGGAGACGATGGCGGTCTCCACGGCTTGCCCGGGTTCGAACCTGCCGATCCCCGATAGGCTGTTCTCGAAAAGCTCGGCGAAACTTCCCTTATCCACGGCGTTCTTTTCCACGATGCCTCTCCCCGTCGCGATCAAGGCCCTACCATACCCGAAAACCGGGATCGAGGACAACTTGTCGCGGGAGTATCCCGAGGATTCAGGCGGAAGGCGGGGGCGGCGGTCTCCGCCGTACTAGGCCGCGCGGGAAGGACGCGACGGCTATATGAAGAGAAGCCCGCCCCGCCGGAGCGTTTCCATCGCGGAGCCGATGCCTCGTTCGCCGGCGATCCGGCCGAGAGCGGCGACGGCATCGACCTTGGCCATGGGCTCCGGCTGCCCGGGGCGGGCCCCGCTCAGGACTTCCCGCAGGAGCTTGAATCCCTTCGTATCGATTTCGATGCCGTGCGACTCGTTCTTGTACGACCAGACGGCGAGCCCGTCGTCGTAAAGGAGATCGCCGCCCAGGAACACCGCCCTCGACGCTCTCGGAGGCGCCCTGTCGGGACCGCGGGCCATGAGGTTTCGAATCATGTTCCGCGCGTTCCTCGTGCGCGGAAGCGATGCGTCGAACCAGGATTGCGCGGGGCGATCCAAGCCTTCGCCCGCCATATAGGCCTTGAGCGCGGCGTCCGCGCCGGCGCCGATGGCGTCGTTCCGCGAAGACGGCTGCCCGGACGGGACGTCGTTGAACGCGAAATCGCCGTCGCGGGCGGGGAGCTTGGCGTCACGCGCGAAGGGCGCATGGCGCGTGAGGACGAAGCGGTGGTAGAACGCCGAGTGCACGATGCCCTCGGCGAACATCTGCCTCAGGGCGTCCAACGAGTCGATGAGGCCCTGTTCGTCCTCGCCGGGGAGGCCGTGGATCATGTAGGCGTGAACGAGGACGCCCGCGCCGGCGAGGGCCGCGCAGGATGCGGCGATGTCGGCGAGGGAGAGTCCCTTGTTCGCGATCTCGAGGCCCCGCGGGGATGCCGATTCGATTCCGGCCGACAGCGCGACCATTCCGGCCCAGGAGAGGAATTCCGCCCTGTCGGGAGTGAACGCGGGTTCGAAGCGGCCATTGCCCCAGAAGGCGAGCGGGCGTCCCGCGCGCGCGTTCTCGAGGCCGAACTCGATGAGGAGGGGGACCGGGGCCGCTTCGTCGACGAGGTGGATGCCGCGGAATCCCGAGGCCTCGGCCTGGGCGCGCATGGCCGCGTGGAGATCCTTGACGCGCGCGGGGCGGTAGGACCTTATGTAATCCAGGGAGCAATCGCAGAAGGAGCAGCGCGCCCAATAGCATCCGTACGCGAGTCGGCACTTGAGCCACTTCTCCGACGACCAGAGGGAGAGCATGGGGTTGTCCGAGTCGCGGACGCGGAGATAGCGGGATGAAGGCGCGTAGCCGTAATCCGGAGCGATGGCGGAAACGCGATCGGCCTCGATCCCGAGAAGCGCGGCTTCGTCCTCGCGCGGGCGGAAATCCCAGCGGGACTCGTCCGCGTAGTCCGCGGCCGACGAGAGCGCAAAGCCCTCGACCGATACGCGGTCTCCGCTCCCGGAGAGGCGCATCGTCCTGAAGAGGGGGGCGCGGTCCGATCCGCTCCGGATGACGGACTCGAGGGCGCTGAATCCGGAATCGAAGCAAAGATAATCGACCGTCTTGAAGAAATCCCGGGAGGATATCCACCGGAGTTCCGTGGAGACGTAGCCGCCTCCCATCGCCGTCTCCATGCCCAGCGCCTTGGCTTCCTCCAGGATGGCGAGCGCGGGAAGGAGGGTTCCGGGGAAGGGAACGGAGGCGCAGGCGAGGACGCGCCCTCCCGCCTTCGCGAAGGGCTCGAGCGCGTCGCGCGCGAGAGGCCGCACGAAGGAGCGGATGACGTAGGAGTCGTCAAGAGCCGCGCGGATCGCGGAGAAATGGCGCTGGCTCGAGGCGATCGACTCGGCGTAGCGGGCGAGCGCGTAGTTCCCGTCGACCGCGTAGGAGATGAAGTCCGCGAGGTCCTCCACGATGAGGCTCGCGAGCATGAGCGCGTCGGGCGCTCCTTCGGATTCCGAGAGGAGCCGCTCGACGCGGAGGCCCCATGGAAGGCGTTCGGGATTCAAGCAGAGCTGTTCGAAGGCGGAGACCTCCCCGGAGAGGTATTCGACGACCCTGTCGATGGTTTCGACGTAGGCCTTCGCGTTGGAAAGGTAGCGGAGCAGCTGTGAGCGCTCGGTTTCGCGCTCGGACGCGAGCCGCTCCGGCGTGAGGATCTCCGCGGCGTCCCTGAATATCCGGCCTAAGCCCTCCCGCGAGAAGATGGACCTGGTCGTCTCGATGGAGAGATCGATCGGATGGCGTTCGACGCCGATCGACGCGAGGAAGGAGGAAAGGTAGGCTATGGCGGGATAGGGCGCGTTGAATTGGAGGAAGGGCGGTTGGATGAGTAGCGCGCGGAGCGGCTCCATGGGAGGATTCTAGCGGGCGGGGGCCGGACGGGGAAGTACCGAATATCGCGCGATTCCATCCCCCGGGCGCGATTCGATCCCCTATACTTGAGCGTATCCTATCCGGAACGCGAGAGGAGGCGCCCGTGGACGCCGAATTGGAATTGCTCATGAAGATCGACAGGAACAGGGAGGGCGGATGCCACGAGGAGTTCAGCGAGGAGGAGGTTCGATCGATCCAGCTGCTCATCGAGAACGAGACGCTCGTGAAGAAGGCCTTCGCGTTCATGCGCCGCGGAGGCGAGCTCGAATGCGTGCAGAATCCGAGGATCGATCCCCTGCCGCCGAAGGTGAGGCAACGCATCGGCCATTGATGCCGCGCGCTTCAAAAAAGGAACGATGCGGCGAATGCCGCGTTCAGCTTGGAGTTCGGCCGCGCTGAACTCCAAAAACGAAGGGGTGCCATTCCGGTGGCAGCTTGGAGTTTCGCGTAACGAAACTCCTAAAAGAAACGAGGGGGCGCTAAGTTGTGTTCAGCTTGGAGTTCAGCTGCGCTGAACTCCAAAAACGAAGGGGTGCCCTCGGGCACCCCTTCGTTCTGACCCGGACACGAGTCGAACGTGCGACCTGCTGCGTAGGAGGCAGCCG
>CAYNQK010000034.1:0-26901 GCA_964399285.1 uncultured Spirochaetales bacterium | reverse complement strand
CAGGGGATCGTCCTCTCCCTCATCCAGCTCGGAGGCCTCGGGCTCATTACCTTCACCACCCTCCTCATCATGGTGCCGAGGCGGAAGATCTCCCTCGTGAACCGCGGGATCGTAAAGGACTTCTCGATAGACGAGATCGAGCACGATCCGAAGTCGATCATCAGGAATATCCTCATCGTGACTTTCGCGTTGGAGAGCGTCGGCGCGCTCTCGCTCTTCGCGGGATTCGCCGCGCGCGGCGTGGATCGACCGATCTTCACGGCAGTCTTTCACGCGGTGAGCGCCTTCTGCAACGCGGGCTTCTCCACCTTCAGTGCCAATCTCGAGGCGTACGCCGGGGATCCGCTCGTAAGCCTCTCGATCGCGGCCCTCGTCGTCGTAGGAGGGCTGGGATTCGTGGTGGTCGAGGACGTCGTGTTGGTAGCCCTGCGGAAGAAGCGGCGGCTCGCCTTCTATTCAGGCACCGTGCTCAGGACGACGGGAGCCCTCATCCTCGCGGGCTGGGCCGTCTTCACGATCCTGGAATGGAACCGCGCCTACGCCTTCCTCCAGCCCTGGCAGCGCCCGATCGCCGGCCTCTTCCAGTCCATCACGCCGCGCACCGCCGGTTTCGACACCGTTTCGCAGAGCGCCCTCTCGGCTCCGTCCCTCCTCGTCACGATGGGGCTCATGTTCGTCGGCGGCTCCTCCGGCTCCACGGCGGGCGGCATCAAGACATCCACGTTCTACATACTCCTCATGCTCGCCCTGAAGGGGACGGACGAGACGAACGGCACCCTCCCCATCCGCGGGCGGGCGATCCCCAACGGGACGATCATCAAGGCCATGCAGATCGCCATCAAGGCCCTCATGATCGTGATCGTCGGCGTCGCCCTCCTCTGCCTCGCGGAGGCGGACAAGCTCGCTTCCGGCGAGATTCGGGTCGTCGAGGCCATGTTCGAGGCCGTTTCCGCTTTCGCCACCGTCGGGCTGTCGCTCGGAATCACGGCGAAGCTATCGATGGCCGGCAAAATAGTGATCATAGCCCTTATGTACGTGGGCCGCGTGGGGCTCGTGGCCATGGCGCTCCCGAAATCCGAGAAGCGCATGGAGCGCTGGGTCGATTTCGCGGGCGCCGACCACATCGTGGGGTAGGGGGATGCCATGAAACAATTCGCGGTCATCGGCTTGGGGAGCTTCGGGAGGCGCATGGTCGAGGAGCTCTCCGACATCACCTCGGAGATCATCATCGTGGACAAGGACGCCGACCTCGTGGAGCGCTTCAAGGACCAGGTCGGGAGCGCTTACATAACGGACGCCCTCAACGAGGAGGCGGTGAAGCGGATCATCCCGCCGGGGATCGACGCGGCCATCGTGGACCTCGGCGATTCCATCGAGGCTTCCATCCTCGTCACCAACTACCTGAAGAAGATCGGCGTGGGCGACATCATCGTGAAGGCGACCTCGGACGCGCACGGAGAGGTGCTGAGGCTCCTCGGCGCCGATACCGTGATCTTCCCCGACCTCGAGGCCGCACGGCGCCTCACGCCCATGCTCGCCTCCTCCCTCCTCTTCAACTACATGCCCATCTCGGCCGGCCTGGTGCTCGCCGAGGTGAATCTGCCGGAGCGCTTCGTCGGCCTCACGCTGATCGAGGCCAACCTCCGACAGAAGTACTCCGTGAACGTAATCGCCTTCCGCAACGAGGGGGGAGGGGACTACCAGTTCTTCAGCCCCGGCCACAAGCTCCAGGCGGACGAGATCATCCTCGTCGCGGGCAAGGAGAAGGACGTCCTCGAATTCTCGGGAAGGGATACGGGTTCCAAGAAGGGGAAGGGCAAGAACATCTTCAAATCGATATTCACGCGCAAGAGGGACGAGAAAGCGGAAGCGAAGGGAGCTCGGGGTAATTGAGCCGGAACGTTATGGGAACGGAATCGTCGGGGAACGGAGCCGCGGAAGGGATCGCCGCGGCGGCCATCGTCCTCGTGGGCGCGTATATCGCCGCGCAGATGGTGTCGGACGTCGCGAGCCTCAAAGTCGCATCCATCTTCGGGCTGCCCATGGACGCGGGCACCTTCGTGTATCCGCTCACCTTCACGCTGCGCGACCTCATCCACAAGCGGCTCGGGAAGAAGGCCGCGCGGACGACGATCGTCCTGGCGGGCGTCATCAACCTCTTCATGGCGGCCTTCTTCTGGCTCGCCTCGGCCATCCCCTCCCATCCGGGCTGGGACGCCGAGGTCGCTCCCGGCTTCACCATGGGACGGGCCTTCTCCGCGGTCCTCGCGCCGGCGTGGGCTGTCGTCATCGCGAGCATCGTGGCGGAGATAGCGAGCGAGCTCGTCGACACGGAGGCCTACCACCTTTGGGTGAAATGGAAGGGCGAGCGCCTCCAGTGGATGCGCGTCCTCTTCTCGAACGCGATCAGCGTGCCCCTCGACAGCGTCGTTTTCTGCTGGATCGCGGGGCTCTGGGCCTGGAAGATGGGGGCGCGGGACATCTGGGCCAACGTCGGCCTCAACGTGGCCGTGAAGTTCGCGGTCACGCTGATATCCCTTCCCGCCATCTATCTCGTCCGGCCGGGAAAGGGGAAAGCCTAAGGGCCTCGCTCAGGCCCCGGGCTTCCTCCGTATGGCGAGCACGGTGATGTCGTCGTACTGCTCGTCCTCGAGGAGCCGGTCGTACATGAGGTAGTGCGAGGGCGCGCGGGGCGCCGTCGGATCGGCGGGCTCGGCCGCGGCCTCCTCGGGGTTGTCGAACTTGTCGTCGCAGTACGAGAAGTACTGCTTGAAGTGCTCCCTGAGGAACTCGTCGATCCTCCTGTCCGCCTTCACCACGTCGTCCGCCGTCGCGTTCGCGGGCCTGAACATCCTGAATGCCTTCTCCGCGGACACGAGGGCCAGGACGATTTCGTCCAGGCCGCCCCGGTAGTCCGAGTAGTCGAAGTCGAGCCGCTCGGTCCCGCCGCCGCGGGCCCGCCGCTCGAGCGAGTAGGCGCCGCCCGAGACCACCGATTCGACGATGCGCGCGATGCGGTCCTCGCCGGCGGGGTCGGTCTTGAAGTACTCGAAGACGAAGTTGCCGCGTTCGATCCCGTGTTCCTTGAAGCCCGTTTGAGCCGGCTTCTTCTCCTCGGCTTCGGCGCGCTCCTCGGGGATGCGCTTGTCCGAGGCGTCGCGGGCGTAGTGCCTGGAGTCCTCGAGGCCGTCGGTGTAGAGGAGGAGGACGTCGCCCGCGGCCAGGTCGAGCGTCTCGACGAGGAAGGGCGTCCTTCCCTTGAGCATGAAGCTCGCGAAGGGGCCGGCCACCGGCGCTCCTCCCGCCATAGTCACGGACGAGAGCCTCCCTGAGCGGGAGTCGAGGAGTCGGTAGACGTTGTCGCCGGCATGGCACATCCACGTCCTTCCCGTGCGGGAATCTATGATGCCGACGAAGAGGGTCGCGAACTTTCCCTTGAAGTCGCAGACGTTCAGGGTGTCGTTGATCCGGTAGCAGAGCTCGTCGAGGGCGAATCCGGGCGATGACGGCGTCCAGCCGTCGAACCACGACCGGAACGCCGAGGCGACCACGGCCATGATCATGGCCGCCGACACGCCGTGCCCCGAGACGTCCGACTTGATGAAGGCGAAGTAGCGCCCGTCGAGCGGCCTGAAATCGAGGTAGTCGCCCGAGACGAGGGTCGCGCCCTTGTAATAGCCGAAGAACTCGATGTCCTTGGACGAGTACGCGCCGACGGAGAGCTTCTTCCCGCCCGAGTCCGTCTGGAGGGGGAGGAGCTCGCGCTGGTCCTGCTCGCCCGCGAGGAGGTCGGCGTTGTCCTTGGCGCCGCGGACGAGGCCGAGGGTCATCTGGTTGATGGTGTCCGAGAGGGTCCTGAGCTCGTCCCGCGTGCGCACGTCGATGCGGAGGCCCTCGAGCTTCTCCTTGGAGGGCGTGTCGCGGATGATCTCCACGCCGCGCACGAGGCTCTTGATGGGGCGGATGACGATGAGGGCGAGGAAGAGGGCGCCCAGGACGCCGAAGGCGATCGACACGAGGGCGATGAAGGCGGCGATCTGGATGATGACGAGGCGGGACTCGAGGATCTGCCTGCTGATCCTCTCGGTCGATATCTCGAGGCGCACCATGCCGATGTAGTAGTCGGCCCTGTTGAAGTCGTAGCGGAGGACGGGCTTGTAGAAGATATGGCGGACCTCGCCGCGGCGGAGGCTCTCCGGCCCGAACTCCGGGACCGATCCGACGAACCTGTTGGAGATCTCCGAGAGGAGGGTTCCGAGCTCGCGGTTGTAGAGGTCCGTGGCGGCGATGAGCTCCTGGATCCTCGCCTGCTCGGCGACGGTCTTGCGCGCCTTGGCGTTGAGGACGCGGTACTCCTCGACCGCCGCCTTCACCACCTCCAGCTTCGACGTGAATTCGGGGGACTTGGCGGCCTCCGCGACCTTGGCGCGGATCTCGCTTATCCGCGGGGAGAGCTCGTCCGTGAGCGCGGAGACGCCGAGCTCGAGGGCCTTGGCCTTGAGCTTGCGCGCGGCCCCCTCCTCCGTCTCGAGGGATGCGTCGTTGGTGGCCCAGACCACGTCCGCGTCGGAGGGCGCGTCGGGATCGGGACCGGTGATGGTGACGTAGGCCGCCTCCTCCATGGCCGCCATCTGGTAGAGGGCCTGGCCGAGCTCGAGGGTGTCGCCCATGTACGTGCGCGCGCTGGCGGAGAGGCTCTCTAGGAGTACGCCCGCTCGCTCGCTCAGGGCCCTCGCGAGGGTATCCTCCTGGTTCCTCACGGAGTAGACGCCCAGCGGCACGGAGACCATGAGTACGATGAGGACGACGAGTATGATGACGAAGAGGCTGAACTTCAGCCTGAGGCCGGCGCCGCGCTTCTTCATGCGCTGGAGCCGTTTCGTTCGTTCCTTGGCCGGCATGGTTCCTCCTTGGAAGAGGGCCTGGATCTCGAGCCTGAGGCTCTGGCCGTCCGCGACCGCGTTGGCGAGCCTGCGGCCGAAGACGTAGACGAGGGCGCCGCAGAGGGCGAGGAAGGCGGCGAGGGGCGCGAGGTAGGGCGAGAGGATGCGGACGGGACCGGTTGCGGACTTCCAGAAGCCCGGCCCGGGGCGCGCCGCGTAGTCGCCGTACTTCACCGTGCCGCCCGCGAGCACGGAGAGGATGGGGCCGGAGAGGAAGAGGCCGCGACGCTCGTGGTCGACGCCCACGCGGTACTTGCCCTCGTCCAGGCCCTCGGTCGAGACCCCGCTGATGAGGCGGTCGCCCTTGACGCCGTATTCGCCCTTCGACAGCTCGAAGACGCGGTCCCACGGCTGCTTCCCGTCGGCGTCGATGATGACGCGGCGCGCGTAGCCCTGGGTCGCGAAGCCGCGGCCGTAGATGGACAGGGAGAGGCGGCCGGACTCGTCCTGGCGCGACTCCGCGTAGTCGATCGCGGTGTAGGGCACGAACTTGTCTGTCCTGAGGGCGATCCTCGCGGGCCTCGAGATGTTGCCCACCGAGTCGACCGCCGCGAGCTCGAAGAGCCACTCGCCGTCGTCGATGTTGCGGTAGTCCGCGCGCGACGCGGGTCCGAGGGAGCGCGAGGGGAAGGACGCGGGCGCGGTGTCGGGAGGCATGCCGCCGCGCGGGACGGGGATGAGGGCGTACGTGTAGCCCGTCGCGTCCGAGCCCTCGGGATCGGTCCAGGCGAGGGAGAAGGTGTTCGACGCGAGGAAGCCCTTCTCGTCCGTCGCGAGGGAGGCGATCGTCGGGGGGGGGGGGGGGGAGGTGGCGGGGACGAACTCGATCCTCGAGGGGGGCGACCAGTTGCCGGCCCGGTCCATCGCGCGGATGGAGAAGTACCAGGATCCGTCGGCGTCCGCGAATTCCGTGGCCGCGCTGGCGTTCGAGAGGGCGCCGATGGTTTCGGGCGGGATCCTCCCCGCGTCTCGGGTCCAGAGCGTCGAGTAACCCGCGATGCCGGACGAGTCCTCGGGCTGGTCCCAGGAGATGAGGACGCCGTCCTGGCGCGCGGGGACGCCGCTGCGGAAATTGAGCGGCTTGAGCGCGGGCGCCCGCGCGGTGCGGTCGGGGCCGACGACGAAGATCCCGCGGGGTCGCTCTCCCATGTCCTGCCAGGCGAGGTAGAGCTCGTCGCCCACGGGGAGGGGGCGCGCGAACACCGGCGAGCCGGGGACGGCCTCGAGGTCGATCTCCTCCCATCCGTCCCTCGTCCGGAGTGCGGCGGCGAGCCGGTGGCTTCCGTTCCGGTTGTCCGACCAGGCGACGCCCGGAACGGATCCGCGCATGAAGCCCTGGGGGCTCGAGCAGGTGAAGGAGCCCGAGGTGATGCGCTCGGCCGGTCCGGCCCGCCTCCCCTCGGAGTCGAGCGGCATCCAGTAAGCCTGCGGCGCCTGGCTCCCCTGGCCGCGTTCCCAAGAGAGCGCGAGGCCGACTTGGCCGCGGCGGCTCAGGTGGGGATTCTGATTGTCCCAGAACTGGGCTCCCGGCTGCGACGAGCCCTGGGCCTCGGAGAAGTCCGTGAGCCGCTCGGCGAGGGAGAAGGTCCTGCCGCCGTCCGCGCTCCGCCGCGTCCAGAGCTGGTAGGTCGTGCGCTCGGCCGCGAGGAGGGATTGGAAGACGACGACGTCCGTCCCGCCCGAACCAGAGACGGCCGGAAGGAAGGATATCTTGAAATCCGGTTCGGGATTGAGCGGGGCGAAGGGCGTCCACGAGAGTCCGTCGTCCGAGCGGGCGTACGAGAGGCTGAAGGATCCCGAGTCGCCCTGGGTCACGAAGAGGACGTAGCCGCCGCCCGAGAGCCTGAACACGCGCGGCGCCACCGCGCTCGCGGTGTCGATCACGAGGTCGGCACTCGCGAAGGTCGCTCCGCCGTCGCGCGAGACGCTCACGCGGGCCCCGTCGGGCTTCAAGGGCGTCGCCAAGAGGATCTCGCCCGCCGCTCCGACGCAGAGCGTGAAGAGGGCGGGCTCGTTCCCCGTGAATTCTATGGGACCGATGGCGCGGGGCCTGGGCGTCCACGCGACTGTCCCGCCCGAGACCCTCCCCGTCGCGAGCGAGACGTGGACCGCCCCCGGGCCTGCCGGCTCCTGCCAGGCGGCCACGATGGACGAGGGGCCGGACTGGGCCTGGAGGAATTTGGCGCCCGGTCCCGCGAGGCTATAGGGGCTGTCCCAGAAGAATTCCTGCGAGGACGCGCCGCGGGAAACGGCGAGGGAGAGGAGGGCGAGGGCGAGGGCCCTCCGGGGAAGCCTCATAGGTCCCCGAACGCCTTCGCGAGCTTCTCGTAGAGGCTCTTGAGGCCGCGGTGGTTGCGGTACGCCGCGTTGGCCCAGAGCTGCTTGACGATGGCGTAGGAGGCCGCCTGGTCGCCCTTCGCGTAGAGGGCCTCGGCGTCCTTGAAGCGCCTGAGGTCGGGGATGCTCAGGATGTTGTTCTGCGCCCCGGCCTGGGGCAGGCCGCGCTGGATCACGTCCTTGAGCGCCGTGGCCTCCTGGTTGTCCGGGTCGAGCGCGATGGCCTTGTTGAGGTTCTCGAGCGCGACGGGGAAGAAGGGGCGGTTGTTCTTCTCCACGATGGGGCGGGCGAGCGCGACGAGGCGCTTCGCCTCGGCGATCTTGGCGGGATCGGCCGGCGGCCTGATGATGCCGAGCCTGATCTGAGCGCGCGTGATGGCCGCGGACATCCCGGACCAGGTCGGCCTGATCTCGCGGAGGTTCAGGAGCTCGTTGTAGCCCTCGTACTGCGTGGGCTGGGAGGGCGAATCGATCTTGCGCGCCGCGTCGTCGAAGTACTTCCTGAAGAGCCGCTCGGCGTTCCCCTCGTCGATGAGGAATTCGACCTGGAGGCCGAGGACCGCCGCGTCCTGGTTGCGCGGGAAGGCGACCTTGACCTGCTCCACGAGGGCCTTCGCCTCGTTGAGGCGCGCGATGCCCTCGGTGCGCCTGTTGCGCCTGATGGCGTCGCGGCCCTGCTCGAAGAGCAGCCTCGCTTTCGAGAGGAGCTGGCTCATCTCGGGGTAGAGCGGGGCCGTCTCCGGAATGGTGCGGCCGGAGCGGATGCTGACCGCGGTCTGGGAGAGGCGGAACCAGAGGGCGGCCTCGGGGTCGTCCTCGTCGAAGACCGTCCGGTGGAGGACCTGCGCCTGGAGGAAGCGGTCCTCGGCGCGCTCGAACTCGCCGCCGTAGAAGTACTGCTTGCCCTGGTTGATGAGGCGGCGCTTCTCGGCGACGACGCGGTTCTGCCGGGCGTCGTCGATCTCGGCCCTGAGCGCGCGCGCGATCTCCTCGGAGCGCGCCTTGAGGGCGGGGTCCCACTGGAGGATGAGGGAATCGAGGTAGCGCTCCTGCGCCCGGTCGATGCGCTCGTCCGCGAGCTTGAAGTTGGCCTGCCTGAGCGCGGCCCTCGCCTCCTGCACGCGCAGCTCGGCCTCCGTCCTCGCGGAGTCCGCCTGCTGCTTCTGGGCGCGCGAGGTCCGCGCGAGGTCCGCGGCGGACGCGATGATCTCGAGGGTCCGCTTGTCCCCGGCGCTCGCCTCCGCCATCCACGCCTGCATGGGAGCGGAGGACAGGACGAAGGGCGGAAGGGCCCGGTACTTGGCGATGAGCGCCTTGATCCTGGAGTTGGCGGCGCGCGCGTCGGACTCTACCGAGGAAGCCACCGCCATGCCGCGGTCGGGATACCGGAGGAGGAAGTCCCTGAGCTCGGGATCCTCGGAGACGACGCCCTTCGCGAGGGCCTGGCCCTCCTGGATCCTCGCGTCCTGCCCCTGGATGGCGGCGGCGGCGGCCGCGTACTCGATGGACGCGGCGACGTGCGCGAGGCCGGCGAGCGAGGACTCGGCGGCCGCGAGGTCGGAGGCGGCGCGCGCCTCCGCGCGTTCCTGGCGGGCGCGCCAGTCGGGGACGGGCGGCTTGGATTTCGCGTCTATCGACTCGTATTTAGCCCTGACGCGCTTCACGTCCGCGGCGAGGCCGAGGGCGGCGGTCCGTTCGGCGTCGGCCTTCCGGTAGAAGGAGAGGATGCGCTCCGCGGCCCGGGACGCGGCCTGCGCGCCGCCGGACGCCGCGACCTCGTCGAGGACGGGCTTCGCGTCGGCGTCGGCCTCCCGGAGCCGCGCGCGGGACGAGGCCGATCTCGCGAGGAGCGCGACGACCTCCTCGAGGTGCTTGAGGGACTGCGCCCGCGCCGCGTCGAGCGCGATGGCGGCCGCGTCCTCGTCGCGGGTCCCGAGGCCTCCGTCCTTCGCGTAGTACCGCTTCCTGAGGGAGAGGAGCTCCGCGGCCTCCCGCGCCCTCGCCGCCGCGTCCTGGCTCGCCCCCGCGGCCGCGTCCCAATCGGCGGCGTCGTAGGACGCCTCCAGCGAGAGCAGGGCCTTGTCGGACGCGCCGAGGGCCGCGTCCAGGGCTCCGCCCACGACGGCCTCGAACTGGCGGTCGATGGCGCCCAGGATCCCGTTGGGGGGCCTCGAGTCCTCCGTGGTCCAGCCGAGGGCCGCGCGGTAGGCGAAGGGGAGGAAGGACGAGTCCGTGAGGTCGGGATCGGCCTGCTTGAAGACGAAGAACTGGTCCCGGAGGCCCCGCCCGAGCGACGCCGTCCTGGCGCGCTGATCCGCGAGCCGATCGAGGGCGGGACGGGCGGCGTCGAGCGCGGAGAGCGCTCCGGGCGCGGGCGCCGCGTAGGCTCCCGCGAGGTTCGCCTTGATGGCGGCGAGCGAGGGGGCGTCGGCCTCGAACTCGCCGATGGAGGTTCCGAGCGACTCGACTGCCGCGATGGCCCGGTCCCGGACCAGGGGTCCGCCGGGAGCGCTCGCGACGAACTCGTCCCGGTACAGGGAGAAGGCCTCCTCGTAGATCCTCGCGGCTTTCGCGTATTCCCCGCCGTCCATCGCGAACCGGGCCCGCGTGAAGATGCTCCGGAGGCGCCGGTTGTACTCGATGAACGCGGACATCGAGCGCAGTTCGTCGAGCCTGCGGCGCTGGTCCTCGGAGGGGTTGGGGTTGAGCTCGTCCATCCGCCGCTGGACGTCGAGCTTGAGCGCCTCCTCGCCCTCGCCCTTGGCGTAGAGCGCGAGGAGCTGCTGGAAGAGGGCGTTGTAGGCCTCGTCGATCTTGTTGATCTTCTGGATGCGGGTCTGGATGTTGTCGAAGTGCTGGGGGTGCTTGCGGGCCAGGCCGGAGAGGTATTCCCGCGCCTCGGAGAAGCGCTTCTCCTGGATGAGCATGTCGGCGTAGGAGAGGTCCATCGCGGCCTCGCCCCTCGCCCAGAGGGAGAGGCAGGAAAGGAGGAGAATCAGCGTGGCGATCGTCCGGATCGGCGTTCTCATGGGCCCCGTCTACGAGTATACAGCCTTCGGGGGCAAGGTCACCGGGCGGCCTTCCCCCCTTCAGTATCGGCCGCGGAACGGGCGTCCCTGACGAACTTCGCCGTCGCCTCCGCCGCCGCCCGGAAAGCCGCCAGGGAGGCCGCCCTCTCGGCGGGATCGGCCTCCGCCTCGAGGCCGAGGGCGAGCTTCAGCCTGATGATGCGCTCGCAGGGGGCGTCCAGGGCTCCC
Source organism: uncultured Spirochaetales bacterium (assembly GCA_964399285.1). Taxonomy (GTDB): domain Bacteria; phylum Spirochaetota; class Spirochaetia; order Treponematales; family JBGSOB01; genus CAYNQK01. The sequence goes on along the minus strand of CAYNQK010000034.1, from coordinate 16,364 downwards.
GGGGCGAGCCGTCCCGACGCGAGGGCGCCGAGGACGGCCTCCTTCACGCGGAGGGCCGAGGCGGAGGTCGAGAGCATGAGCATGTCCGCCCCCGCCTCGATGGCGAGCACGGCCGCCTCGCCGGGTCCGCCGAAGTCCCGCAGGGCCCCCATCTCGAGGTCGTCGGTGAGGATGACGCCCTTGTAGCGGAGGCCCTTCCTGAGGAGGCGCACCGCGCCGGGGCTGAGCGAGGAGGGGAGGCGGGGATCGAGGGCCGGGACCTGCGCGTGCGAGAGCATGACGGCGCCGGGGCGGTAGCCCGAGAGCGAGCCGCGGAAGGGCTTGAGGAGGCCGCGTTCGATCTCCTCAGCCGTCCCGCGGAGCACGGGGAGGCCGACGTGCGGATCCGCCGAGGAGTTGCCGGGAAAGTGCTTGTACACGGCGCAGACGCCCGCGGACTCGGTGCCCTTGGCGAAGGCGGCCGCGAGCAGGCCCGCGCGGTCGGCGTCGGCGGAGTACGCGCGCGATCCGAGGAAGGCGCGGCTCTCCTCCGTCGCGTGCTCGGCTACGGGCGCGAGGTTCATGCGGACGCCGACGGCGGCGAGCTCGCGGGCCGAGAGCGCGCCGAGCTCCTCCAGGCCGCGGGGATCGAGGATCGCTCCCGCCTCCTCGGGGGAGGGCAGGCGCGTGAATCCGTCCGAGGCGAGCCGCTGCACGAGGCCGCCCTCGTGGTCCACGGCGACGAGGACGGGCGCGGCGAGCGACGAGGCGGCGTCCTGGATCGACGAGGTGTACGAGCGCACCGCGGCGGGGCCGCCCTTCACGTTGAATCCGAAGAGGATCACCGCCCCCGGCTTGCAGGCCATGACGATCCCGCGCGATTCCGCCGAGAGCGCGCCGCTCCCGGGGAGCGAGAGCATGATGAGCTGGCCCGCCTTGTCGTCCGCGCTCATCGAGGCGACGATCTTCCTGGCCTTGGCGGCCTCGATCGCGCGGGTGGCGCAGGAGGAGAGCGCCGTCAGGGCGGCGGCGGCCAGGAGCGCGGCGCGGCGGGCGTTGGGCGTGCTCATAATGAATAGTATCCGCGCGGGCGCGCGGTTTTCAAGCTCGGGCGGCGCCCTCCGGGCGCGCGGGGGCCCCGCCCGAAGGGCGCCCCTTGGCAAAGCCCCCCAATCGGCTGTAGAGTACGGGAGCCGCAGAGCCGCGGCGTTCTTCAGGCTCCCCTTTATGGAAATCCAACGCACTCGAGATCAACAGAGAATATCGCGCCTCGTTCGCGCGTTCGTTTCCCCGTCGACCGGCGTGGGAGAGCGGATCGCCGTCGCCGACGAGCTCCGCGCGGCGATCCGGTCGCCCTCGGACATCCTCAACTGCGGCACCATCCCCGAGGACCACGCCCTCAAGCGGGACGCCCTCGCGGTCCGCGACGCCTTCGAGGCGGTGACGAACGGCATGTCATCGCCCGAGGCCGAGGAGGCGATGGACGCGATTTCCCGGGACGCGGTCTTCGCCCCCTGGGTCCTCCTCGTCCGCGCCATCAAGGATTTCTACGCGGGCGACGCCGCCTCGGCGGAGGCCTGGGCCGCGAGGATCCCCGCGGGGAGCTTCCCCGCGCGCGCCGTCCGGCTCTTCCGCTCCCTCGATCCGAGGCGGCGTTCCGCTCCCGGCGCGGAGCCGGACGGCGGTCTCGGCGCCGCCCTCTTCCCGGACGAGGACGCGCTCCCCAAGCTCGTCGAGGAGATCCGCGAGGCCCTCGAACAGGGACTCCCGGACTTCGCGTCCGTGCGGGCGCTCAGGCTCGTGCGGGAGCTCATGGACCGGCCCGGCGCCGATCCGAAGGCCGCGGCCCTCGCCGTCCTCCGCGAGATCGACTCGCGCGGCTCCGATCCCGATCCCTTCATCCAGGGCCTGCGCGGCCTCCTCGGCGAGTCCGAGACCCTGAGGCTCGTGGCGCTCTATCTCCGCGGCCGCGATCCCTCGCTCGGCCTCCTCTATTGGCTCAAGGCGGCGGCCCTTTCCGTCCGCGACGGCGACGGCGCCGACGGGCTCAGGCCCTGGATGGCCGCGGCCCGCTCGTTCACCGCCTCCTTGGGCGGCGAGGCCCTCGCTGGCAGGGAAGCCGAGTACGACGCGGTGCTCGGAGAGATCGAATCGATCGCGGGAGCCGCGGCGCGTCCCGCCGCCGGCCGCTCGGGGAAGGGGTCCGGGGCTGGAGCCCTCGAACGCCTCGAAGGCATCGCGCGCGCGCTCGGCGCGCGGAGGGACGGCCGCGTCGGCAAGGCGGCCCCGGCGCGCGCGACGGGCGGCAGGGGCCGGAACTCCCAGCTCGCCCTCTTCCCGGAGCGATCGTGACGGGCGGCGACGGGCGTTCGCCGGCTCCGCTCCTCGAGGACGCGGTGGCCGAGCTCCTCTCCCCGGCGGTCCCGGAAGGACTCGACGAAATCGTCGCGTCCCTGCCCAGGCGCCCGCGTTTCCTCGGCCCCGAGGCCTGGCTCGGCGCCCTCCGGGAGCGGACGGAAGAAGACGGAAACGATGCCCGGGGGCCGCGTTCCATTGCGCGCGACGGCGCCGCGGGGCTATACTCGCGGGCGGGGGGCGGTCAGCCGCTCCCCGGTTCCAAGGAGAAATCATGGTCATCATGACGCTGAACTGCGGATCGTCCTCCGCCAAGTACCAGGTCTACGATTGGGAGCGGAAGGAGATCCTCGCGGTCGGCATCGTCGAGCGGGTCACGCAGGACAAGTCCTTCATCAGCCACAAGGTCCCGGGCCGGGACGAGCTCGTCGTCAACCACGACTGCCCCGACCACACGCGGGCCGTGGAGCTCATCATCAAGACCCTGACGGATCCCGTCCACGGCGTCATCGACGACATGGGCATCATCAAGGCGGTCGGGCACCGCGTCCTCCACGGCGCCATGAAATTCACCAAGTCCGTGGTGGTGAACGAGGAGGTGCTCTCGGTCTTCCAGGAGATCGTCGGCCTCGGCCCCCTCCACCTCCCCGCGAACATCGCGGGCATCCGCGCCGCGCAGGAGGTCCTCCCCGACGTGCCGCACTGCGCCGTCATGGACACGGCCTGGCACCAGACCATGCCCTCCGAATGCTTCATGTACGCGACACCCTGGGAGTGGTTCGCGAAGCACCAGGTGCGCCGTTACGGCTTCCACGGCACCAGCTTCCTCTACACCGCCAAGCGGGCCGCGGTCCTCCTCGGCCTCGATCCCTTCAAGGCCAACCTCGTCATCGCGCACATCGGGAACGGCGCCTCCATCAACGCGGTCAAGGACGGCTGCTCCATGGACACCTCCATGGGTCTCACGCCGCTCGAGGGCCTCATCATGGGAACGCGCTCCGGGGACATGGACCCGGCCATCATCCACTACATCGCGGGGAAGACGGGCATGTCGACCGGCGAGATCGACAAGGTCCTCAACAAGCAGTCCGGGATCCTCGGGATCACGGAGAAGTGGGCGGACAGGCGCGACGTGCTCCAGGCCGCCGAGCGGGGCGACGAGCGGGCGCGCCTCGCCATGGCCATGGAGGGCTACCGGATCAAGAAGTACATCGGCGCCTACATGGCCGCGCTCGGCAGGACCGACGCCATCGTGTTCACCGCGGGCGTGGGCGAGATGAGCCCGCCCATCCGGGCCATCGCCACTTCCGGGCTCGAGGAGTTCGGCATCGTCATCGATCCCGCGAAGAACGCCGCGGCGAAAACGCGCAACGCCGAGACCATGGTCTCCGCGCCCTCGTCCAAGGTGAAGGTCTTCGTGATCCCCACGGACGAGGAGCTCGTGATGACGGAGGACGCCTACGCCCTCATGGAGGGCACCTACGACGTCCATACCAAGTTCCGGTACTCCTTCCAGGACCCCGCGTACGTGAACCGCGGGCGGGCGCCCGGTCTCGCGCGGGATATCGAGAAGAACCCCGCGCTCGCGTCCTGCGTGGCGCTGCCTCCCCGCTGAGGAAGCGTGGACCGGCACATACCCTTCTTCGAGCTCTCCAAGGCCTGCGCGCTCCCGGCCTGCCCCGTCTGCTCGATCGTGGCGGCGCGGGCGGCCAAGTACCTGGACAATCTCCTCTTCGAGCACGTGAGCGACCGGCCCTTCAGGCGCTCGTTCCGCCTCGCGGGGGGATTCTGCGCCGAGCACGCGGAGGACCTCGCCTCGTACCGCGACGGGCTCGCGGTGGCCATTCTCTATAGGGACCTGCTCTCGGACAGGATGGGCGACGGGAAGCGGCGGAAGCCCTTCAGGCCCAAGGAGGAGTGCCCCGTCTGCGTCGAGCGGAGGAGGATCGAGGACGAATACCTCGGCTTCCTCGCCGAGGCGCGCGGGAACTCCGAGGAAGAGGGCGAGCTCAGGGCTGCCTTCGAGGGCGGGCGGGGCCTCTGCCTCCACCACTACCTCGGCCTCCGCTCGCGCCACGCACGGCTCCCCGACTGGCTCGTCCGCTTCCACGAGGCGCGCTACGCATCGCTCCTCGCGCGCACGGACCGCTTCATCGAGCTCTCCGCCTACGGGCACCAGGACGAGTTCGAGGCGCTCAGCCCGGATGACAAGACCGTGTGGAAGGAACTCATCGAGACCGCGAGGAAACGGCCGGGAGATTGAGCGGGCCGGCTAGACGAGCTCCCGCTGGTAGTCCTCGAGCTGGTTCAGCGCCTTGAGCTTCACGAGGGCCTTCTCCTGTATCTGCCGCACGCGTTCCCGGGTGATGCCGAGGAGCTTCCCCGTCTCCTCGAGGGTGAGTGGGCCGTCCCCCGTGAGCCCGTAGCGGAGCTGGATGATGCGCATCTCGCGCTCGGAGAGGTGACGGAGCACCGAGTCGAGCGTGTCCTGCAGGGTCATCGAGAAGACCGCCTCGAAGGGCTCCGCGTGGTTCTCGTCCTTGATGAGGTCCGCGAGGTGCGTGACGTTGTCCTCGTCCACGGTGGTATCCAGGCTCGTGGTCTCCTGGGAGAGCTTCATGATCTCCTTGACCCTGCCCGTCTCCATCCCCAGGTAATCGGCCAACTCCTCGGGAAGGGGATCCCTGCCCAGGTCCTGCGTGAGCTGCTTGGCCACGAAATAGCACTTCTTGATGGTGTTGAGCATGTGGATGGGGATGCGGATGACGCGGCCCTTGTCCGCTAGCGACTTGATGATGGCCTGCCTGATCCACCAGGTGCCGTACGTGGAGAAACGGCAGCCGCGGCGGTAGTCGAAGCGCTCCACCGCCTCGATGAGGCCGATGTTGCCCTCGTCGATGAGGTCGAGGAGGGAGAGCCCGCGGTGCTGGTAGTTCTTGGCGATGGAGACGACGAGGCGGAGATTCGCGTTCACCATGCGGTTCTTGAGGTTGTGGAGCGTGGCGGCGCGGGCGGCGCGTTCGCGGGCGTCATCATCGCTCCCGGAATCGGCGGCGCCGGCCTTCTCCCACTGCTCCCGGGCGTTCGCGATCCGTTCGCCGAGGCTCTGCTCCTCCTCGGCGCTGAGGAGGGGGTAGCGGGAGATCTGCCTGAGGTAGAGGGCGAGGGGGTCGGATTCCTTCGCGGACTTGGACTTCCTGAGAAGCTTCTCGCCGGGACGCTCATGGCGGGGCGGGGCCTCCTCGACCATGGTTCCTTCAGGTTGACGGCGTTTTTCCATCCTTATCGCTCCAGACTCGCGGCTGGGGTGACATTGGAACCCCGCGGGGCCCATGCTGACGCTTTCAGGGCAAGCCTGAATTCTATCACTTTTCAGCGAAGAAACAAAATTTTCCCGTACGATCCGCTGCGCGCCGCCGGAGGCGCCGGAAGCGGCCGAGCGCCGCTCTTCTATCGATAGAATCCTTGGCCTGGATTGCCTTTCCGGCCGGTGTATACTCCATACGTATAGCTTCGGGAAAGGATCCGGAAAATTAAAGGAGAAGAATGCATGAGAAAGATCCAGTGGCCGATGTTGATCGTTCTGCTCTCGTTCCTCGCGTCCTGCGCCACCTCCATCCCGCTGCAGGTCAGGAAGCCAGCGGAAGTGAACATGGCCGACGCCAAGGAGATCGCCGTCCTCGATTTCGATTATCCTCGGGAGCTCCGGAGCGTCCTCCTCTACGACGTCCTCCTCTACCAGCTCACTGGTAAGGCCAAAATCAGGCACAATACCCCCGAGGAGCGCGTCGCCTTCTATTTAACCGATCAGGTCGTTCGGGCGCTCAACGAGACCGGATATTTCACCATTTACGACACGCGCGGGCTCGCGAAGTCCATCACGGTCTTCGACGAGGAGAGCCTCGACCCGGTGGCGATCGGGAAGAAGGCGGGCGTCCAGGCCATCGTCTTCGGTGAGATCGTCCAGATGGATAGGGACATGAAGGACGTCGTGGAGGTGAAGAAGGTCAAGGATTCGAAGACGGGGATCACGAAATCCGTATCGACCCAGTATATCGACATCACGGACTCAATCGCCGTGCGCTATCGCGTCGTCTCAACGAGAACGGGGAAACTGCTCGCCACCAAGGATTTCTCGGACGAGCGGAGCGTCCGGATCGAGGACGACGGCGACGCCGAGATCCCGTCCTACGAGGAATCTTGCATGGACATGGTGGACGATTTCATTCCCCAGATCGCGCGCCAGCTCGCCCCCTGGATCAGCGACGAGCGCCGGGTCCTCATGAAGGACAAGGCCAAGGACCCCGCGATGAAGGAAGCCGACGCCCTCGTGAAGGACGGCGACTTCTCGGCCGCTCTGGCCGCGTACCTCCGCATCTGGAAGGCCTCGGCCAATCCCGCGGCGGGCGTCAACGCCGCCATCATGTACGAAGTGTCCGGGGACCTGGACCGCGCCGCGGCCTTCCTCGAGGAGACCGTCATCCCCGCCGCGCCGAGCGACAAGGCCTCGCGCGAGCTCGCGCGGATGAAGCAGGCCCAGCGCGACGCCGAGCGCCTCGCCGAGCAGGATAAATGAAACGGGGCGCCTCCAGGGGCGCCCCGCGCATCGTTCCCGATCCTTCCCGGATCAGGCCCGGACTCGAGCGTCCGGGCCTTTTTTCAGTCCCGCGGACAGCGCGCGGGATCCTGGGCCTTGCCGTTCCGGAAGGCCATGAAGTACATGACCGGCCTTCCTTCCTTGGGGTCGACGCCGAGCTCGCCGAGGGCCGTGCCGGGCCGGACGTCCTCTCCCGCCTTCACGTAGATCTTGTCGTTGCCGCCGTAGATGTAGATGTACTTGTCGTTCCTCGTCACCACGACGATCTGCCCGAAGCCGCGGTAGGGCCCCGCGGAGAGCACCTTGCCGGAGGCCACCGCCCGCACGGTGTCGCCCTCCTTCCCCTTTATCTCGACGCCGTAGAGCTTGCCCGTCATGTAGCTGCGTTGGCCGGCGATCGGCCAGGTCGTCGTCGCCGAGCCCCGGCTCGCGGGGCCGGGCGTCGGCTCGGGATCGCGCGCGGGCTTGGCCGTCGCGTTCCTCACGACGGCGGTCCCGGGGATCGCGAGGCGCTGGCCCGCCTTCAGGACGCCGTTCTTGGGGATGCCGTTCGCCTTGAGGAGCTCGTCCACGGTGATCCCGTACGTACGCGCGATCCGGTAGAAGGTCTCGCCCGCCTTCGCGACGTGGATCCTCGATCCCGCGGGGGCCGGAGAGCCCTCGACGGAGGCGATCCGCGGGCTGGCCGCGGGAAGGGGAGAAGCGGCCGCCGGCGCTGGGGAGGGGGCGGCCGCGGGGCCGGGGGGGGCCGGCGAGCCGGGGTGGGGGGCGTGCCGGGGGGGGGCGGGGGGGGGGGGGGGGGCGGCCGCCGGGGGGGGGGCGGCGGCGGCCGCGGGGACGGGAGAGGCCGGGAGGACTCCGAAGGAGCCGCTCGGGATGACGAGTTTCCGTCCCTCGATGATGGGCGCTCCCTCCCTGAGTCCGTTGGCCTTGAGGAGCTCGCTGATCGGGACCTCGAAGCGACGGGAGATCGAGTACAGGGTGTCGCCCTTCCGGACGACGTACGTCGCTTCGTCGGCCGCGGCGAGCGGGGCCAGGAGGATGAGCGTGGCGATTGTCGCGAGGAGCCTCGCGGTGGTTTTGGCGCGCATCTGCTCCTAGATCATCGGCCTGTCGCGGCCCCGGCTTGAGGGCCGGGCGAGCGCCGGGGATGGTTGGGCGGGCGAAGCCGCAGGAGCCGGGCTTCAGGCGCGGGCGCGCCTGTCCGCGAGGTAGGACGCGAGCCGGTCCAGCGCCTCATCGAGCACCGCGCGCTCGGGTAGGAAAACAATGCGGGCGTGATCGGGCTCGGGCCAGTTGAAACCCGTGCCCTGCACCAGGAGGACGCGCTTCTCCCTGAGGAAGCCGCGCACGAATTCCTTGTCGTCGTCGATCCGGTACATGGCGCGGTCGAATTTGGGGAAGCAGTACATGGCGCCACGCGGCTTCACGCAGGAGACGCCGGGCATGGCGTTGAGGGCCTCCCAGCAGGCGTCGCGCTGGACCGCGAGCCTTCCGCCTGAGGCCGTGGCCGCCCTGATGGGGGCGGAGTCTGCCAGGGACGCGGGGATGGCGTGCTGGGCGGGCACGTTGGAGCAGAGCCGCATGTTGGAGAGCATCTCGAGGCCCTCGACGTAGGACGAGATCGGATCCAAGTCCCCGGTGGCCAGCATCCACGCGGCGCGGTAGCCCGCGGAAAAGCTGGCCTTGGAGATCCCGTTCAGGGTGAAGACGGGATGGCTCCCCGCCACCGAGGCGAAGGGCACGTGGACGTTGCCGTCGTAGAGGACGCGGTCGTAGATCTCGTCGGAGAAGACGATGAGGCCCTTGCGGGAAGCGAGCTCGGCGATGGCCCTGAGGCGGTCCTCGGAGTAGAGCGCGCCCGTGGGGTTGTTCGGGTTGATGACGACGACGGCCTTCGTGTTGGGACCGGCCTTGGCCTCCATGTCCGCGACGTCGGGATTCCAGCCGGCCGACTCGTCGCATCGGTAGTGGACGGGGACTCCGCCGGAGAGCGCGACGCTCGCCGTCCAGAGCGGGTAGTCCGGAGCGGGGATGAGGACCTCGTCGCCCGGATCGAGGAGGGCCTGCATGCAGATGGAGATGAACTCGGAGACGCCGTTCCCGAGGAATATGCGCTCGGGCTTCGCGTCCGCGATGCCCTTGGCCGCGTAGTAGTCCGCGACGGCGATGCGGGCGCGCGCCACTCCGCGGGAGTCCGAGTAGCCGTCGGAGGCGGCGAGGGCGTCCGCCATGTCCGCCCTGAGGCCCTCGGGCGCGTGGAATCCGAAGGGCGCGGGATTGCCGATGTTGAGCTTGAGGATGGGCGTCCCCGCCTCCTCGAGCCTCCGGGCCTCGTCCATGACCGGGCCGCGGATGTCGTAGCAGACTCCGTCGAGCCTGGAGGACTTACCGATCCTGCGCATTCCGCTCACCGTAGATCCATTCCTCCGCGCGATCGAGGTACCGGGACATCACGACCCCCGGAATGTCGCGGCGCGCCGCGGCCGCGGCCATCGTCCAGCGCGCTCTCGAGTGCGTCCGGGCGATCCGCGCGCGGGCGTCCTCGGCCTTGGCGAGGGCCGCGGCCTCGGCGTCCGAGGGGGCCGCGGCGGGGCAGAGGTCGCGCGCGAGGAAGGCGGAGAGCCCCCTCACGGCGAGCCCGGCGCGGTGCGGCTCGATCGCGAGGGCCACGAGGCCCGACCTCGCGTCGTCGTCCTTGCCCGCCTTGGCGCGCGAGAAGGCGAGGTAGAAGTCCCGCCACTCGCTCCCGCGCCGCTCGCCTCCGCCCGAGAGGAGCTTCTCCGCGCCCGCCGCGTCGCCCCTCAGGAGCCGGGCGACGCCGAAGAGGAGGGACTCGCGTTCGAGGATGCGGGGGCGCTTCGCGGCCACGGCGGCCTCGAGTTCCTTGACGCCCTCGAGGTCCGCGAGGATGAGGAGGGTGTTGAGGTAGAGGCGCACGCGGGGAAGCGTTATCGCGCCCTTGACCATGATCCTGTTCCTGAGGAGGGAAGAGATGGCGGGCCAGTCCTCGCGCTCGAGGAGGGAGAGGAGGCGCCAGTTGGCCGCGAAGAAGGCGTCGAGCCCGCCGATCACGGCGAGGAAGCCCAGCGCCAGCGGCCAATTGCGCGCGAGGAAGGGAGCGGCGTCCGACCAGCCCAGGACGAGGGCGGGCGAGAGGAAGGTGAAACCGAACGCCAGGAGGATGACCGCGTTGAATACGAAGAAAATAGTCCTAAATTTCACGTGGAAACGCTCCTATAATGTAGTGGAGCCCTAAATGCCCGTCCGCCCGCGCCAGTCTACAGGATGGGTATCCCGGGGTCAACGGGGGGTAGATGGAGCGATTCAGCACGAAGGACCTCAAGCCGGACGCGCGGTTCTCCAAGCCCCTCTACCTCGATCCCAAGTACGTCCTCCTCGCGCCGGAGACTCCCGTGACCCCGGTCCTCATCCGCGCGCTCATACAATGGGAGATCCGCGAGGTGATGAGCGAGGGCAAGATGATCCTCCCCGGCTCGGCCGAGGTCATCGATCCCGAGTCCAAGGCGCTGTTCGACGGAAACCTCGGGGGCGGGGAGGGCGCCGGCGCGGCGCGGGAGCGCGAGATGCTCCGCATGGTCCAGGACTTCTACCAGAGCGCGACGGCGTTCGTGGACCAGATCTTCACGCGCTTCGTCACGCGCAACGAGATCGTCCCGCAGGACATCACGCAGAGGATGAGGGAGTTCTCCGATTTCGTCACCGCCAACAGGCGGTGGGTCCTCCGCATCCAGGACCCGGGGTCCGCGACGCGCAACTACCTCGTGAGCCATTCCGTGAAGTCGGCGATCCTCTCCATCGTCATCGGCTCCTACCTCAAGGTGCCCTCGCAGAAGCTCCCCGAGCTCGGGACGGCCGCGATCCTCCACGAGATCGGGATGGTGCGCCTCCCGCCCCAGCTCTACATGACCGACCGCCAGCTCTCGCCGCAGGAGAAGAAGAGCATCCTCTCCCATCCCGTCCTCGGCTACAACATCCTCAAGCAGTTCTCGTTCCCGCTCGGCGTCTGCCTCTCGGCGCTCGAGCACCACGAGCGCAACAACGGACAGGGCTACCCGCGGGCCCTCATCGCGGAGAAGATCTCGCCCTGGGCCAAGATCATCGCGGTGGCCTGCTCCTACGACGCCGTCACCTCCTCGCGCCCCTACAAGGAGGCCAAGGAAGGCTACGCGGGCATCCTCGATATCCTCAAGAACGAGGGCAAGAAGTACGAGGAGGGCGTCATCAAGGCCCTCGTCTACTCCCTCTCGGTCTTCCCGATAGGGAGCCACGTGGTCCTCTCCGACGGGAGGATAGGGCTCGTCGTCGACTCGAATCCGGATAATCCGCGCTTCCCCGTCGTGCGCGTCCTCGTGGCTCCCGGCGAGGCCGAGGAGGTCCTGCGCACCGCCCCCGAGGGGCCTTCCGTGCGGCAGGCGCTCTCTCGCGCCGAGGCCGACGAGGCGATGCGGAAACTGGCGAAGGCGTAGGGGCTTCCCGGAAAGGCTCGGCGCTTCACGGAGCGGGGACGCCGTCGACGCCGGCGCGGCGCGCGAACGGAATCCCGGTCAAAGTCCCGAGAGGTAGAACATCCCGATGAGGAGCTCCAGGCGCGCGAGGTCCGCCGCCGTTCCGCCCGCCCCGGGAGCGCTGAAGCCCTTCTTGCCCGCGTGCTTGTCCTCGGGCCGTTTCCTGAGCTCGAGCGCGTACCACACGAAGAGCCCGAACTTCGGGTCGATCCTGAACGCGTAGGCGAGGAAGTCCTTCTGGTCGGCGAGCGCGCCGAAGATGAGGCGCGCGAGCCTGAGGGATAGGGAGATGAAGGCGTCGACGGCCTTGCCGTACGAGGACGACGAAAAGGCCGCGAGGAAGGTTTCCATGTCCGCGAGGACCTGGTTCCGGGCTTCCTCCTCGGCGCTCTCCACCCAGGTCTTGCCGACGATGAGCGCGAGGTTCTTCCTGAAGGAAGCGACGAGCTTGTCCACGTGGATGGAGCGCTCTCCCTGGGTCCCGGTAACGTACTGGTAGAACTCCCCCGGGTTGCCGAGGATGTTCGCGAAGGCTATGCCGTACTGTTCTCTGAGGAAGGCGTTGTCCGCCTTGAGCATGAGGGGGAAAATCTCGCCGGCAGCGCGCTGGTAGTCCCTGACGAGGCTGTCCTCGCCGACGATCTCCATGAAAGGCATTGCGGCTTACCATGCCGCGCGCTTCCGCCCTTTGTCAATGGGCGGCCGGAACCGGAGGGCTCCCTGCCCCGGGCGGTTCCGGCGGGCCCGCGCCGTTCCGGCGGGCCCGCGCCGTTCCGGCGGGCCCGCGGCGCTCGCTTCCGGCTCTCCCTCCGGCGGAACGACCACAGGAACGGCGCGCAGGCTCGCCGGAACCGCCCGGGACACCGCCGGGCAAGGGAAAAGCGCGGTTTTGCGCCCGTTTTTTCCCCCGATTCCGCCGATTTACGCTATAATCTCCGCATCCACCATCTCATGCACGTAGTTATGCGGAAAGGCGGTCCGGATGGAATTATCCTTCACAAAAAAGCAAGTCGAATTCATGATCTATTCCCTCTACCTCGGATCCTGGGTCAGCTGCCGCGACGGCCAGGAGAGCCAGCTCACCAAGGAGATCGAGTCCCTCGAGCAATACATCCTCGGCTTCGCGTACAATATGAAGTGGTTCGATTGGATCGATTACGACCGTTCGACGGGCACCTACATCATCAAGCCCGAGCGCGAGGAGGACCTCCTCGAGAACGTCATCGACAGTTACGACGAGGAAGTCTTCTGGGAGGAGCTCAAGTCGCGGCTCGCCATGCGGGACATCCTGAAAACCATGTCCGAGGCCGATTTCGACAAGAAGACCGCGGCCGAGGCCTTCAAGCTCCGGATGAAGGAAGAGGAGCGCTGGGCCAAGGAATTCAAGGCGAAGGGGATAGAACGCCTCCACGTGAAGTCCTAGCGAGCCACCCTCTCCGCGCCCGAAGTCCCGGCTGAACGCTTGACAGCGGCCCGAATTGCCCCCATTATGCGGTAACGTTACCGCAAAGGGCAATCGCGGGATTCAATTCGCGGCGCCGAGGCTGCCTCGGACCCGCGGCAAGGGAGCGACGCGTGGCTGATTATACGATCGGCGTGGATTACGGGACCGATTCGGTCAGGGCCCTCGTGGTGGATTGCGCGGACGGCGCCGAGGTATCCTCCTCGGTCTTCGCGTATCCGCGATGGGCGGCGGGGAAGTACTGCGATCCTTCCGCGAACCGCTTCCGCCAGCACCCCCTGGATTACGTCGAGGGGCTCGAGGCGGCGGTGAAGGGCGCCCTCGCCGCGGCTCCCGCGGGGACGGCCGCCTCAGTCCGCGGGCTCTCCGTGGACACGACGGGGTCGACGCCCTGCGCGGTGGACGCCTCGGGCAGGCCGCTTTCCCTCGATCCCGCCTTCGCGGAGGATCCCGACGCCATGTTCATCCTCTGGAAGGACCATATGGCCGTGGCCGAGGCCGAGGAAATCAACGCCCGGTCCCGCGACTGGGGCGGGGAGGACCTCACCCGCTACGAGGGCGGCGTGTATTCCTCCGAATGGTACTGGGCGAAAATCCTCCGCGCCGTCAGGGCCAATCCCAAGGTCGGCGGCGCCGCCGCCGCGTGGATCGAGCACTGCGATTGGATCCCCGCCCTGCTCGCGGGCGTCGACCGCGCCGCGGCCATCCCGCGGAGCCGCTGCGCCGCGGGCCACAAGGCCCTCTGGCACCGCTCCTGGGGCGGGCCGCCTCCGGCGGAATTCCTCGCCAAGCTCGATCCCGCCCTCGTTCGCGTGGGCGCGGGCATGCCCGTCGAGACGGTCACGGCCGACGTCCCCGTCGGCGGCCTCTCCGCGGAGTGGGCCGCGCGCCTCGGGCTCCCGAAGGGCGTTCCCGTGGGCGCCGGCGCCTTCGACGCGCACATGGGCGCTGTGGGCGCGGGCGTGAAGCCCGGCTGGCTCATCCGCATCATGGGCACCTCGACCTGCGACGTCATGGTGGCCGATTCCGCCGCCCTCGGCGACAAGCAGGTGAAGGGGATCTGCGGCCAGGTGGACGGATCGGTCCTCCCCGGCTTCACCGGCCTCGAGGCGGGACAGTCGGCCTACGGGGATCTCTTCGCGTGGTTCAGGGGCCTCCTCCTCTGGAGCGCGTCCCTCTCGGGCGCCGATCCCGCCCGGCTCAAGGACAGGATCCTCCCCGCCCTGGAGGAGGAGGCGCGGAAGACGCCGATATCGGCCTCGAACCCCGTCTTCGTGGATTGGCTCAACGGGCGCAGGACGCCGAACGCGGACCAGTCGCTCAAGGGCGCCTTCACGGGGCTCAGCCTCGGCACGGACGCCCCCCGCCTCTACCGCTCGGTGGTCGAGGGCGCGAGCTTCGGCGCGAAGGCGATCATCGAGAGCTTCTCGAGCCAGGGCGTCGCGATCCGGGGAATCATCGGCACGGGCGGCGTGGCCAAGAAATCCTCCTTCGCCATGCAGACCATGTCCGACGTCCTCGAGATGCCGATCCGCGTCGCGGCGAGCGAGCAGTGCTGCGCCCTCGGCGCGGCGATCTTCGCCTCGGCGGCCTCAGGCGTCCACAAGAGCGTCGAGGCCGCGCGCGACGCGATGGCCAGCCCCGCGGAGCGCGAGTACGCGCCGAATCCCGCGAACGCGGCCGCGTACCGTGAGCTCTACCGCCGCTACCTCGCCGCGGGCGCCTTCGTCGAGGGACGGTCACGATGAGCGGCCCCTACGACGGGATCAAGGACGAGGCCTACGAGGCCAACATGGAGATCCCCCGCCGCGGCCTCGCCATCTACACCTTCGGGAACGCCTCCGCCCTCGACCCCGGACGGGGCGCCTTCGCCATCAAGCCCTCGGGCGTGCCCTACGACGAGCTCGTGCCCGACGAACTCGTGGTGCTCGACCTCGATGGACGCGTCATCGAGGGAACCCTGCGCCCCTCCTCGGACGCGCCGACGCACGCCTACCTGTACCGGTGGTTCGCCGGCATCGAGGGCGGCGGGGGGATCCGCGGGATCACGCACACGCATTCGACCTACGCGACCTCCTGGGCCCAGGCGAGGCGCGCGATCCCGATCTACGGAACGACGCACGCGGACCACCTCGCGGCCGACGCGCCCTGCACCGGGATCATGGACGAAGCGGGAGCGCGCGGCGACTACGAGGCCGAGACCGGGAGGCAGATACGCGACGCCTTCCAGGCGGGCGGGCTCTCGCCGGTCGAGATCCCCATGGTCCTCGTGGCGGGCCACGGGCCCTTCACCTGGGGGAAGAACGCCGACAAGGCCGTTTACCACGCCGCGGTGCTCGAGGAGCTCGCCAAGATGGCGACCCTCACCGAGCGCGTCGCGCGGGGAGCGCCGGGAGGAGGGACGGCCGAGAGGCTTCCCGCGCATATCGTCAGGAAGCATTACGAGAGAAAACACGGGGACGGCGCGTACTACGGACAGCGCTGACCGGAAAAGAAGGAGCCAGGAATGAACACGTTACCCGATCCCAGGAAGAGCGAGGTGTGGCTCGTCACCGGCAGCCAGCACCTCTACGGGCCCGAGACCCTCGAGGCGGTCGCCGCGCATTCGAAGGAGATCGCCGCGGCCCTCGACGCGGGCCTCCCGGTCCGCGTCGCCTTCAAGCCGACGGTGAAGACCCAGGACGAGGTCCTCGCGACCCTCCAGGCGGCCGAGGCCGCTCCCGAGTGCGTCGGCGTGATCGCCTGGATGCACACCTTCTCGCCCGCCAAGATGTGGCTCGCGGGGCTCGCGGCCCTCAAGAAGCCGCTCCTCCACCTGCACACCCAGTACAACGCGGCCCTCCCGTGGTCGACCATCGACATGGACTTCATGAACCTGAACCAGTCCGCGCACGGCGACCGCGAGTTCGGCCACGCCTGCGCGCGGCTCGGGCGGGAGCGCGCCGTCGTCGTCGGGCACTGGAAGGACGGCGCGGTCATGGACGAGGCCGCCTCATGGTGCCGCGCGGCCTTAGGCGTCGCGGAGATGAAGCGGACCAGGGTGGCGCGCTTCGGCGACAACATGCGGGACGTGGCCGTCACCGAGGGGGACAAGGTCTCCTTCCAGATGGCCTTCGGCTCCTCCGTCAGCGGCTACGGCGTCGGCGACCTCGTGGCGGCCGTGAACGCCGCGAAGGACGCCGAGGTGGACGCCATCCTCGCCGACTACGACGCCCGCTACGAGGTGGAGCCCGAGCTCCGCGCGGGCGGGGCGAAGAGGGGAGCCCTCCGCGAGGCCGCGCGAATCGAGGCGGGCCTCCGCGCCTTCCTGGAAAAGGGCGCCTTCCGCGCCTTCACCACGACCTTCGAGGACCTCCACGGCCTCCCCCAGCTCCCCGGCCTCGCGGTGCAGCGGCTCATGGCCGACGGCTACGGCTTCGGCGCCGAGGGCGACTGGAAGACC
>CAYNQK010000033.1:0-27729 GCA_964399285.1 uncultured Spirochaetales bacterium | reverse complement strand
AGCGGACGGTGGAGCAGCGCGGGCAGTAGGGGAGGATGGAGGAGCCCTCGTAGAGGAGCCCCTTGCCCCAGAGCGCCTTCATCACCCACCAGATGGACTCCATGTAGTCCGGGTCCATGGTCTTGTAGTCGTCGTCGAAGTCGACCCAGCGGCCCGCGCGGGTCATGATGGTCCGCCACTCCTTCACGTAGCGGAGGACCGAGGCGCGGCAGGCCTCGTTGAATTTCGCGATCCGGTAGCGCTCGATGTCGGTCTTTGAGTTGAGCCCGAGCTCCTTCTCGATGAGGTTCTCCACGGGGAGTCCGTGGCAGTCCCACCCGAAGCGCCTGTGGACCTGGAAGCCCTTCATCGTCTTGTAGCGGGGAATGATGTCCTTGACGTAGCCCGGAACGAAGTGCCCGAAGTGCGGGAGCCCCGTGGCGAAGGGGGGGCCGTCGTAGAAGACGAATTCCTCCGCGCCCTCGCGCGCTCTGATCGATTTCTTGAACACGTCCCCGTTGCGCCAGAAATCGAGGACTTCCTCCTCGACGCCGGGGAAATTGGCCTTGGGATCGACTGGGTCGTACATGGCGGAACTATACCGGAACGCGGCTCGGGCCATCAAGGTGCGACGCGCTCGCGCCGACGCCTCCTTAAGAGGGCGGCGCCCCTAGAAGTAGTACCGGAGCGTGAGCCCGCCCCCCATCGCGAAGCGCATGGTCGGCATGAGCTCGAAGCTCGGGGCCGCCTCGAAGCCGATCTCGAGGGGGAAGGTCCGGACGTTGTAGGCGAGCCCGAGGGGGAAGCGGATGCCGGTCCAGACGGTGCTGTCGTTCCTGTTGGACGCCATGCCCGCGTAGCCGCCGATGCCGACGTAGGGGATGATCTCCTCGGTCCCGACCTTGATCATGTCCCGGAAGTGGAAATGGTAATCCCCCTGCGCGTTGAAGGAGTCCTGCCAGAAATCGAAGGCGACGGTGACGGCGACGGCGCTGTAATCGTCGAAGAAGAGCTTCCCCGTGATGCCCGTGGGCTTTCCAAGGTAGAAGCCGAGGCCCAGGGGGCCGCGATCGGCGTAGGGGCGCGAACCGTACTCGGTATCGACGGCGATCTCGATCTTCGTCGATTCCTGCTTTTTGCTTTTCTTCTTGTCCTTCTTCTCGGCGCTCAGGGAAAGCGACGCGACGACGAGGAGAAGGAGCGACGCGATGAATGATGTCCGTCTCATGCGGGACAAGATATCCCAAGCCCGCGCCGATGACAAGGCCGCGCGTTTTTTTCGATCAAGGGCCGAGCACGGTGACCGAGGCCGCGAGGCTCGACACGAGGGCGTTGGGGAAGCGGGCCTCGAAGACGTGGACGCCGGGCTCGATGGGCCACCGGGCCTCGTAGGGATAGGGGCTCCGGGCGAATTCCCTCCCGTCCACGACCCACACGATCTCGGGCACCTCGGGGCGGACCTCCGCGCGGAGAGCGATGGTCTGGAAGCGCGCGGGCGTCGAGGGATCCACGAGCACGCGCGATCCGTCGAGCGGCGCGCGGAGCGTGATGCCCGCGTCCCTGAGCTCCTCCGCCTGGAGCGCGGGCCGCGCGTATCCCCGGCTCGCCGAGAACGCCGCGTACTCGCTCCCGAGTACGGTGACGGGGCGGAGGGCCTTCCATCGCTCGGGGGTGAACGGAGTGGCGAGCTCCCCCGTGCGCCTGTCCACGACGGCCTTCCTGTGGACGTCGCAGGTCTCGGAGGGGGCGGAGGCGGGATCGAAGTATTCGAGGACCGCCTTGGGGCAGTCGTCGCCCGCGAGCCTTCCCGAGAGGGGGCAGATCCTGAAGCCCGTCGTTCCGCGCGGCGGCGGGAAGGGCTCCTCGTCCGTTCCCTGCACGGCCTCGGGCTGGAGCTCCTCGAAGACGCGGAGGAGGACGGCGGCCACGGAACTTCCCGAGATATGGTTCGTCTCGAGCGCGTCGGCGTGGCCGACCCAGACGCCGGCCACGTAGCGCCGCGAATACCCCAGGGCCCAGGCGTCGCGGTACCCGTTCGAGGATCCCGTCTTCACGGCCACCGGGAAGGGGAAGGCCATGAGGGCGGTTCCCTCGAAGGCGGGAAGGCGGTTCTCCGGGTTCGAGAGGTAGAGCGAGATGCGCCTCGACGCGTCCTCGTCCATGACGCGGACGGGCTCCTCCTCGAGCGCGCCGGGGAAGTAGCGGGTCCTGAAGGACAGGCCCTCCCGGGCGAGGCAGCCGTAAGCCGAGACGAGCCGCTCGAGGCTCGTGTAGACCCCGCCCACCGCCAGGCCGAATCCGTAGAAGCCCGCGTCCCGCCCGCGGTCGTGGACGCCCAGGGCGGCGAGCCGCTCGTACGCGCCCTCGAGGCCGACGCCCTCGAGGACCCTGATGGCGGGAACGTTGCGCGAGTTGGCGAGGGCCACCCTGTAGAGCATGGGGCCCATGTAGGCGTCGTCGAAGTCGCTGATCGAGTACTCGCCGCGCGCGTCCATGATGCGGAGCGGCATGTCGGCGAGGATCGATTCGGGGGAGAAGGCCCCCGTCTCGAGGCCGAGCTCGTAGAGGAAGGGCTTGAGGGTGCTTCCCGAGGAGCGCTCGGCCCGGCAGAAATCGATAGCGCCCGAATTCGCGGAGTCGAAGTAGTCGGCCGAGCCCACGTACGCGAGGACCTCCGCCGTGCGGGCGTCCGCCACCAGCACGGCGATGTTGCTCGCGCCCTTCGCGCGGAAGCGCGGGACGGCGTCGGACGCCGCCTCGAGCGCTATCGCCTGCGCGCGCGGGTCGAGCGAGCTCCTCACGGGCCGCGTGCCGGCCCTCGTGCCGCGCTCGGCGCCCCACTCCCCCACCAGGCGGAGGATGAAGTGGTGCGATCCCTCGGGCCTGCGCTCGCGGGAGAAGGGCTCCATGGCGAGGAGCTCCTCGCGCGCGGCCGCGGCCTCCTCCGATCCCATGAGGCCCTGCTCCTCGAACTGCCCGAGCACGACGGCCGCCCGCGCCCTCGCGCTCCGGAATCCCGGCCGCTTGAAGAGGTTCCTCCCGGCGGGGTCCTGCGGCACCGCGAGGAGGAGGGCCGTCTCCGCCCAGCTCAGGTCCTGTACGGGCTTGCGGAAGACGCGCCGCGCCGCGTAGCCGATCCCGTTCATGGCCCCGCCCTCGGGGAGGAGCTTGAGATAGTGCCTGAGGACGCGCTCGCGGCCGTAGATCGCCGTGATGAGGAGGGCGCCCGCCATCTCGTCCATCTTGGCGACGATGGTCCGCCGCCTGGGATAGCAGAGCCTGACCGTCTGCATGGCGATGGTCGATCCGCCCTGTACCCGCCCCTTGAAGGTGCTCCTCGCCGCGCGGACGAGGCCGCGGAGGTCCACGCCCGGATGCTCGTAGAAGCGCTTGTCCTCGATGGCGACGATGGCGTCCGCGACGCGCGGCGGGATCGGGTCGGGCAGGTCCCAGTAGCCGAGCGCACCGTAGACAGCCTCGCCGTCCGAGAGGAATCCCCCCTCCCGGTCCTCGAAGATGGGCGTGGGAGGGGGCGAGCGGAGCGGGAGGTGGGCGAGGACGGTCGCCGCCCTCGTCCACCACCAGGCCATCCAGAGCGCGGCCAGGACGGCGAAAGCGGCCCTCGCGGGCCGCGCGCTCTCAGTCCAGCGGAAGAACGACGGCCTTGACGCCATCCGAGTATCCGAAGACCTTCGAGTCGTACAGCGCCTGCGCCTTCGCGGGAGGCACGATGAAGGCCCCCTCGAAATTCGCCCGCGCGCGGAAGTAGAAATCGTACGTGCCCCGGGGGAGGACGTTGTAGTAGAAGGTCACCTGGTCGTCCTCGTAGTCCGCGTAAGCGGGCTGGAGCGTGATCCGCCCCGCCGGGGCGGCCTCGGCCGGGGAGGTCGCGAGCGAGGGGTTCATCGGCTCGAAGCCGGAGGGGAGCGGCACGCGCACCGCCACGAAGCTCCGTTCGACGCCGTTCACCACGCGCACGTGGTCCTCCACCACCGTCCCCTCCTTGAAGACGACGGTCGCGCCCACCTTGACGGCCTTGCGCTCGCCCGTCCGCTTCCCGTCGCCGCAGTCGATGAGCTCCCGCTCCACGGCGAAGCCCGAATTCTGGGACTTGAGCTCCGAGCCCGGCTTCATGGGCGCGAACTCGGCCGCCATCACGAGGGTGGTGGGCGACTTGTCGTCCTGCGAGAGGAGCCTCGCCTTGAGCTGCCTGTCGGCCTTGACCGAGAGGCTCCCGAAGGGCCTCCCCTTCATGTCGAGCTTGGTCCAGCCCTTGCCCGCGTCGTACTCCACGGGAGCGGGCTTCATGGCCTTGGAAGCCGCGATCGTCTGGGCGAGCGCCGAGAGGACGCGGCTGTTGGTGTAGCTGTCCCCCCACCCGTCCTCGCCCGCCATGTCCATGAGCGCTTTATAGAGGGCCTTGGCCTCGGGGGAATCCGCCTTCTCGGCGGCGAGGGCCGCCCATACCGAGGCCGTCGCGCCCGGCTGGCTGTAGAGGAAGGGATCCCCGTTCCACTCGCGCCGGTCCTGGAGCCCGGAATAGACGAGCTGGCCGCCCTGCCGCTTGAAGACGATGGCGTCGTCCAGGCTCTTCTTGAGTCTCTTGAGGTCGCCCATGGGAAGCCCGCGCTTGTCCCGGAGGGCGCGGTAGATATCCGCCCTCGTGGTGAGGTCCGCGCCGTCCGCGGCGGCGAGGAGCTCCTTGGCGTAGGCCGAATCGAACTGGCCCGCCGCGTCGAGCGCGATGAGGGCGCGGACGCGCTCCATGTAATCGCGGCCGCTCGTGAAGCGGTCGTAGTCGGAGCGGAGCGCCGCCTTGAGGGCGCGCACCGGCTTATCGATGAGGACGGGATCGAAGGAGACGCCCGTCTTCCTGATGAGCGAGAGGAACTCCACGACGTAGGCCGTGAGGTACACGCGTCCCCGGTCGCCCGGATAGAAGGCGTAGAGCCCCTCGGAGTCCATGGCCTTTCCGAGGTAGTCGATGACCGCCTTCACCTGGCCGGCCTTCGCGTTGAACTCGGGCGGAAGGCCCGCCTCTCCCAGGGCCGCCGCGAGCGCGACGGAGGGATAGACCTTGCTCACCCGCTGCTCCGTGCAGCCGTACTCGTAGGCGAGCTGGAAGCGGAGCGCCGAGAGCACGCGCACGAGCTCGGGAGCGGAGGAGACGTAGAGGGTCTGCGTTATCGTGCCCGGCCGGGCCCGGCCGTCGGTGGCGGGGAAGCTGATCTCCTTCCGGGCGGGCGGCGCTATGGTGCTCTCGATCCGCTGCATGATGCCGTCCTGCTTCACGGGGAGCGTGAGCTTGAAGGCGTCGCTCGCCCCGTCGGAGAGCCTCTGTGCCCCGAGCGTGAAGGACACGGTCCGTTCGCTCTCCCCCGCGAGGTCCGAGGGTGCCCGCATCCTGAAGTCGAGCCTCAAGGCCTCCTTCTCGGGGAAGACGATATCGGACTTGATGCTCGGCTTGAGCGAGGGCATGAAGAGGAGGCCCTCGGCCGTCGCCTCGGCCCTTCCCTCGCCGCCCTTGCCCTCGACGATGCGCGCGATGCCGCCCGAGTTCATCTCGTCCCCCGGCCGCACGAAGCGCGGCATGGATTCCTGGACCACGACGGGGAGCCGCACAGCGAGGAGGGACTTGGCCGTCCCGAACTTGTCGAAGCCGCTCGTCGCTATCGCCCGGACGGCGAACTCGGTGAGGTTGTCCGGTAGGTCGAAGGAGGCCTCCCCCACCCCGTTCACGATCCTGAGGGCGCTCTCGTAGTAGGGCACGGTCTTGAAGTTCTTCCTGACCGTGGTCTTGTCGAGGAGGGAGAAGGCCCTCTCGGATTCCGCCCAGTCGCCGCCGGGGGCCTCGTCGAAGGGAAGGTTGCCTACCGTCAAATTCCTCGTGTCGCTCACGCGGATGCGCCCCGTGACGGGGTCGATGAAGGAATCGAGGGGGGACCTGAAGCGCTCGGGCGCGAGGGCGAGGACCGCCCTGTCCACGAGCCAGAGGGCGGCCTCGCCGTTCACCGGCCTGCCCTTCCAGTCCTTTACGCGCACGAGGATCTTGAAGGGCGATCCGGGAAGGGCGACGGCCTCGTGGACGAGCTCCACGGTGAGCCGGTTGGCCGCGGGGTCCACGGCGATCCAGGTGGTGTTGGCGACGGAGAGGGGCCGCGCTCGGTCCTGGCCTCCTGAGAATCCCCCCTGCCCGATGCGTCCGCGCATGAGGACGGCGTGCACGGGGAAGCGCGGCGTCTGGTTCTCCCGCACCTCCACGGCCACGACGGCCTGCCCGTTGGCCACGTCGACCCAGCGGTACTCGTTGCCCTCCGGCCGCTCGACGATCACGAGGGCGCGGCAATCCTGGAAGGGGCTCTGGAGGAGTAGTTTGGCCGCGTCGCCGGGGACGTAGGCGTCCTTGTCCAGGGTCGTCTCGAATACGGCGGCCTGGGTCCTCTTCCACGCGACGGGCGTGGGCCCGGACACGAAGAGGTCGCCCCTCACCGACTGGAGCCTTCCCTGCTCGTCCCTGCCCTGGACCTCGACGACGTAGACGCCGGAGTTCTTCACGGGGAAATCGAGGTCGACGGGCTTATCGGCGCTCACGGCCTCCTTCTCGAGGACGAGCTGGTCCACCACGTCGGATACGTACTTGGCGTCGCCCGTGGCGATGTCCGTCTCGGAGAGGTAGGAGTGCCACTGGCGCTCGTAGATTTTTATCGAGAGCTTCTTGCCCGGGAGGGGCTTCTCCAGGTGATCGAGCACGATGAGGGAGGGTCTCACCGAGACCTTCTCCGTCTCGAAGCGCCGGAGCTTTAGGCCGATGGAGAAAGGCGGGAGCGCGCGGACGGTCTTGGTGCCGGTGACGGTCTGCCTGTCGGCGCCGCGCACGGAGGCCTGGATACGGTACGATCGTGCCTGGATGCTCTGAGCGGTCCGGGGATCGATGGTGATCCGCGCGGAGCCGGAGTCGTCCGTGACGTCCTCGCGCTCGCTGTTCGAGGAGCCCTCTCCGCCGTAGGAGCCCGAGGTCCGCGCGTAGCTCGAGAAGTCGTATCCGGGATAGGCCGCGGGGCTGATGGCGTAGGAATTCTCCGTGACGTCCCACTCGACGCTCTGGCCCACGACCTTGCCGCCCGCGTAGTAGCTCGCGGCGAGGAGGACCTGGAAGGGGGCGTCGAAGGGCACCACGTCGGGGCCGGAGAGGTTCACCTCGAAGCTCGGGACGCGGTAGGCCTCCTTCTTGAAGGAGACGCTCGCGAGCGATTCGCCCGTGAGGTTGTCCCTGAGCTCGGCCGTGTAGTCGCCCGAGGGGAGGTCCTTCTCGGAGAAGAGGTGGTAGACGTAGCCGTTGCCCTTGGTCTCGACGGGATAGCGCCACTCGGCGTCGCCCGGGCCGCGTACCACGATGTCCCTGGCGCGCTTGGCGTCGTCCGCCTTTATGAGCCCGGCCTCCCTGAGGCGCACGAAGCCCTGGATGTGCACGGGCTCCTCAGCGCGGTACATGGGCCGCTCGGTGAAGAGGTAGGCCCTGCGCCGCGGCTTCTCCTGCTCGCGGACGGGGTCCGAGGCGAGCCAGGAGAGCCAGGCGGACTGGGCGCCGAACCAGTGGTCGTTGTGGAAATACGGGGGCGCCCGCTCGGGATCGATCACGAGAGAGTCGTCCTTCGTGGATACGACGATGCGCGAGGGCCCGC
This sequence comes from uncultured Spirochaetales bacterium, assembly GCA_964399285.1. Classification (GTDB taxonomy): domain Bacteria; phylum Spirochaetota; class Spirochaetia; order Treponematales; family JBGSOB01; genus CAYNQK01. The sequence goes on along the minus strand of CAYNQK010000033.1, from coordinate 20,068 downwards.
CGTCCTGGCGCTTCGCGTGCGCGTAGCGGAAGCGGCCCTCCTTGTCCGTCCTGCCGTCCGCGACGGCGAGGTCCTCGTATACGCCCTTCTTCTCGTTCCAGGCCCTCCGCTCGAGGAGGACCCGGGCGTCAGCGACCGGTTTGGCGGTGGAGAGGCTCGTCACGTGGAAGACGATCGCGTTCTCCTCCTCGACCGCGGTGAGCGAGAGGTCGGTGACCTGCACGCGGACGTAGGAGCGCTCGGTCCCGCTCCCGAGGACGCGGTAGCCGACGAGGTAGGTGCCGGCCTTGCCCTCGTCGCCCATCTTCCTGAGCGCGGGGGCGAGGTCGAGCCCGAAGGCGGCAGCTCCGCCCTTGCCCGCGAGCGGAAGCTCGACCACGTCGGAGAATTCAGGCGACCCGAGGAGGCGGATCTGACGGTCCAGGGCCTCGCCGTAGGAGGGCTCCTCGCCCGGCATGGGGGGAGGAGCCGCCTCGTTCAGGACGACGCCGCCGTCGGGGAAGGGCCAGAAGTTCCGCGAGAGGGGATCGATGCGGTAGAGGCGGAGGTCGACCTTGCCGACGCCGCGCCCGCGCATGGGGAAGGAGCGCGGCCCGTGGCGCTCGAGGATGGCCTGGCCCGCGTCCCAGTTGAGGAAAGGCGCGAGCGACTTGTGGAAGAAGGAGAAGGAGGAGGGCCCGAAGGCCGCGAGCGCGCGGCCCGAGGAGCTCTTGAGCGCGCTGTGGCTCACCGTGAGCCGGTAGGGCTTGTCTGGATCGGTCTCCATGGACACGTAGACCCTGCGCCCGGAGACGGAGAAGGCCGTCTTTCGCGGTGCGGGGTTCACCTTGATCATGCGCTTCAGGAGCTCGATCGAGGGGCTTCCCTCGACGTTCTCGGAGAATTCGATGAAGAGGGGGCCGGGGCTCGTGCCCCGGTCGAGCGCTTGGTCCTCGGGATAGCTCGATCCCGAGGAGGACACGGGGAAGGAGGAGCTCCCGGAACCGAAGGCCTGGACGCGGAACTCGGGCCGCGTGCGGAAAGAGTAGGACGCTACGGAGCCGGGGGCCCTGCCGTCCAGGGAGAGCTTGAAGCGCATCGTCACCGCGACGCCCTCGCCCAAGGGCTCGTCCAGTACGAGGCGGTAGCGGGCCCGGTCCTTGGCTCCCGCGCGCTCGATCTCCTTGAGGCTGAAGTCGCGCTTCCCGAGGACGCGCGCGTCCTGGGACTCGAGCCCGGGAAGGGGCCTGAGCTCGAAGCTGATCATCTCCATGAGCCGCTCCGTCGCGAGCGGGACGGGGAAGGAGAAGTCGATCTGCGCGATGGACGCGAGGTTCGTCGATCCCGGGTCGGGGCTGATCGAGCTCGGGGGCGACATGAGGGTCTCCAGGGTCCAGCGCCCCTTGGGCGACTTGAACGCGAAGGTCCTGAGCGGCGGCCAGGGCTCCGCGGGGAGGAAGCGGAGGGTGCGCTCGTCGATCCAGCGGTACTCGCCGGGATGGCGCGGCTGGATGGAGAGGATGCCCGAGGCGTCGTCCGCCGGGCCGCCGCCCGCCGGGCCCTCAGGCTGCGCGAGCGTGAGGGTCACGGGATCGTACTCGCGGAGGTAGTAGTCGGGGGAGAGGGAGTCGGTCCCGCCGCGCTGGGCGCCGCGGCCCTGCGCGGAGAGCGCGCCCGATAGGAGGAGGGCCGCGAGGAGCGCGAGCCCGAAACGCCTGGATTGCCGGTTCATGATCAATACTCCTCCCCGTCGTAGCCGTCGCCTTCGTCGTACCCGCCCTCGTCGCCGTAGGGCCCGCCGCCGCCTTCTTCATAGGCGCCTTCGCCCTCGTCGCCGTAGGGGCCCTCGCCGTCCTCGTAGTACGGTCCGTCGCCGCCGTCGCCGTCATCGCCTTCGTAGTCGCGTTCTCCGTCATCGTCGTCGACGCGGATCTCCATCTGTCCTCCGGACGAGCCGCCGCGGACGTAGGGCCGCGCTCTCCTTCCCGAAACGCCGAGCGGAATGGAGAGCGAGCGCGAGGGCGTTCCCGCCCTCGCCTTGAAGGATTCGACGACGTCCTGAGGCACGTCCTGCCTCGAACCCTCGAGGCCGTAGAGCGCGAGCGAGTACTCGGCGGGGCCCGAGACGGTCCCCCGCACCACGAGCACGTAGTCGCCCGGCTCGAGGGTCGGGAACATCACCGGCCCGCGTCCGAGCTCTGCCTGCGAAGGCGAGTAGAGCGAGGCGTCGAGGCCCTCGATGTCCGACGCCACGGCGACGCCGATCTTCCCCTTCGCCTTGACCGAGAGCGCGAAGGCCTGGGACTCGCCGGGCGCGATGAATCGCGCCGCGGCGCCCGTCTCCTCGTTAACGGCGACGGGATCGATCCGCGAGACCCTGATGGAGTCGGAGAGCGCCTTGCCCGCGAGGGGCCGCGCGAAGACGCGGTACTCGCCGGGCGTGGCGTAGGCGAAGACGCGGAGGTCGTCCCGCTCGCCCGTCGCGTCGGTCCCGAGGGGCTTTCCGTCGCGCTGGAGCGAGAGGACGCCGGGACCGGCGAGGGAGACGTCCACGTAACAGGGGGAATCCACCTTGAACCTGAAGGACTCCGCCTTTCCCGAGAGCGCGGAGGATCCCGCGATCTGCTTGGGCGCGGAGGATGAAGCCTCCACGAGCCCCTCGTACTCCTTGCCGGGAGAAGCGAGCCAGGCGCGGGCGTAGCCGCCCCGCGAGCGGAGGACGAGCTGGCCCTCCCGCGCCGGGATCGAATCGAATTCGCCTGAGCGCCCTGAGGCCGAGAGCCGCCCGAAGGCGCCCGTCGAGGCGAGGAATTCGCCCTCGGCCGCCTCGCCCGCCACGCAGAGGACCTGCCCGTCGCGGGGAACGACCGAGAGGACGATCCCGCCGCGCGGTATGTCGGCGGATTCGAAGGGCTTGCCCTCCTTGAGCTCGAGCGCGGATTCCGCCGCCGCGGCGAAGGCGCGGAGGCGTACGCTCGCGGCCCCTCGTCCCGCGTTCGCGACGAGGAGGGTCGACTTCTGGAGCGGGAGGGAGACGATGGCCTTGCCGTCGAGGGCGGAGCGGCAGGCGAGCGGGGCCTTGCCGCTCCACGCGCCGATCACGATGCCCTCGGCGAGGATGGCCTCGAGCCGGCACGCGGGGAGCTCCACCGAGAGAGCCCTGCCCTGGGGCACGACGAGGACGGCGTCGTCGCCGAGCGAGAGGGGCTTTGCCGCGTCGACGGGGAAGGAGGCGAGCGAAACGCCCGCGCCCCGCGGCGGATCAAGCTCTCCCGGAGGGAGGCCCTCGCCGTCCCAGGCGCGCACGCGCCAGGCGCCCGGGGGCAGGAGAGCCGCCGAGCCTTCGGAGAAGACGCCCATGGCGGACCAGGAGTAGGTTTCCGGCTCGGGCTTGTCGGCGGGAGAAGCGGAGACGCCGCAGCGGAAGGCGCCGTTCGTGTCGGCGGTGACGAGGACGGCGGCGTCGGGCGAGGACAGGCGGAAGGCCTGGTCGGTCCCGTCGAATTCGTAGAAGGCGGCGCCCTCGGGGGCGAGGGTCTCTGGTTCTGCGGCGGCGGCGGTTCCGGCCCAGGCCCAGCCCGTCGTCCCCGCGGAACAGAAGGCCTTTTCTCCGACCGCCTCGCAGGGCGCTTCCATCGCTGGGGAGAAGAGGAATCCCTCTCCCGACGAGACGCGGGACGAGAGCCGTTCGGGATTGGAGATCCGATAGGCCTTACCCGCCTTGAAATCCATCCTCGAACCGGCCGAGGCGGTAGCCTCTTCGGCCTTGAGGAAGGAGAGGGCGGCTTGCGTCTGGACGGGGGAACGCGCGTAGAGGACGTAGGCGGAGGATTTCCTGAGCGGGATGAGGATGCGGTTCCTCCCCTCCGCGAGGAGCTTTTCCCCCTTATAAAGGAGGAGGTCGACGGGCGCCTCGGAGGAGGCGCGCAGGTCGAAGAGGCCCTCGGCGGCCTTGGTGTCCAGCGCGAGGCGGACGCCCTCGCTCCCCACGTCGGCCTTGCCCTCCCAACCGGGGGAGGCGCGCGCGAGTTCGCGGGGCTTGAGCTCGTCGAGGCGGAGCTCGACCGGGCCCGAACCCGAGAATGCGGACACGAGAAGGCGGTGCGTTCCCGGCGAGAGCTGGGCCGTCACCTGGAAATTCCAGTCGGCCCGCCTATCGTCCGAGCTCGCGGCGAGCGTGCCGTCCGGCCTCATGAGGCGGCAGGCGACGTCAACGCCCGAGAGACTCCAGAGCTCGTAGAGCCCCTCGCGCGGCACGGAGACCTCGTAGGACGACTCCGACCGGTCGTTCGCGCTCCCCTCGACGGGGATGCCGGGCGCGAGGATGCTCGTATAGATCGCGATCGAGTACGGAAGCTCGTCGTCCGGGTCCTTGGGCCTCACGGAGAGCTCGTACTCGCCTTCCGCGAGGACGAGGGAACCGCGATCGGAGGGCGGGAGCTCGCGCTTACCGCTCGCGCCGGTCAGAGTCGCCGAGAGGCTCGCGTCGAGCCGGAGGGAGGCCTTGAGGGGCGCGGGGACGGAGAAGCGGTAGCGGTCCGGACCGTTCTTGGCCCGGTAGTAGCCGCTCGCCTGTTGGTTGATGGCGAGAATGACGGCGCCGCTCGCGTCGCGCCGGGGCGAGGCGCTCTCGATGAGGCGGACGAGGGTGACCCGCCACGTCTCGGCGTCAGCGGCGAGGGAGAAGAGCCGGTACCCGCCCGCGTTCAGGAAGAGCCTCGTCGAACCGGAACCCGTGTAGACGGGGAAGCCGTCGGAATCCTCGAGGCGTATCGGGAAGCTCCTCCCCATGCCGATGGAGGCGATGGAGAAGGTCCCGGGTTCCTTCACGGTGAAATCGAAGATGGCGACCTCGTCGGCGGGCAGGACCCGCCTATCGATGGCGCCGGGCGCGAGGAGGGCCTGCTCGGGCGAGGGAGCCTCGCGTGCGGAGAGCCCCGCCCTGCCGGCCGACTGCCCGATCGTCCCCGCCTTGAGGACGTAGGAACCGGGATTCAGGTAGGCCTGCAGGAGGGCGTTGCGCCCTCCCCCGTTCCGCTCGGCCGAGAAAAGGACGCCGTGGGCGGCTGAGCGCAAAGAGAGCGACGTGGCGAGGCGCCCGGTCGTTTCGATCCGGTAGAGCGCGGGGCGCGGGACCTTGAGGACGTAGGGGCGCGACGAGGAGCGCTCGTAATCGGCGAAGGCCGCCTTGCCCGGTTCCACGCGGTCCATACCCTCGCCGAGCTCCTGTATGGAAGGCTTCCGGACGTCCCGGGGCATCGGGAGGGAGCGGAAAGCCGCGGTCACGGTTTCCTTGCCGCCGTTCCGGACGCTCACCTTCGTCTCCCCCACGGGAACGGTGGCGCCGTCCGAAACCACCTTTCCTCCCATGGTCCAGAGGAGGCCCTGGCCCGAGAGCTGCGCGACCATGGGCCATTCGGCGTAGACGGAGAACTCCTGCATGCGCCCGGGCTCCAGGCTGACTGACACGCCGCCCTCGGACTCGATGGGGAAGCGTGCGAAGGAGGCGAACCATTGCCGCTCCGGCGCCTTGCTCAAGAGCAGGGAGGCCTCGGCTTCGCGGAGGCCGGGGCTCTGGGTCCAGGTGAATTCGGGCTTCCGCGCGGCGAGGCCCTTAGAGGAGAAGTCCGCGGGCTTCCCGAGGTCCTTCACCACGGCGAATTCGAGGTAGCCGAGCTTATCGGCTTCGATCTCGAGGACGTAGTACCCGGGAGTCAGGAGCGCGCCGCTCTTGGGGGCGGGGTTCTGCCCCCGCCGCTTCCCCGACCCGTAGAGGAATTCGTCCAGGGGCGTGAGGCGGTAGAGGCCGCGGCCGGTGGAATTCTTTCCCTCGATGACCCGGTAGGTCCCCATGTCCTCGAGCTTCACGAAGGCGGTGGCGACGCCCGAGTTCATGAAGTTGGCGGCCTGGGAGAACGAGGAGGAGCCCCCGACGCGGGGGAGGTTCTCGGCGAGGATCCGCGTCTTCCGCGCGGCGCCCTCGCCTTCCTCTATATAGACGATTGCGCAGGGCTCCATGCCGGGCTCGTCGTCCATGACGGACCCGATGCGGAGGATCCCTCCCTTGATCTCGTCGGGGTCGGCGGTCCTGTAGAACATCCCGGCCCGGGAGGCGTCCGTGAAAGCCTCGAAGACGTAGGCCGTGTCCGGCTCGGCGGCCACCGCCACGAGGCCTTTGTCGGGGACGGAGGCGATAATCGAACGTCGCGCGTCCTTTTCGCCCCTGAGCGAGCCCGCGCCCGAGAAGGAAGCGCGCGCTCCGGGGGAGTAGCCCGCGACCCTGAGGGACGCTTCCGCGGGAGCGGGGAGCCATATCCGCGCGTACGGGGCGCCTGAGGTCCGGTAGAGGTCCTCGCCGAAGGGGGAAACCTTGGCCTCGATCCGGGAGCCCTGGGGGAGGAGCTTGATGCCCGAGCGGACGTAGAGGGGCGTCGCGGGGTCGTTGGTGGCGGTCCAGACGAGGGGCGGTCCGCCATGGACCTTGAGGAGGTAGAGCCCCTTTTCGGCGTTGAAGGAGGTCCTGAAGCGGTTGAGGGGCCTGCCCTTCGCCGAGCCGGCCGACGAGCGCTGGAAGTCGGCGTCCACGCGGTACTGCCCGTCCTTCCAGAGCTCGACGTCCGCGAGCGCGCGTCCGGCCACGTCGATCTCGAGGGGGCGGAAGCCGTCCGCGGGGAGCCAGCAGGAGAAGGTCTCCCGGTCGCCGAGCTTCTCGGTCCGGAAATCGCCCTCCGAGACCATCGGCCAGGCGGCGGGATCGTTTCCCATGGTCTCTCGGAACGTCACCGCCGCGAGCGACACCGTTCCTGCGGCCGCGCCCCGGGCGGGGCCCGGATCGGCGCCGAAGCGCGCCTTGTACTCCCCCTTCTCGAGGCTCAAGTCCGCCCTGCCCTTGCCCTTCTCGTCCAGCGACCCGCTCAAGTAGACGCCCCGCATCCGGTCCACGAAGGCGAAGGAGAGCCCCGCCGGCCCCGTGGCCGTGAACGAGACGCGGCAGCGGGCCTGCACGGCGAGGATCGTCTCGCGAGGATCGTTCGGACCGATGGCCGACCTCGAAAGGGAGGGCGACTGGGCGGCGAGCGTCGCCGAGGCGAGCGAGGCGAGGGACAGGGCGAGAATGCCTACAACGGCGCGGGAGCGTTCCTTCATGACGGGTTCCTCCAGGCTGGTGCGGGGACGCGGGCCGCCGGGCCCGCTATGGACGCGACGGTCAAAGCGGAGAGCCCTCGCGCGCGCGGCGGAGGGGAGACGAGTGCGGTTCAGCGCGGCGAGGGCGGCGTGTTCGTTGTACGGGGTTTTCCGAAGGCGCGGAGCGTGCGGGGAAGCGTTTCTTCATGATGAATCGATCATAGCGCAGAGTCCTCCCGAACGCAAGGCTCGGTACTCTCGAGGCTCGGATTCGAGGACCCGATAGCGATCCGGCGCTTCCTCGGGATGCTTGCGCGGGATGCCGCCGCTGCCGTAGTATGTCCCTCACCCAAGGAGGCCCCGATGGCAAGGAAGGGAACGGCCGGCAAGGTCGTCGGCGTCGTGATCATCGCATGCATCGTGCTCGGCGCGCTCGGATATTTCCTCGTCAAATCGGGCGCTCTCCGCTTGGGCGGCGGCGGCGGCGCGCAACCCGAGTCGGTGAAGCCCGAGGGCCTCTCCATCGCGCCCGCATCGGGGTATACGCTCGACTCGGTCGAGCTCGACGGCGAGAAGGTGCCCGTCATCCGTATCCCCCTGGATACCTGGGGCGGCTACGCGGCGATCTTCGCGGCCAACGGAGGCTCCAAGCCCAGCAAGGACTCGCTTTTCTATAAGAAGGGGAAGTTCGCCGTGGAGTTCGTCCGCACCGAGAGCGCCAAGGAGCAGCTCGACGGCTTCGCCCAGGGCAAATTCCTCGCGCTCTGGTCCTCCATGGACTCCCTCCCCCTCCTCTACGACGCGCTCAAGGCGGACCGCCGCGTGGTTCCGCAGGTCTTCGGCATCTTCGACTGGTCCTCGGGCGGCGACGCCATCGTGGTGAAGCAGGGGATCAAGACGCCCAAGGACCTCAAGGGCAAGACCGTCCTCACCTCGGGCAACACGCCCTACAACTTCTTCCTCCTCTGGCTCCTCGCCCAGTCCGGCATGGGGCCGAGCGACGTGAAGATGCTCTACCTCCCCGACGGGCCCGCCGCGGCCAAGGCCTTCAAATCCAGGCCGGACATCGACGCCTGGGTGACCTGGTCCCCCTTCTCCGAGGAGGTGGCCGATCCGAAGTCCAGGAACCACGTGGAGGGCTCCAGGATCCTCATCTCGAGCCGCGACGCCAACCAGCTCATCGCCGACGTCTACTTCACGCGCCTCGACTTCGCCAAGCAGCATCCAGAGATGCTCGAGGCCTTCGTCGAGTCCATGCTCGAGGGGGCGGACATCCTCGCCGCCAACCCCGAGCCCGCCTACGCGGCCATGGCGGCCTTCTTCGAGCTCGAGGGCGGCCCCGCCGAGGCCAAGGCCATGGCCGGAAAGGCCCACATCGCCAACCTCCCCGAGTCCAGGATGTTCCTGGACGTGTCCAACCCCATAAACGCCTACAAGATCTTCTTCATGGCCAAGGAGTACTACAAGGCCGCGGGCGTCATCAACGCGAACGCCGAGATAGAGGCGGAGTCCGTGATATACCCCGCCGCCCTCGAGGCCGTCGCCGCGCGCGGGCTCTTCAAGCACCAGAAGAACACCGTGGTCTCGAGCTTCAACAAGGAGGCGTCCTACGACATCTCCGACCTCGAGAACCAGAAGATCGTCCTCGCCGAGGACGTGGAGATCTACTTCGACGCCCAGCGCATCGACTTCGACCCCGACTCCCAGCGCGCCGAGATGCGGCGGAACCGCGCCGCCCTCGAGAAGATCAACGAGCAGATGGCCGTCCTCGGCACCACCATGGTGAAGCTCGTCGGGCACCTGGACACGTCGAAAGTCGAGGAATTCAAGCAGAAGGGACAACGCGAATTCATCGAGGCGAGCACGCAGGCCAAGCTCCTCTCCAAGCAGCGCGCGGAATTCATCAAGAAGCTCCTCGTGGAACGATACAAGTGCGAGAGCGAACGCATCGTCACCGAGGGCAAGGGATGGGAGCAGCCAGTCGACGCGGTCGATCACTCGAAGAACCGCCGCGTCGAGGTACGCTTCCTCTCCTTCGAGTGATCGATGGCGAAGCGAAACGAGCGCTCGGGCGCGACGGCCGTCAGGGCCCTGATCGTCGCGGCATGCGGTATCGTCGCCGTGTTTTTCATCGTCGGCCGAACGTCGAAGTCCGCTAACGAGCGGCGCGCGCGGGAAGCGGCCGGGCTGCCGGCCGCCGCGGCCACCGCCGCGCCCGCCCTGCCCTACTCCGGCCCGGGCTACGTGCTCCGTTTCTCGGACGACTTCAACCCCGGCGCCAACGCTATCGACGACCTCGGTCTCTCGGTCGTCATCGCGGTGGACGTCTCGGGCTCCATGGCGGAGGCTCCCGCCTCGGGAGGCGAGCCCAAGCACGTCCAAGCGGCTCGCGCCCTTTCCGGCATCCTTTCCTTCCTCGAGCGGCTCCGCTCGTCCAAGGCCTTGAGCGGCATGCGCTTCCGCGTCGCCGTCATCGCCTTCCACGAGGAGATCCGCACGGTGTTCCCGCTCGCGGACATGGACGCGGCCGCCTTCGAGCGCGCCCGCGCGGCGGTGAGCGCGAAGGACGCCCTCGCCCCGGGCGGCCGCACCTCCATAGGGGGCGCGCTCGAGGTCGCGGCGGAGCTCCTCGCCGGCTCCGGCACCGTCATGAAGAGCGTCATCGTCGTGTCGGACGGGGCCAACACCTCCGGGAAGGCTCCCGAGGAGGTCCTCTTCGCCATCAACGAGAACCGCGTGGATCGCTCCACGGTGGATCTCCCCGTCATCACCCGGGGCACGCTGGTGAGTTTCGTCGGCTTCGACGTCGACGCCGGCCTCTACTCCGCCGTCGAGGCGGAGGGCGCGCGGATAGAGTCCGCGGCGGACAGGGCCGGGCTCGAGCGCGCGCTCGAGTCGATACTCGTCGCCGATATTTCACGCTTGGAGGCGGCTCAATGAAGAAAGGCACCTTCGTCACGCTCCTCGCCGCCTTTTCCGCGGCGCTCATCGGCCTGGACCAGCTCCTGAAGTGGCTCGCCGATACGCGGCTCAAGGGCGCGGGCACGGTGAGGATCATCGGGGACTTCGTCGTCCTCGTCTACGCCAGGAACCCCGGGGCCTTCCTGTCGATCGGGGACAAGCTCGTCCAGCCCTGGAGGACCATCCTCCTCGTCATCCTGCCCGTCATCGTGCTCGGAGCCTTCGTCGCGATCTTCCTGCGCAAGAAGCGGCTCGGCGGACGGGACCTCGCCCTCCTCTCCCTCCTCCTCGGGGGCGGGCTCGGCAACATCCTCGACCGGATTTTCCACGGGGAGGTCACCGACTACCTCCTCTTCCAGCTCACGCCCAGGATCCGGACCGGCGTCATGAACGCTGCCGATCTCTACATCCTCGCCGTCGTCATCATCATCGTGCTGGAGACCTTCAAGAAGCCCGAGACCGAGAAGGCGGGCGCTGAGGAGAAGGCGAAAAGCCCGTAAGCGGCGGTACGGCTCAGGCCCCTGCGCGCGGCCGATCGGTCGCCGCCCTGAGGGCGGCGACAAGGCGCGCGCGATCGAAGGGCTTCTGGAGGAAGGCCGCGACGCCGCCTTCCATGACCTCCGCGACCCGTTCGTCCTGCCTGACTCCCGACATGAGCACCACGCGCGCATCCGGATCGATCCGCCTGATGGCGAAGAACGCCTCGCGGCCCGAGAGCTTGGGCATGGACATGTCGAGGAACACGAGGGATATCTCGGCCCCGAGCTCTTCGTACTTCACGAGTCCCTCTTCCCCGTCGCGCGCGGTCTCCACCGAATATCCGAACTGCTCGAGCATGCCCTTGAGGCCCTCCCGCAGGGCGTCCTCGTCGTCCACGACTAGGACGAGGCCCTCTCCCCTCCATTCGGACGCGCCTATCGGGCCGAGCGGCCGCTCCTCGGGAAGGAGATCGGTGCGAGGGATGAGGACCCTGACCTCGGTTCCCCCTCCCGGCTCGGACTCCAGCTCCACGAATCCCTCGTGCGCCTTCACGATCCCGTAGACCATCGGCAGCCCCAGGCCCGAACCGCGCTCCTTCGTGGTGTAGAACGGAAGGAAGATCCGCTCCCTATCCTCCGCCGAGATGCCGATCCCCTCGTCGGCTACCTTTATCATCGCGTAGCGGCCCGGCGGCGAATCCGGATGCGCGCGCAGGTCCTCGGCGCCGAGCTCGACTCCGGAGAGCGAGACGAGGAGGCGCCCGCCCCAGCGCGCGCCCTTGGGGCGCATCACCGTCATGGCGTGGGCGCCGTTGACGATCAGGTTCAGGGCGACCTGCTCGATCTGCGTCCGGTCCCCCATCACCCGGACGGCCTCCGCCGGCCATTCGCCCTCGAGCTCGACCGATTTATCGATGGAATTCTCGGCGATGGTCATCACGCGCGAGAGCGCGTCCCTGAGGTCGACGACGCCGGGCTCGTAGCTGCGCCCCTTCGAGAGGGTGAGGAGCTTCCCGACGACGTTCGCGGCGCGGAACGACGCGTCCTGGATCGTGCCGAGCGCCTTCCCGAGCACGTCGGAGGCGATCGAAATCCCGCCGTCCAGCATGTACTGGAGGACCGAGGCCGTTCCCGTGATGCCCCCCAGGATGTTGTTGAAGTCGTGCGCGAGCCCGCCCGCTATGGTTCCTATCGCCTCCATCTTCTGCGCCTGCACGAGCTGCTCTTCGATTTTCTTCCGCTCCGTGACGTCCGTAACGCTCGCGAGGAGGTAGGTCCCCGAATCGAGCAGTATCCTCCGCAGGGAGATCTCCACGGGAACGGTCCCTCCGTCCTTCGGGCGCCGCACGGTCCAGGGGAAGTAGAGGTCCTTCCCCGCGAGCGCTTCTTTCCAGGCGGCGACGAGGAATTCCGGGTCCCGGTCGCTCGCGGACAGGTCTTCCTTGATCCCGTAGCCCGCCGCCGCCTCCCGCGAGTCCGCGCCGACGAGCTCCATCGCGGAGCGGTTCAGGTCGACGATCCTCCCCTCCACGTCGTGGATGAAGATGGCGGCGACCGATGAATCGAAAACGACGCCGTACCTCCGCTCGCTCTCCTCGAGGAGCTCCTTGGACCGCTTCACGTTCGCGGACATCCTGTTGAACGCCGTCACGAGGACGTCGAGGTCCGCGCGGCGCGTGAGCGGCACGCTCATCCCGTATTCGCCCGAGCCGACGGCCTCGATGCCGGAGATAAGGGAATCGAGGGGCCGGGAAACCGCTTTCCGCACGATGAGGAGGATGGACGCCGGGTAGGCGGCGAGGATGCCGATGATCATCGAGAGCGACATGAGGAGTAGGCCCCGCCGAGCGTCCTGGAGCGGGCCATCGTCGAACCAGAGCGTCATCCTGCCGAGGTAGGTCCCCCGGTTCCGGATCTCCTGGGCGACGGGGGGGAGGGCGTTCGGAAAGGTCGGAGGCCGATCCAGGACGATTCCGAGCTCCGCGGATTCGATCCTCATCCCGGCGTTCCTGCCTCCGGCGAGGTACGCCATGCCGAGGTTGGCCGCCCATTCGGCGTCGAGGCGGAGCAAGGGGATCTCGAGGGCCTTCGAGATGGCCTCGGCCGTCCGTTCCGAGGCCTCCTCGAGCGAGCGCTGGAGCCTGAACGTCACGAGGAAGTAGCTGGCCGACGCGACGAGGAGGAGCATGACGAGGGCGATGCCGCCGATCATGTAGATGAGGTCCCCGAGGACCGTCCGCCTCCTCATGGCTCTCCTTTTTACAGGGTTCACTCGCGGGGACGAAGACCGCCGCCCTCGACCTTCCTATTCATGGAATTCTATGCACGGCGGCGCGGAAGTCAACGACGGACCATGAAGGTCCGTCGGCCCTTTCCGGAACGGAGGCTTCCGATATATCTTAGTCATCGACTCCGAGGAGGTTCAGGGCTTATGCTTCGTCCGTTCAAGGCACCGAAATGGATCCGCGCGGCGTTCTCCTCCCTCGCCCTGGCCGCCGCGGCGCCCGTCTTCGCGCAAACGGGGACAAGCCTCGACGAGGCCGTGCGCATGGCGAAGGAGGCGAACCTTACCCTAAAGGGCGCGCGGATCGACCTCGAGGCCGCGGAACGCCAATACGCTGCATCCTTGGGCGCCCTCGTTCCCTCCCTGGGCGCTTCGGCCTCGACCCGGATCGCGGATTACGAGTTCGACGAGGGCGTGGCGAGCGCCCAGGCGGGGCTCTCGCTCTCCCTGAGCCCGGCCATCGCATTGAAAATCCGCCTCGCGCGGATGAACCGCGAGGCCGCCGCCTTAAAGGAGGAGGCCGCCGAGCGCGAGCTCGAGGCCGGCGTCAGGAAAGCCTTCTACAATCTCATCCTCCTCAAGGAGAGCGCGCGGGTCCTCGAACAGGGCCTCAGGACGGGCAAGGCCACCTGGGACCGGGCCGAGCAGCGCTACCGTTCCGGCCTCGCTCCCGAGCTCGAAGCGCTGAGCGCCCGCGTGAAGTACGAGAACCAGAAGCCCTCAGCGGCGAAGGCCATGGAGGACTACGAGGCCGCCCTCGGCCAGTTCAAGCTCCAGATCGGTCTCGAGCCGGCGCGCCCCTTCTCCCCCGAGGGCTCGCTCGACGCCTCCTTCGATCCCGCTGCCCTCGACGCCCTCGACTGGTCCGGGCCCTCACTCTCCGCGAAGAGCCTCGGGAAAGCCCTCGACATAGCCTCAGAGACGAAAAAAGCGGCGGTCCTTTCCGCCTTCTCCCCCTCGCTCTCGCTGTCATGGGCGGCGACCGAGACCTATCCCTTCCTCCTCGAGGAATGGACCGACGGTTCTAGTCTCCAGGCGTCCCTGTCCTGGTCGCTCGACTTCATCAATCCCCTCTCCGCTCAGCGGCAATCGATCAAGGGCGCGGACGAGGCCCTCCGCAAGGCGGCCCTCGCCGCGGAGGGGCAGGCGCGATCCGACGAGCTCGCCCGCGCGACGCTCCGGAGCAAGGTCGCCCGCGCCGCCTCGACACTCGGCGCGGCCCGCCTCGCGGTCGAGCTCGCGCAGCGCACGCACGACCTCACGCGGGAGGCCTACGAGAAAGGCTCCAAGGACTCCCTCTCCGTCGCCAACGCGGCGGACGATCTCGAGGAGGCGAAGCTCGCCTACCTTTCACAGGAAAACGCCCTGCTCGCGGGGCTCATCGACGTCGAATACGCGCTCGGTCTTCCGTTCGGGACCCTCGGGAGGTGATGTCCATGTCCAAGAAGAAAACGCTCGCCTTCCTTATCGCCGCAGCCGTCTTCGTCCTCGTATTCGGCCTTCTCGCGCTGCGCCTCGCGGGCGCCAAGCCCGCGGCTCCGGGCGGCAAGCCTCCCGCGCCGGGCGCGGCGGGCCCCCGTCCGGGCGGAGGGCCGGCGGCCGCGGGGGGCGGATCTCAAGCGGGCGGGCGCACGCGGGAACGCGCGGGAGAGCGCGGAGGCGGCGCTCCGGAAAAGGCGCGCCCGGGCTTCTCCGTGCGCGCCGCCTTCGTCGAGCGGAAGACCCTCCAGGACTACCTCGAGGTGAACGGCGACGTGCAGGCCGAGACCAAGGTGGACGTCTACGGCGGCATCGGCGGGCGGATCGTCGGACTCGCCGTGGAGCTCGGCTCGCGCGTGGCCAAGGGCCAGCTCATCGCGGAGATCGACCCCTCTCGGCCGGGCGAGGAGTACGCGCTCAACCAGGTCTACTCCCCCATTTCCGGAACCGTCACAGCGGTCAACGTCTCGGTCGGCTCCACGGTCGGGACCTCCACCCCCCTCGCCACCGTGGGCATCGTTGACAGGCTCGCGGTCATCGCGCGGGTGAGCGAGCGCGACGTGGGAAGCCTCTCGGTCGGCCAGGCGGCTCAGGCGACGCTCGCCGCCTTCCCCGGCGTCTCCTTCCCCCTCAGGGTCGCGCGGCTCAGCCCGGTCGTCGATCCCTCGTCGCGGAGCAAGGAAGTCCGGCTCGCCTTCGAGAAGCCCGACGCCCGGGTGAATCCCGGCATGTTCGCCAAGCTCGTCATCTACACCGAACGCCTCGTCGACCGGATCGCCGTTCCCGAGCAGGCCGTGATCGAACGCAATAAGCGCAAGCTCGTCTTCGTGGTCAAGGAGGACGGCAAGGTCGAGGAGCGCGGGATCTCCGTCGGGAAGACGATCGACGGGACCGCCATCGTGGAGAACGGGCTCTCGGCCGGGGAGAAGGTCGTCGTCTCCGGCC
This sequence comes from uncultured Spirochaetales bacterium, assembly GCA_964399285.1. Taxonomy (GTDB): domain Bacteria; phylum Spirochaetota; class Spirochaetia; order Treponematales; family JBGSOB01; genus CAYNQK01. Next base: position 4,816 of record CAYNQK010000033.1, on the reverse strand, counting down.
AGCAGGTCCTCGCTGACGGCGCCGAGGTCATCGTGGTGAACGCGAAGGACCTCTCGGGCGGGGCGAAGGAATGAGCGTTTCCGCCAGGATCGTCGACCGGCCCGTCCTCGTGGCCATCGTCTTCGCCCTCATCGCCATCCTGGGGCTCTTCCTCCTCCCCACGCTCGCCATCGACCTCATGCCCGAGGTCTCCCAGCCCGTGCTGAGCGTGAATTGCTCGTACTCCGGCGCGAGCCCCGAAACCATGGAGACCAAGGTGACGCGTATCCTCGAGGGCGCCCTCAACGCCGTCGAGGGCCTCAAGACCATCACTTCCACCTCGTCGGAGGGATCCTCGAGCATCTCGCTCGAATTCGAGTTCGGAACGGACCTCGAGGCCGCCAAGAACGACATCCGCGACAAGCTCGAGCGCGTCGTCCGCGCCCTGCCCGACGACGCCGACCGCCCCACGATCTCCAAGTTCGATCCGAACACCCAGCCCATCGTCCAGATATCCGTCCGCGGGAACCGGAGCGCCGAGGAGATCAAGGGCCTCGCGGAGAACGTCCTCCAGCCCCTCTTCGAGCAGGCCTCAGGCGTCGCCCAGGTCACGGTCAGGGGCGGGAGGACGCGCATCATCCGCGTGGACCTCGAGCAGAACCGCCTCGACGCATACGGGCTCTCAATCACGGGCATCTCCTCAACGCTCGCCGCGCAGAACGCGAGCCTGGGGGGCGGCTCGGTCAGGGAGGGGACCCTCAACTACCAGGTGCGGACCGAGGGCGGATTCGCGAGCCTGGACGACATCGCCGACACGGTCATCGCGACCGCGAACGGGGCGCAGGTTCGCCTCCGGGACGTCGGGGCCGTCTCCGACGGCTTCGAGGACCCGAGCTCCTACGCGCGGATCGACGGCAAGGAGGGAGTCTACCTCGCCATCCAGAAGCAGAGCGGCACCAATACGGTGAGGGTCGCCGACGCGATCTTCGAGAAGCTCGATGCCGCCTCCGGCCTCGTCCCCGCCGACATAAGCATGAAGGTGACGAGGGACAGCTCGAAGCAGGTCCGCGACACCCTGAACGACCTCGTGGAATCCGCGGCGTACGGCGGAATCCTCGCCATGCTCATCCTCTTCCTCTTCCTCAGGAACCTGAAGAGCACTCTCATCATGGGCATTTCCATTCCCTTCTCCATCCTCGTCACCATGCTCTGCATGTTCTTCGCGGGCATCACCCTCAACATGATGACCCTCACCGGCCTCATCCTCGGCGTCGGGATGGTGGTGGACGCGTCCATCGTCATGCTCGAGAACATCTACGCCTACCGGGACCGCGGCGCCAAACCCAGGATCGCGGCCATCCTCGGTAGCCACGAGATGATCGCCGCCATAACGTCGTCCACCCTAACCTCGATCTGCGTATTCATACCCATCCTCTTCTTCAAGAGCCGCCTCGGCTTCTTCGGCGAGCTTTTCGAGGACCTCATCTTCACGATCGGGATAGCCCTCCTCTCGAGCCTCTTCGTCGCGGTCTTCCTGGTCCCGGTCCTCGCCTCGAAGTACCTGATTTTCAAGACGCGGACGCAGAAGCCGCTCAAGGACCCGACCCTCAAGGCCGCGGACGATTTCATAGAGCGGCTCCTCGGGCTCCTGAACGCCGCTTACGAGAAAGCCCTTTCCGCGGCGCTCCGCCACCGCCTCTCCGTCGTCGCCCTCGTCGCCCTCGTCTTCCTCGGCTGCGTCGCCCTCGTGCCCCTCATGAACATACAGATCATGCCGAGGATGGCCGAGGACTCGGTCACCCTCAACGTCACCCTTCCCCTCGGCACCGACCTCGAGACCACGAACCAGGTGATCCTCCAATTCGAAGTGTTCGTCCGGAACGAGGTACGGGGCGCCGAGGACGTAACGGCCTCGGTCGGGGGCGGCGGGCGCTCCCGCGGCACCTACTCCGGCAGCGTATCCTTCGGCTTCGCCGATGGAAATAAATCCGACACGCTTGAGCGGGCCCAGGCCAAGCTCCGGGCCCATTTCCCCGATTTTCCGCAGGCCCGTTTCTCCTTCGGCCGAGGCATGTTCAGGCAGGCGACGGGATCGGACATCGACCTCGTCCTGCGCGTCCAGGACCTGGACATCGGCCTCTCCACCGCCAACGAGATCGTCGAGGTCCTCGAGCGCGAGGTCCCCGACGTCATGGATTGGGAGATCGGCCTCACGGAAGGCCTCCCCGAAGCCGTCGTCGTGATCGACCGCGAGCGCCTCTACGCGCTCGGGCTCAACGCCCGCGCGGTCGCTAACGAGATCTACGCGAGCGTCTACGGCTCCACGGCAACCACCTTCACGCTGAAGGGCGAGGAAATTCCCGTCCGCCTCTTCCTCGACAAGGCGGACCGCGACGAGGTCCTCGACCTCGAGCGCCTCTTCGTGAAGAACGCCGCGGGCCAGCAGGTGGCCGTGTCCAACTTCGCCCGCCCCGACAAAGGATCGGGCCCCGTGAGCATAAGGCACGAGAACCGGGCCCGCGTCATCCACGTCGAGGGAAGCCTCGACGAAAAGAAGCGGGCGGACCGCGTCGAGGCGGCGATCAAGCGGGCCATCGCCGAGAACCTCGTGATAGACGACACGGTGTCGATAGCCTACGAGGGCTCCTGGAAGCAGATCTCGGAGAACAACGTCACCTTCGCCCTCATCTTCGCCATGGCGGTCATCCTCGTCTTCGGCGTGATGGCCGGCCAGTACGAGTCCTTCAAGGATCCCCTCATCAACCTCCTCACCATCCCCCTCATGTTCATCGGCGTGATCCTCATCTACGCGATATCGGCCCAGCCGGTCACGCTCTTCAACATGGTGGGGCTCGTGATGCTCGCGGGGATCGTGGTCAACAACGGCATCGTACTCGTGGACTACACGAACCTCCTCCATAACCGCGGCGTGCCCCTCTTCGAGGCCTGCCTCAGGGGCGGCGTCTCCCGCCTCCGCCCCCTCCTCATGACCACCCTCACCACCAATTTAGGGACCCTGCCCATGGCGCGCTCGAACGGGGAGAACGCCGGCCTCATCAAGCCCATCGGCCTCACCATCATCGGCGGCCTCGCGACGAGCACGCTCATCACGCTCTTCTTCATCCCCGTCGTCTATTATCTCGTGAACGGGAAGCGGAAGCGGAGGAGGTCATAGCATGAAGCGACTCGAGATCATCGCCAACCGCTCGGTGGAGGAGGAGATGACGGACGCGATCTCCGCCGCCGTCCCCGGCTTCCGCTACACCCTCGTGCCCGGCGTCATGGGCTCGGGACGTCAGGGGAAGCGCCTTTCCAGCGCCACCTGGCCCGAGGAAAACTTCATCCTCGTCTCCTACCTCGAAGACGGCGAGTGCGCGCGCGCCCGCGCCGCCGCCGAGGACGTCAAGGCCCGCTTCCCCGCCGAGGGCATCCGCGTCTTCAGCTGCCCCGCGGACTGAGACGCGCGGCTCGCCCGAGCGCCCGCCGCGCCCCGCTTTCCCCGTCCCCCGGCCCGATCCCGCGTCGCGCGTTCCGATACCGGTCGCGCGGAGCCGCCCCCGGAGGCGGCTCCGCGAAGTCCCTACGCGATCTTCGGGCGATCCCTTGACGCCCGGGCTCCGGGGATTAGAATAAACGGGAAGCACTCCCATCGGGAGAAAGGAGCTCAGGATGAAACGTACGTTCCTTCCCATCCTCATCATCGCCGCCCTCGCGCTCGCGCTTTCAAGCTGCGGCGGCGCCGCCGGCAAGGGCGCCTTCCACATCGGCGTGGTCACGGGCACCGTTTCCCAGTCCGAGGACGACCTCCGCGGAGCCGAGGCGCTCATCAAGCTCTACGGCGATTCGAAGGAAGGCGGGATGATCACCCACCTCACCTACCCGGACAACTTCATGGACCAGATGGACACGACGATATCCCAGATCGTCTCCCTCGCGGACGACAAGAAGATGAAGGCCATCGTCGTGAACCAGGCCATCCCCGGAACCACCGAAGCCTTCAAGCGCGTACGCGCCAAACGCAAGGACATCATCCTCCTCGCCGGCGAGCCCCACGAGGACCCGCCCGTCATCCAGGGCGCCGCGGACCTGGCCATCAACTCGGACTTCATCTCCCGCGGCTACACCATCATCTGGGCGGCCAAGGAGCTCGGCGCCAAGACCTTCGTGCACATCTCCTTCCCCCGCCACATGTCCTACGAGACCCTCGGCCTCCGCAGGCAGATCATGGAAGCGGCCTGCGCGGACCTCGGGCTCAAGTTCGTCTTCGAGACCGCCCCCGACCCGACCACCGAGGTGGGCGTCGCGGGCGCCCAGCAGTACATCCTGGAGAAGGTCCCCTCGTGGATCGAGAAATACGGCAAGGAGACGGCCTTCTTCTGCACGAACGACGCCCATACCGAGCCCCTCCTCAAGCAGCTCCTGGCCTACGGCGGCATCTTCGTGGAGGCGGACCTCCCCTCGCCCCTCATGGGCTACCCGGGCGCCCTCGGCCTGGACCTCAAGGCCGCGGCCGGCGACTTCCAGAAGATCCTCAAGAAGGTAGAAGAGGGCGTCGTGGCCAAGGGCGGGTCCGGCCGTTTCGGCACCTGGGCCTACAGCTACGGCTACACGGTCACCGCCGGCCTCGGTGAGTTCGCCAAGAACGTGGTCGAAGGCAAGGCAAAGATGGGCGACATGGCGGCGGTCAACGCGGCCTTCGCCAAGTTCACCCCCGGGGCCAAGTGGAACTCCGGCCCCTACGTGAACGCCATCTCGGGAGAGAAGGCGGCCAACCACCTCCTCGTCTACATGGACACCTACGTGTTCGGCAAGGGCTACCTGCCGACCACGGAGCAGA
>CAYNQK010000032.1:0-27747 GCA_964399285.1 uncultured Spirochaetales bacterium | reverse complement strand
GGGGCACCCCGATGGAGGGGTGGCCGCGGGGTCGAGCCGCCCGGTTATGGACGGAGGGGTAAGGGGGGAGCGGGCGGGGGGTCCCTCTTCATCCTCCGTCATCGCGTGGTCGATGGAATAGACCTCGATGGCGTCATCTCCCTCCGCGCCGCGCCGGTATCTGAGCGTGCGCGATAGCCGTAACCTGAGAATCCGCGTGTCCATGCCAGGCACTATAGCCGATTCCGGTAAAAAAGGCTCTAACGAGGAGTTGTTCGGTCATTGAACATAATTCCGCGACAATCGCTAGCAATAATGGCCGGATGAAGATACTATATCGAAGAGGAACATCGATGCCCGTACTTGAACGCATCTCCGGCCCAGAGGACTTGAGAGGACTCAGCTACCGGGAGCTCGACGAGCTCGCGAGCGATATGCGCGCGATCATCATCGAAACCGTGGGCAAGAACGGCGGACACCTCGCATCGAACCTCGGGGCCGTGGAGCTCTCCATCGCCCTCCACCGCGTATTCAGGAGCCCCGAGGACGCGATCGTATGGGACGTGGGGCACCAGTGCTATTCGCACAAGCTCCTCACGGGACGGATCGCCTCCTTTTCCGGACTCAGGCGCAAGGGCGGCATCTCGGGATTCCCCCGGCGGAGCGAGAGCCCCCACGACGCCTTCGATACGGGCCACGCGTCGACCTCGATATCGGCGGCCCTCGGAATCCTCGAGGGGAAGCGGCGGCTCGGGCTCCCGGGAAAGGCCGTAGCGGTCATCGGCGACGGGGCCATGACGGGCGGCATGGCCCAGGAGGCCCTTTCCCATACGGGGCACCTGGGGCGCGGACTCATCGTGGTCCTGAACGACAACAAGATGTCCATCTCCGCTAACGTGGGCGCCTTCTCGCGGTACCTCTCGCGGCTCACGGCGACCACGATCTACCAGCGCTTCCGCATGAAGGTCGACGGAACACTCCTCTCGATGGGGCGGTTCGGCAGGGCCCTCTCCCGCGCCGTGAAGCGGTTCAAGCGCGTCGCCAAGGCGACCTTCTTCAAGAACAACTTCTTCTCGGAGCTCGGCTTCGAGTACGTGGGGCCGCTCGACGGCCACGACGTCCGCGGCCTCGAGCGGGTGCTCAGGGAGGTCAGGCGGATCGATCGGCCCACGGTCGTGCACGTGATCACGCGGAAGGGCAAAGGCCACCGGCTCGCGGAGGGGAATCCCGCGGCGTACCACGGGGTCTCGCCGGTGATCGTGAGGGACGGCAAGCTCGAGGGCAGGAAGCCGTACGCCTACACCGAGGCCTTCTCCGATGCCGTCATGGCCGCGGCGGAACGCGACGCCCGCGTGGTCGCGATCACGGCGGCCATGGCCATGGGGACGGGGCTCTCCGCCTTCCAGGAGCGCTGGCCGTCCCGCTTCTACGACGTAGGCATCGCCGAGCAGCACGCGGTCACCTTCGCCGCGGGCATGGCCGCGTCCGGCATGAGGCCCGTCGTCGCCATCTACTCCACCTTCGCCCAGCGCGCTTACGACCAGCTCCTCCACGACGTCTGCCTCCAGCGGCTTCCCGTGACGCTCTGCATGGATCGAGCGGGTCCCGTGGGCGACGACGGCGAGACCCACCAGGGCGTCTACGACATCTCGTTCCTCAGGTCCATGCCGAACATAGCCATCCTGGCGCCCGCCTCCGCGCGGGAGCTCGCCCTCGCCCTGGACTGGGCGCTGGCGTCGGGAGGACCGGCCGCCATCCGGTATCCCAAGTGCGACGTCATGGCCGAACTGCCCGCATTCTCCCTTCCCCTGGAAGCGGGGCGAGGGGTTTTCCTGAGAAGCGGGCTCGGCCCGATACTCGTGGTCTCGATGGGAGGGCTCGTCGCGCAGGCCGAGGCCGCCCTGGACGAGATCGCCGTCGAGGGGATCACCCCCGACCATTACGCCCTCAGGTTCCTTAAGCCCCTGGACTCGGAACATCTCCTCGGCATCATGGCCCGGTACGCCGCCGTCCTCGTCGTCGAGGAAGGCGTCAGCGAGGGAGGCGTCGGCGAGGCGATCAAGGCCCTCGCGTCCGGCAGGATCAGGACGAGGATCGACGTCGCCGCGATCGACGCGGCCGCGGGCCCTCAGATGACGCGGAGCGAGCTCCTGGAGGAAGCGGGGCTCTCCGGCGCGAGGATAGCCGAGCGGCTACGCCGCCTCGCCTCCGAGGATCGCGCCTTCGGGGTCCTGCGCGGGAGCGGCGCGTGAGGGGAGGGCGGCTCCTCCTCCCGCGCGGAAGGAGCCTCGCCCTGGACGCGGGGCCGCTCGTCATGGGCATCGTGAACAGGACGCCGGACTCGTTCTACGCGGCGAGCCGATCCGCCTCGGAGGAGGAGGCCGTCCGCGCCGCGCTCGCGATGGTCGCGGAGGGAGCGGACATCGTGGACGTGGGGGGCGAATCGTCGCGGCCCGGCGCCGCGTACGTAGGCGAGGACGAGGAGATCTCGCGGGTCGTTCCCTTCATCGAGCGATTCAGGGCAGCGAGCCCCGCGCCCGTCTCCGTGGACACGCGCAAGGCCGGAGTGGCGGAAGCCGCGCTCCGCGCCGGAGCGGACATCGTCAACGACATCTCCGCCCTCGAGGACGATCCTGCCCTCGGGAGGCTCATCGCCCGGGAAGGGGCCGCCGTCGTCCTCATGCACAAGAAGGGCGACCCGGGGAACATGCAGGTCGCGCCGTCCTACGAGGACGCGCCGCGCGAGATAGCGGCGTACCTCGCCGCGAGGGCGGAGGCGGCGCTCTCCCTCGGCGTGCGGCGCGATTCGATCGTGCTGGACCCCGGGATCGGCTTCGGCAAGAGGGTAGAGGACAATCTCGATATCCTGAAGCACCTTGCGGAAATCGCCGCCCTTGGCTATCCTGTCCTCATCGGCCTCTCGCGCAAGTCCTTCCTCGGAGCCGTGACGGGAAGGGAGACGGCCGGCAGGCTCGAGGCGACGTCGGCGGCGCACGCGATCGCCGTGGCGGCCGGAGCCGACATCCTGAGGGCGCACGACGTGGCCGCGGCGAAAGACGCCGCCGCGGTCGCGAGGGCCGTTTCGGCCAGGCCCTGAGCCGGGGGCGAGCGTGGAGTGGTTCCAGAGAGTCCTCTTCCTCTACGACGCCTACCTGAGGCCCGTGGTCGACGTGGCGATCCTCTCCTTCCTCATCTACAAGGCCTACCAGATACTCGTCCGGACCCAGGCGGCCCAGCTCGTGAAGGGGCTCTCCTTCATGGTCGCGATCTACGCCGCCGCGTACGTGCTCAAGCTCTACACCCTCACCTGGATACTCAACCTCATCGCGCCGGGAATCATCATCGCCCTCGCGATCCTCTTCCAGCCGGAGCTCAGGAGGATCTTCATGCGGCTCGGCGAGGGGGCCTTCTTCAGGGGAGGAGGGAGGGCCCGAGCGAGCGAGATCGACGCGGTGATGACCGCCGCCGAGCTCCTCTCGTCCCGGAGGAGGGGCGCCCTCATCGTCTTCCCGCGCAAGGTCGGACTCAAGAACATCGTGGACACCGGGACGAGGCTCAACGCCGAGCTCTCCTCGGCCGCGATCCTGACCATCTTCGGACACGACACCCCCCTCCACGATGGCGCGATCATCGTGCAGGGCCCGAGGATCGTGGCCGCCGGATGCCTCCTGCCGCTCTCCGAGCAGCAGGACATATCGCGCAGCTTCGGCACGAGGCATCGCGCCGCCCTGGGCCTATCGGAGGAGGCCGACGCCATCGTCCTCATCATCTCCGAGGAGTCGGGGGCGCTCTCGGTGGCTGTGGACTCGAAGCTCCACTACAACCTCCAGGCGCGCGCCGTGAGGCGCAGGCTCGAGGAGCTCCTCGAGGTGAGGTCCGAGGCGCAGGCGGAGGAAACCGTTGCGGAATGAGAAGAAGAGCCTCCCCCAGAGGCTCATCGAGGATTGGCCCGCCAAGGCGCTCTCCGTCGCCGCCGCGCTCGTGCTCTTCCTTTTCAACAGGATGAGCAGCCTCAAGCAGGACGAGTACATCGTGCCGCTCGCGCTCGCGGGTTCCGAGCGCTTCATGCCCCTGGGCGACGAGGAGCGGACGGTGCGCGTCATCTTCCGCTGCGAGGAATCGGACCTGAAGCGGGTGAGGAAGGAGGATCTCCAGGCCTACGTGGACCTATCGGAAACGAAGGAGGAAGGATCCTTCTCCTTCCCCGTGCGCGTGCGCAAGATAGGCCAGGCCTTGCAGATAGATCCGCTCGAGATCTCGGTGGAGCCCATGGAGCTGCGCCTGGACCTGGAGAGCGCCGCGACCGCGGTGGTCCCCATACGCCCGCGTTTCCGGGGATCCCCCGCGGCGGGCTACGAGCGCGTGGATTACCAGATATCGCCGCCCTCCGCGGAGATCCGCGGCCCGAGATCCGTGATCGCGGGCATCAAGGAAGTGAGCACGGAGGACGTCGACATGACGGGCATCAAGGCCGATTTCGACGCCGAGACCCTCCTCGAGGAACCGTCGCCGTCGACGGTCCTCTCGAACACGGGCGCCGTGAGGATCGCCGTGACCGTAAGGCAGGCCGTGGCGGTGAAGACCTTCGAGGCGCTTAAGATCGAGACCAAGGGCCTCAAGCCCTGGCTCGAGCTCGCGTCGACCCTGCCCGAGGGCGTGCTCAAGCTCCAGGGATCTCAGGAGGCGCTCAAGGGATTCCAGCCCGGAGAGGGCACGCTCGTCGTCGACCTCTCCGGCATAGACGGTCCCGGGCTGAAGATCCTGCCGGTCGTCGTCGAATCGGACGGCGAGTTCCAGGTCGTGAGCGTCGAGCCCGAGACGGTCGAGGTCGTGACGAGGGCGAAGGACTGATGGCCTTGCTGGGAGTGGGCGTCGACCTCGTGGACGCGGCGAGGTTCAGGGACTGGCCCGGGAAGCCCGGGATGATCGAGCGCTTCTTCGCGCCGGAGGAGGCCGCCGCCCTTCCGCCCATGAGGCCCGAGGACTACCTCGCCGCGCGCTTCGCGGCCAAGGAGGCCTTCGGCAAGGCGCTGGGAACGGGACTCGCCGGTTTCTCCCTCAGGGAGGTGCGGCTCGAGCGCGCGGAGGGCGGGAGGCCCGAGCTCCGCCTCTCGGGGAAGGCCCTCGAGGCCTTCGAGCGCGCGGGAGGGAAGCGGATACACGCGTCGTTGAGCCACGACGCGGGCGTGGCGGCGGCCTTCGTCGTCATCGAGGGGGATTGAGGACGTGAGAGTGCAGAAGAAGCAGGAGACGTCGCGCGAGCGCAAGGTCACGTATTTCCGCAAGGAATCCACGGTATGCCCGGTCTGCGACAAGCCCTTCCAGCGCGAGGAGCTTTTCCAGGGGCGGGTCAACGCCGCGGAGATGACCGACGAGCTCCACAGGAAGTACTCCCCCATGGCCGCCTACGGCGAGGTGCATCCCCTCATCTATCCGCCCGCGGTCTGCCCCAACTGCTACTTCTCGGTATTCCCCCAGGACTTCGACGCGCTGAGCCCCAAGCTCAGGCAGCCCCTCTACGATTCCATCGCGGCGCGCATCGACTCGGTGTCCGCCCTCTTCCCGAAGGGCCTCGACTTCGCGTCTCCGAGGAGGCTCCAGGAGGGCGCCGCGAGCTACTTCCTCATGATGCAGTGCTACGACGTCTTCCCGGACAAAGACTCGCCCGTCATCAAGCAGGCGATCGCGTCCATCAGGGCCTCGTGGCTCTTCGACGAGCTCCACAAGAAGCTGCCCGGCCAGAACTACGACTACGTCGCGCGGCTCTTCATGAACAAGGCGAGGTTCCTCTACCAGCGATCGCTCGAGCTCGACACGCGGGGGAAGCAGTCCCTCCAGGCGGTGAAGTTCCTGGGGCCGGACGCGGACAACAATTACGGATACGACGGCGTCCTCTACCTCTCGGCCGTGCTCGAGATGAAGTACGGGCAGAAGGACGACGCCGCGAGGCGGGCCAAGAAGCTGGACTACTTCGCCTGCGCCATCGCCAAGATGTTCGGGCTGGGGAAGAAGACCAAGGCCAAGCCGGGTCCGCTCCTCGAGCGCGCGAGGGACCTCTACGAGCGCCTCAAGGCCGAGCTCGGCGGAGTGGTATCCGACGAGGAAGCCTAGGAGCTCGTCCGGTACGCCGAGCGGGCGGCCTTACGGGATAGGCATGAGCAGGGCGAGCCAGGTGAGGCCGAAGGCGAGGACGACCGGCACGAGGAGTCCGTCGCGCTTGTAGGCCCAGGCGAAGGCCGCCGCCGTTCCGACGAGGCCGGCCCAGGGTCGGTCGGGGAAATCCATGAATACGCCCGGGAATACGAGGGCTCCCATGGCCGCGTCGGGAACGAGCGCGAGGAAGCGCTCGGCGCGGGGCGGGAGCTTGAGGCCCGAGAGGACGTAGGGCAGGAAGCGGGGGCCGAAGGTCGCGAGCATGGCCGCGAGGATGAGCCAGATCACGACGCGGGCCTCGCCGTACGGGCTTCGCCGATCAGGAAGGCGGCCAGGGTTCCCGCCGCTATGGAAAGCACCATCGACCATCCCTGCGGCCATTTCAGCGCCATCACGAGGACGCAGTTCACTCCTGCCGCCGTCGCCGCTCCGGCGGCGCCGAGGGGGGCTTTCTTCACGGAGGAGCCGAGCAGGGCGGCGAAAAAGGCGTAGAGGCTGCCCGAGAGCGCGGCCTGGACGGACGATGGCAGGAAGGACCCCGCTATCGCGCCGGCTACCGTGCCGCTCACCCAGCCCGAGTACGCGATGGCTTCGATGCCGAGGAAGCGGGCGAAGGGGAGGGGGCCGGGACGGGAGGAGCCGAGAGCGAAGGACTCGTCCGTGGTGCCGAAGGCGGCGACGGCCTTCCGCGCGACGCCGGGAGCCTCGATTTTACGGGAGATGCTCGCGCCCATGAGGAAGTACCGCGCGTTCACGAGGAGCACGGCTATGAAGAGCTCGGGAACGAGGGCGCCCGCGGCGATCATCTTCACGGCGAGGAACTGGCTCGCGCCCGCGAAATTCGTCATGGAGAAGGCTATCGCCTCGATAGCGCGGAGGCCGAGGCTCCGAGCCAGGATCCCGAAGGCGATCGAGGCGGAGAAGTAGCCCACGAAGATGGGGAGGCCGAGCTTGACGCCCTCGAGGAATTCCGCTTTCGCGGCAAGGCGAGGGGCGTTCGTGGATTCCGGCATGCGCCCATTGTAACGGATGACTCGAGCGAGGAGCAAGGCCGCGCCTCCTCCGAGCGGCGCTCCCCGGACGGACGACGGCGGAAGGCGGAACGCCGACGGAGGACCCAGGACGGGAGGCGTCAGCACTTGGAATTATCATCGATTATCGGTACTATTCAGCCCGAGCGCGCCATCGCCCGCCCGCGCATCGCGGACGCGGCCGAACGCGCATGGAGGTCGAGCAATGAGCGTTTCACTCTGGTCGGAGCGGCAGCAGGCTACCTGGCGCACCAAGGTCGGGCTCGCGCAGATGCTGCGGGGCGGCGTCATCATGGACGTCACCACGCCCGAACAGGCCAAGATAGCCCAGGACGCGGGGGCGCAGGCCGTGATGGCCCTCGAGCGCGTGCCCGCGGACATCAGGGCGCAGGGCGGCGTCGCCCGCATGAGCGATCCCGAGATGATCGAGGGCATCCAGAAGGCGGTGAGCATCCCCGTGATGGCCAAGTGCCGCATCGGGCACATAGCGGAAGCCCGCATCCTCGAGGCCATGGGCGTGGACTTCATCGACGAGTCGGAGGTCCTCACCCCCGCTGACGACCAGTACCACGTCTGGAAGCACGACTTCAAGGTTCCCTTCGTCTGCGGCTGCCGCGACCTGGGAGAGGCCTTGAGGCGCATCGGCGAGGGAGCGGCGATGATCCGCACCAAGGGCGAGGCGGGGACGGGCGACGTGATCGAGGCGGTGCGCCACATGCGGACCGTCCAGGACGGAATCAAGCGGCTCACGGTCCTTTCGGACGAGCAGCTCATGACCGAGGCCAAGAACCTCGGCGCTCCATTCGACCTCGTCTACGAGGTCCACAAGACCGGGAAGCTCCCCGTTCCCAATTTCTCCGCCGGAGGCGTCGCCACCCCCGCCGACGCGGCCCTCATGGTCCAGCTCGGCGCCGAGGCGGTATTCGTCGGATCGGGAATATTCAAGTCTGGCGATCCAGCGAAGCGCGCCCGGGCCATCGTCGACGCGGTCGCGAACTGGAACGATCCGGCCAAGCTCGCGCAGATCTCGCGCAACCTCGGCGAGGCCATGGTGGGCATCAACTGCTCCGCGATGGAGAACGGGGAGCGCCTGGCCGGCAGGGGCTGGTGAGCTCAGGCCGTGGACGGAGATAAGCCCGTCGGAGTCCTCGCGCTCCAAGGGGATTTTCTCGACCACCTCGCGGCCTTCAGCGCCGCCGGCGTCGAGGCGGTCCTTTTCAAGGACCCCGACGAACTCCCCTCCCTCTCAGGCGTCGTCATCCCCGGCGGGGAGAGCACGACCATCGGCATGCTCATGGAACGGAGGGGTCTCGCGGATCCCCTCCGCGACGCGGCGCGCGCCGGGCTTCCGATCCTCGGGACCTGCGCGGGAGCCATCCTCCTCGCCGAAGAGATCGAGGCGGAAACCGTATTCTCGGACGGAAAGGCGCAGACGAAGCTCGGACTCCTCCCCATGCGCGTCCTCAGGAACGGCTACGGGCGGCAGGTAGACAGCTTCGAGGCGCGCATCGAGGCGCGCGACGAGGAGCTCGGCTTCGCGGACGACGTGGAGGGGATCTTCATACGCGCTCCCCTCATAACGTCCATCGGACAAGGCGTCAAGGTCATCGCGACGTTCAACGGCATGCCGGTCATGGTGAGGAAGGGCGGCATCGTCGCTCTCACCTTCCACCCCGAGCTCACCCGGGACGCGGGGATACACGCGTACTTCGCGCGGTCGATCCGGGCCCTCCGGGCGGGCCGGGCGGAGAGCCCCGGACGCTCGGAGGTGTAGGATGGCCGAGCGCTGGATCAAGCTCGTCCTCGCCTACGACGGCGCGGATTTCTCGGGCTGGCAGCGGCAGGCCCGCGATCGATCGGTCCAGGGCGTCATAGAGGAAGCCCTCGAGAGGATGCACGGGCACCCGGTCGCGGTCGCGGGATCCGGAAGAACGGACGCGGGCGTGCACGCGCGCGGCCAGGTCGCGAGCTTCACGACGGACATCGATTCCATCCCGGCGGGAAAATTCGTCCTCGCCCTCAATTCGCTCCTGCCGCGGGACGTCCGCATCCTCGCTTCGGAGGAGGCGGCGCAGGGCTTTCACGCCCGCTTCGACGCGCGATCGCGCTCCTACCGTTATTTCATCCTCCCGAGGGCGGAAGCGCTCCCGACGGACCGGCGCGCGGCGTGGATCGTCGACGGCCGCCCGGACGCCTCGCGGCTCAACCGGATGTGCGCCTGCCTGAGGGGGGAGCTCGATTTCACCGCCTTCTGCGTGCCGCGCGATTCGAGCGCGACCCGGAGCAGGTACGTCCATTCCGCGTGCTTCTTCAACGAGGGGCGCTTTCTCGTCTTCGAGATCAGGGCCAACGCCTTCCTCTGGAGGATGGTGCGTTCGCTCACGGGATCGCTCGTCTCCTGGGAGCGCGACGGCGCGGACGAGGATATACTCTCGCGGACCATCGCCTCGCGCGATAGGAGTCTCGCCGGTCCCACCGCCCCGCCCGAGGGCCTCTTCCTCTGGAGCGTGGAGTATTGACTTGAGGCGCCGAGGCGCCCTCGCTTATAATCGGGGCATGACGTCCGACGACGGCCTCACAGGAAGAGAACTCATCGAGGCGGTGCCTCCCGTCTCGAGGCGCGGAGCCGCGGCTATAGCCGCGGAAGCGGCCGTCATCGCCAGGAGCGACCTGGTGAAGGCCCTCATGGAGACCTCCGAAGGCCTTCTCGCCGTCCTCGACGGCGCGCGCCAGATCATCGCCGTGAACGACGGCCTCCTTCGCTCGATGGGGCTCGGGAGCGCGGAGGAGGCCCTGGGCCTCAGGCTCGGCGAGGCCCTCTCCTGCGCCCACTCGGCGGAAGGCCCGGACGGCTGCGGGACCTCCGAGGCCTGCGCCGCCTGCGGGGCCGTCATAGCCGTCGTCGGATGCATGGCGGAATCCAAGGCGATCGAATCGCTTTGCTCGCTCCGCGCCGGCCAAGACGGCTCCGCGAGGGAATTCCTCCTCAAGGTGCGCGCCGTGCCGCTTTCCCTGGACAGCGGAGAGTACGTGCTCCTCTACGTGAGGGACGAGACTGAGAACGAGCGGCGGGCGGCCCTCGAGCGCGTCTTTTTCCACGACGTGAGCAACGTCGTGACGGCCCTCTCGAGCGCGGCCTTCCTCGCGGGAATCGCCGACGGCGATCGCCGTTCCTCGGCGCTCAAGGATCTCAACCGGCTCTCCCAGAGGCTCGTCCGGGAGATAGCCCTCCAAAGGGTCCTGCTCCGGGGAGGGGCCGGCGAATGGAAGGGCGACGAGGAGGAGATCGAGGACGAGCCGCTCATGAGGGAACTAGAGGATTTCGGAAAGCACCATCCGGCCGGCGCGGGCAAGTCGATAGAGACGAGAATAGGACGTAAAGAAACGATCGTACGGACCGATTACGCCATCCTCCTCCGCGTGCTCTCCAATATGCTCGTGAACGCCCTCGAGGCCTCCGCTCACGGCGATTCCGTCAGGATCGAGGCCGATGAGTCCGACGATGCGGTACGGTATTCAGTCTGGAACGCGCAGGCGATGCCGGAGGCCGCGCGCCAACGCGTCTTCGAACGGCATTTCAGCACCAAGGGCGGAAAAGGCCGCGGCATCGGGACCTATTCCATGAAACTCCTGGGCGAGACCTACCTCGGAGGCCGGGTCGGATTCGAGACCGGTCCGCTCATCGGCACGCGTTTCTGGATCGAGTTGCCGCGCGGGACTCGGAAGACGTGACGGAGGAGCGAACGCGCTCAGCCTATTTCCATCTCCCCTTGCGCGACGATGCGCGCCTTCCCGCCCACGAACACCTTCGCGCCGGTCGGCGAGGTCGCGGTCCGTATGCGGATGATAGAGGGTCGCTTCACCATGGCGCCTTGCTCGATGACCGCGTCGACGACAAAGGAGCCGGAGAATCCCTTCGAGGAGAGATAGGCCGCTAGGCATCCCGCGGCGCTCCCCGTGGCCGGATCCTCCTCCACGCCGAGGTGCGGAGCGAACATGCGCGCCTCGAATCTCCCGGGGCCCGCGGAGGCGAACGGATAGAGGCCTAGCGGCGCACGGGATTCGAAGAGCGCCCTGATTCCGGCGCGGTCGGGAGATGAGCGCGCGAGCGCGTCCTTTTCCGCGAGGGGGACGATGAGGAAGGGGAGGCCGGTGGAGACCTCCATCGGAGGGTAGCGGGGATCGAGGTCCGGCTCCGCGAGGGAGAGCGCCGCCGCGACGGCGCCGCGGGGGAATTCCGCTCCGAAGGCGGGCTCGCGCTGGAGCATCCAGAGGAGATCGCTTTCGCCCTCATCCTTCTGCACGAGGATCCTGCCGACGGGGAAATCGATGCCGACGGGGACGGGGGCGCGGAGAATCCGTTCGCGGACGTAATGTGCGAGGCCGAAGGTGGGATGGCCGGCGAAGGGGATCTGCTCCGCCGGGGTGAATATCCGAGCGGCGAAGGCGCCTCCGTTCCGTCCAGTGATGAAAACGGTTTCGGAGAAATGGAATTCCCTCGCTATTTCCTGCATGGCGTCGGCGGAAAGGCCGGAAGCGTCGGGAACCACGGCGAGCTGGTTCCCGGAGAATCGGCCGCTTCCGGCCACGAATACGTCGATGAATGAGAAGGCGCGCTTATCGATCATAGTTCGGCCTCATTTCAGCGCGGCCGCCTTCCTTCGAGCGTAGTTGACCATCTCCACGTCGTCGTCGATCTCGCCCTTCCAATCCTCGGTGATGGCGAGATACAGGGAACGGGCCTCCGGAGCGAAACCGGCGGCCTCCACCACGAGGGCGCGGGCGAAGCGGAACGCGAGGTCCTTCTCGGGCTCCTTGATATTCGCGCCGTACGCGTGGAGGAGCATGACCGCCTCGTCGAGCCTGCCGATGGCGGCATAGCCGCAAACGAGGGTATGGACCGCGAAGTCGGCGTTCGGCGAGTTCTTCACGAGGCCCTCGAGCTCGCGGAGGTCCTCGCCCTTAAGGAGGCCGGCCATGAGGGCGAACCAGCAGCGCTGGTTCGCCACGTTGCGCTGGAGCATGGTCCGCGCCGCGAGGTCGTTGGACGAAGGAGATCCGAAGTCGCGCTTGACGAGCTCGTCCAGGGTGCGGAAGGAGGCGGCGGGATCGCCCGTACGGTACTGACCGTCGGAGAGCACGAGGGCCGCCGTCACGGCCTCCTCGGGCTGCTTGATTTCCCTCGTTCGCTTCAAGGCGTCGGCGAATTCTCCCCTGAGGGTGAGAGCGGACACGACCTCGAGGTCGGTCTTGATGTCCGAGAGGCGGATCCTTCGGGCGGCGTTCCGCGATTCCTCTCGATTTCCGAGCCTGAGCTCGAGGAACGCGAGGGCCTTCCTCACGTCATTTCCCTCGGGGCCGGAGGGGATGGAAGAGGCCGGAAGCGCGTACAGGATCGAGCGGGCGCGCTTGTCGCAGGCGGGGCCGCCCGCCTCGTTGGCGAGGGCCACGCCGATCTTGCGGCGCATCGTCTCCCTCGGAGCGTCCCAGGAACCCGAGAGGACTTCCTTGAGGGCGCCCGCCTCCTCGCGGTCGTGGACGGCTTTGAGTATCGCGGAGGCCAGATCGGTCTTGCCCTCGGAGAGCCACGCGTCGGCGCAGATGAGCGACGCGGTGGCGCCGCCCTGTACGCCGACGATCCGGTGCTCGCCGCCTTCCGCGATGGTCCACACCGCGAAGTCCTTGCCCTTCCAGACCGATCCCATCGCCGGGGAGTACTCTGGCTTGACGGTCACCACCACCTCGTTGAGGCCGGGCGAGATTTCCCTGGTCGCGTATTCGCAGCCGCGATCCCAGAGGGCGTCGATGAGCGGCATGGACTTCTTCGGATTGAGACCGGTCGACGCGGCGCCGCGTTCGACCGCCGCGAGTATGTCGAGGTCGTTCCGGTCGATGTAGTCCGCGGCGCCGGATGAGATGGCCCGGTGCGCATCCTCCATCCTGCCGGTCGAGGAGGCGCGGAAGAAGGTCCTGGCGGCCGAGGCGGGATCAGCGAGGGACGACGACGGCGACGCCGAGGGCGGGGACGAGAGGAGGTCGTCGGCCGCCTTGAGCTCGGGCGGGAAGGGGAGCGAGAGGTCGGCGTAGAACGCCTTGACCAGGATGACGGAGTCCTTGAATTCGCATTCCTGGAAGGCGCGCTGGACGACCGAGCCTATCGCCTCGTTCCGGGCTTTCATGTCGCGTACGAGGCGCCTGGCCTCTTTCATGAGGGCTTCGGCGCCGTTCACGCGGTAATAGGCGTACAGGTATCGATCCCTGACGGACGATTCCTTGGCCTTGGGCTTGAGGAGGTCGAGGACGTCATTCCACCGCCCGGATTCCTCGTAGAAGATCCTGAAGAGGTCGTCGCAATCGATCCCGGATTCCTCGGCGCGGGAAAGGAGGGCGAGCGCGGCTTCGGCGTCCGATCCGGGACCCATCCATTCGGCGTCCGCGCCGAGCGCGGTCACGATGGCGAGATTGCGGATCGTGTTGCCGTTCCCCGGATCGAGTTTATCGGCCGCATTGAGCGCCCTGAGGGCGGCCTCGCGGTCCCATCCGACGCCGTACCAGGTCCCCGAGGATCCGTGGCGGAGGACGATGGCTTCGTCGATCGCGGCGATGAAGTTGTCGGGATCGTTCTTCGCCGCTGCGGCCGCGAGCGCGCGGGCGGATTCCCTGAGGCCGAGAATGGCCTGGACCCGCGCGAGCTGGCGCGAGTGGAGGCCGTGGCCGGGATGTAGGGCGGCGAGGGCGCGGAACTCGGCGAGCGCCTCGGCCACGCGGTTCTCCTCGAGCGCGATCTCCCCCTTGGAGAGGAAACTGAGCTCCTTTCGTTTCTCGGAGTACAGCCCGGACAGGACTTTATAGAGCGCCGGGTAATCCGCGGCCTTGACGACCGCGCCGCCCGAATCGAAAGCGAAACGGGCCTTGACGCTCCCGTCCGGAAGGGATTCGAAGCGCTCCTCGTAGACCGCGGGGCCCGCGCGGAGCTCCCGGTTCTCGGGGAGCTCGTCCACGGCGTAACCCTCGGGAGGCCGGACTAAGTACTCGATGCTGAACCGGAAGGGGGCGTCGAGCACGAGGTCCTTCTCGCGCTTCTCCTTTCCGCCGTCCTTGAGGGATACGTAGCAGAAATCGGGCATCTCGGAGCTGAAAACGTGCTTCCCGTCCAGGACGGCGTAGAGCGAGC
Source organism: uncultured Spirochaetales bacterium (assembly GCA_964399285.1). GTDB lineage: Bacteria > Spirochaetota > Spirochaetia > Treponematales > JBGSOB01 > CAYNQK01. The sequence continues at coordinate 13,410 of CAYNQK010000032.1, read as the reverse complement.
GGTTGAAGGCGCCGCCTGAACGGGCGTCGGAGGCGGAGAGGCGGAGCTTGAAGGGCTTGGAGAAGTCGTCGGAATCCCAGATGTCGGCCTTCATGTCCGCGTGCTTGCCGAAGACGTTCTCCACGTAGGATCCGAGGCGCTTGAGCGAGCGTTCGCGGTCGGAACGCGCGTAGCTCGAACGGTAGGTGGCGTCGAAGACGCCGTAGGCGAAGGTCGTCTCGGAAACCTCGGCCCCGTCCTCCTCGGCGAGGGACATCTCGCGGGTTTCCTCGATGCGGTTATCCGAAGAGGAGGACTCGGGCGTCCTCACGAGCTCCCCGCGGGAAACGACGAGCGAGAGCCTGCCCTGGCTGGAGGGATGGAGCCGTCCGGCGGGATAATAACGGGCGCTCGGATCCACCCAGAAAGGCTCCGCGCCGGGAACGTACACGATGGCGTGGTCGAAGAGGCCCATGCCGGGGAGTTCGGGATCGGCGTCCCTGCCGGGGCCCGTGGCGATGAGGGCGAGCGAAGCGTCCACCCCGGCGTTCCGGAGCATGGCGGCGAGGAGGGCCGCCTGGTCCTTGCAGTCGCCGTATCCGCGATCGAGCACGTCCTTCGTCGAGGCGGGGACGAGGCCGTATTCGCCGTAGTGGAGCGCCGTGTAGCGGATGCCCTTCGCGATGATGGCGAGTCGGCATCGCTCGGCGAAGCCTAAGGCGCTCTCGCCATTATTCCTCTTGAGGGCGAGCGAGGCGAGGGCGGCGGGCTTGATCGACGGCTCGGAGAGCTGGCGATAGCGGTCGGCGACCGCCTTCCACGTCGATCCCGTGGACACGGCCACCGACGACGCGGGGAGGTCGGCGTCCGGCATCATGGGCTCGAAGGAGCTCCAGAGCGGCGGGGTGGACGCCTCGTAGGCGGCCGACGTGAAATCGCCCGAGTTCTCCGAGGCGGCGGAGAGTCCCTCGGGGCGCGTCAGCTTCACGCGGTAGAGCGTTTTCCTGTCGTACCTGACGGAGAGGCGTTTCCGCATGGTCGGATAGGTCGTCGCGAAACGCATGGTGACCGTCTCGCCCGAATCGAAATAGGGCTTGGAGTTGCGCATGACGATCTCGTACTGGACGACGGCTCCCACGACGCAGTTGGGAAGCGGCGCGGTGAGGCGTTTGGTGGTGGAATAGACGTCGGACGAGGACTCGTCCCAGGGCGTTTCGAAAATAGTCTTCGGGTCGAGATCGGAGACGATTCCCGCGGGCGATACGACCCTGGCCTTGAATTCCGGACGCTCGGCGCGAGCGGTGTCCCAGGGCGCCGATATGGAGGACCAGGACGATAGCCCCGAGCTCGCGTTGATGAGATAGACCATTCGATAGCGGCGTTCGGTGACCGCGCCGGACCTGAGCTCGTACGATACGTCGTCCGAGAGCACGTGGACGCCGGAATCCTTGCTCTGCGTCGCGGAGTAATCGCGCGCGCGCTTCAGGATCGAGGAAGGATCCTCTGTCCAGAATTGATCGTCCGCGGCGAAAGCGGCGGCGGAAACGACGAACAGGACTGCGATGGCGATGATAATCTTCTTCATCGTTAGAATATAACACGAAGAGCCGGGAGAGCGCCACATGGCCGCGCGCGGAGGGGAAGGGAGAGGCTTCCTTGATCCTCCGTCCCCGTAAGGATATAGTCGGCGCATGTCCCGGGAGATGTGCTACGCGTGCATGGCCCCAAAGGCGCGTTGCTACTGCGGCGAGCTCCGTCCGATGAGGACTCGCACGGAATTCGTGATCCTCATGCACCCTATGGAGCACCGAAGGGAGCGCACCGGAACCGGCCGGCTCACGAGCCTATGCCTCGCGAATTCCAGGATTCTCGTCGGCGTGGCCTTCGACGAAGGAAGCGAGGCCGGTCTCCTGGCGCGGGATCCTTCCGCGAGATCGGTCCTCCTGTATCCAGCGGATGACGCGTCGAGCCCCGCGGAGACGGCGCGATCGGACGACGGAAGGCCGCTCCGCGTGTTCCTGATCGACGGCACCTGGGCCTGCGCGAAGAAAATGTACCGATCGTCGCCGATACTGCAGGCGCTTCCCAAGATCCGGATCTCGCCGAGGACGGAGAGCAGGTGGCTCTTCAAGCGGCAACCGGCCCCTGGATGCCTTTCGACCCTCGAGGCCGTCCATGAGCTCCTCCTCGATCTCGAGGAGGCGGGATTGGACGAATACCCGGATAAGGAACAGCTACTCGGGCACTTCATGCGACTCCAGCGCTACCAAGTAGAGAGTTCGAGGGATCCGTCGCGGAAGCACCACCGCGTGAAGGTAGAAGGGGAATCGTTCCTTCGCTGAGATAAAAAAAAGGGGCTGCCCCTTAAAGACAGCCCCCGTAGCGGGTCATGCGCGACGCCGGCCCGTGCGCGATGCCGCCGGTCATCTCCCCCGAGGCGAGTACAGGTAACGGAAATAATCCATGTCCGTGCTCATGGTCTTGTCGAAGCGGGGAAGCGTCTCCCTGTAGCTCTCGATGGCGCGCCAGAATGCGAAGAACTCGGGGTCGCGGGAATAGGCCTCGGCGTAGATGCGGGAAGCCTTGGCGTCGGCCTCGCCCTTGAGGATCTCCGCCTTCTTCACGGCCTCGGACATGAGGGTCTTGAGCTCCTTCTCCTGGCGGCCGAGCCACTCGGCCTTGCGGCCCTCGCCGAAGCTCCGGTAGGCCTGGGCGATTTGGCTCCGCTCCTTGGTCATCCGCTCGTAAATCTTCTCGATCTGATCGTCGGTGTAGGCGATCTCGCGGATGACCACGTCGAGGATGTCTATGCCGTACTCGGCCTTGGCTATGGGCTTGGCGATCTCGAGCATCTCGCGGGAGAGCTTGGACCTGCCCTTCTCGATGGGCTCGAAGACGGTGTCACTCCGCGTAAGGCGCCTCAGGGCCTCGTCGTTCGTCTCGTCGCCCGTCTGGAAGACCTCGACCGCGCCCGATTCCTGGATGTTGTTCGTGCTCCTCACGGCCTCGGTGAGGCTGTGCTTGGAGACGACGGTCCTCACCGCGTTGTCGACGACGCTGTCGAGCTTGCCGTAGGCGGAATCCATGCTGCGGACGGCCGCGTAGAATTTGCTCGCGTCGCTGATGCGCCAGCGGGCGGTGGTGTCCACCCAGATGAGCTGGTTCTCCCTCGTCTGGATCTGGCGGGGCTCGCCGTCCCAGGCGAGGATCTTCTTTGAGAAGCGCTCGACGTTGTCGGTGAAGGGCGCCTTGTACTTGAGGCCCGCTTCCGTCGCCGAGGAGACGATTTGCCCGAAGCGGACGACGACCGCCTGCTCGCCCTCGCTCAGGACGTACCAGGGCTTGACGATGACGATGAGGAGGAGGGCCGCCGCCGCGATGACGAGCGCGATGATGAACTTTTTCATTCGGCGCCTCCCTTCTTCGTGGAATCGAGCGTTTTCACCGGCAAGAAGCCGTCGAGTTTCTTGTCGAGGAGGGTCGTGTCGCCGCCGCGGGAGAAGACGTCCTCGACCATTTCGTAGTACAGGCGCTCGCGCGTGATCTGCGGCGCTTTGCGGTACTCCTCGTACACGGCGAGGAAGCGAGCGACGTCGCCCTGGGCTTTGTTCACCCGTTCCGTGGCGTAACCCTCGGCTTGGCGGATGATCTGCTCAGCCTGGCCCTGGGCCTTGGGGATGACGGCGTTGTACGCCTCCTTGCCCTCGTTGATGAGGCGGATGAGGTCGGTCTTGGCGTTGCTCACGTCCGAGAAGGCCTCCTTGATGGCGTCCGGCATCTCGACGTTCTGGAACTTGACCGCGATCACGGTTATGCCCATGTCGAGGGACTTGAAGAACTCGTTCATCAGGGACTGGGCCTCGCCCTCGATGCGGACGCGCGCTGAGGTCGTGATATCCGCGAAGGACGCGTCGCCAACGAGCTGGTTGACCGCCGAGATGGAAATATCCCGGATAGTCCTGTGCTTATTGTCGACGTTGAAGAGCCAGGCCCTGGGATCGACGATCTTGTACTGGACGATCCATTCGAGCTGGACCACGTTGAGGTCGCCGGTGAGCATGCTGACGGGCTTGACGGACTCGTCGTAACGGGATACCACGCCGGCCTTTTCCGTGCGGAATCCGAACTGCTCCTCGTTGATGATCTCCGTCGGCACCGTGTAGCTCTTCTCGATGCCGAAGGGAAGCTTGAAATGGGGACCCGGAGCGAGCACGCGCGAGAAGCGCCCGAACCTCGTCACGACCCCCCGTTCGGTCTGGTCGACTATGAAGAACCCCGTTCCCATGAGGATGAGGACGAGGATCACGATAATGGCGATGATGAAGGTCGCGGGCTTGAGGAATTTCTTAACCGCGGGATTCGCCATCGGCACCCCCTTTCGAGCTGACCGGCCACGAGCGCCGCTCTAGCGCGCGCTTCTCCGGACTCCCATAGGAATGGTAAGATATTTGACGTCGGGAGGCAATCGGAGCCTGAAAGAAAGGCGATGGGTGATATACTCTGGCGGAAAGGGGGCCTCGTGGCCGGAAAGAACGGAATCCAATCGAGCGTCGGAGAAGCTACCGCAATCACGCCGGGGCTCTTCCTCCTCGCCGCAAAGACCCTTCTCGTCCTCGGCGAGGGCATCCGGCCGAAGGCTTCGGACGGGACTCCGGGCGGCCTCGTGGAGCTCGATCCCTCCCTCCCGACCCTCGTCCTCCCTGATCTCCACGCCCGTCCCGGGGTGCTCGACGCACTCGAGGACTCCCTGCCTCCCATAGACGGCCAGGAGGGGACCCTCACGACGCGGGAAGCCCTCGCCGAGGGCAGGCTCCAGGTGGTCATGCTCGGGGACGGCCCGCACAGCGAGGGGAAGCCCGGCGCCGCGCGGTGGAGGAAGGCCCTCATCGAGTACATGTCCGGATGGGCGAACGACGAAGCGATGCGCGAGGAGATGGGGCTCGCTTTCGGCGCTATGGCGAAGGTGGCCCGGCTCATAACCGAATTCCCCGGGCGGTTCTTCTTCCTCAAGGGCAACCACGACAACATCCGCAACCGGGAGGGCGGGGGCGACCATCCCTTCGGAAAATTCGCCGCCGAGGGGGAGATGGCGGCCGACTGGACCCTCCGCTTCATGGGCGAGGCCTTCATGAACGCCTATGACGCCTTCGAGCGATCCCTTCCCCTCATGGCGCGCGGCGGCGGCTTCCTCGCCTGCCATGCGGAACCCGCCTTCGCCATGCTCCCCCGCGACGTCGTGGACGCCCGTCTCAGGGAAGAGGTGGTCGAGGCCCTCACCTGGACCGATAACGACGCGGCCGAGTACGGCTCGGTGGAGGACACCCTCAGGGCGTTCCTGCCCGAGGGATCGAAGCCGGGAATCATGCTGGGAGGCCATCGCCCCTCCGCGGAGCGCTTCAGCCTCCGTTCGGGCGGACGGTACGTCCAGATACACGACGTCGTGCGCATGCAAGCGGCCATCGTGCGTCCGGGCCGGCCCTTCGATCCCCTTTCGTCGATCTTCGATCTGGCTTAAGCGTAATCGTACATGTTTCGCATTCCTAGCGAAACGGTATTCTCGACGGTACGGATACTAATCTCATAAAATAACCGTAGCCCGAATCCGCGACGCCAATAAATTGAACAGAGTACTGAATGCGTTTTCTTCTTCTTTGCGAGCTTTGCGCGATTATTCTCTCAATGTATTTGCAGCTATGTGAAGCCAAGGAAGAAGAAAAGCGCTCGCAAAGACGCAAAGAAGATAGTCTTATTTTGTTATATCGCTAATTGGTTATAGCGCTTCTTCCTTAGCGAGCTTAGCGCCTCTGCGCGAGTATTCTTAACTATAAAGCGGATCTGTGAAGGGCGGGGCGAGAAGAAAGGCTCGCGCAAAGACGCAAAGACGCAAAGACGCAAAGAAGATAGGCTGATAAGGTTGAAGAAGTAAAAATTCGATTGAGCTAATAGCATCAAAAAAAGGGGCCGCCCATGTCAGGCAGCCCCTCGTTACGCAGGTAAAAACGTCTATCCTTTTCTCTTCCTCGGGGCGTCCTTGGACCAGGTGCGGGAGGACGTGGCGGTTTTCTTGGACGGATCGAGGTCCATGTCGTCGAAAACGGCGATGGTCCCGTTGAAGTTGATTACGTCGCCCGGCTCGAGGGTCTTCCGCGACACGGTCCTGTTGTTCACGGTGAGTGACTCGTCGCTCACGATGGTAAAGCGGCCGGTCCCGGGGTCCTTCACGATAGTGACGGGGCTCGACTCGAGGCGGGTATTGCCCACGATGGTGATGTCCGCCGTCTTGTCGGATCCGATTACCGTGCGGTTCCCTACCGCGAACATCTTGGTGCCGCGTCCCGCGCCCGGAGCGTAGAGGAGCGACAGGTTGGCCGAGACGCTCGGCTTCTCCCACTTTATGAGGGAGATGACGAGGGGGAAGAGGAGGGCGAGGGGGATGAGGAGGAGTATCCAGAGTCCGAGCCCGTCGTAGCGGTCGCCGAAGACGGTTCCCGAGTAGTAGTAGCGGTCGGAGGGGAGGGCACCTTTCTTGGGCGGGATTCCCGCCTTGGCGATCCTCACCCAGCGCTTGTCCCCGGGGAACATGAGGGCCTTGTACTCGAGGAGGGCTTCCTTGCGGATGTTGTCCCTGATGGTGGCGTAGACGTTGCCGAGCTCGTCCGCGTTGCGGGCGTCGAAGACGTCTCCGCCGGACTTGCGGGCGAGGTCGGAGAGCCTGTCGTCCTTCTCCTTGCCGAAGTGGATGGCGAAGATCGTCACGCCCTGCTTGATGGCCTCCTCGAGGGCTTCCTCGGGGAGGTAGGTCCTGTCGCCGAACACCGGGCTCGAACGGGCCGCCTGCTTGTAGAACGAGAAGTTCTCGCCGTCGGAGAGGACCACGAGCGCCCTGCGGCCGGAGTGGACGCCGAGGTCGCGGGAGCCCATGACCATGGACGCGTAGAGCTCGGTGTAGCCCTCGTCTCCCTGGGGCTCGGTGATGCGGTCCATGGCGGAACCGTTCGCGCCGACGTCGCGGGTCGGCGCCATGAGGAGCTGGTACCTCGTGTTGAAGGCGGCCATCCCCACCTGGTCCTTGGAGGAGGTCACCGAGAGGAGGAAGTTCGCGGCCGCGAGCGTCGCGAGCGACGAGCGCGTCGGGTCCTGGCGCTTCCCGGCGCCGCCGTCCATGTCCTTGTACATGGATCCGGAGTTGTCCACGAGGAAGAGGAAAACGATGCCCTCGTCCTTGGGCGCCGCCTTGACGACCTTGGGCTTGCCCGCCCGGAAGAAATTCGTCCCGTCGGCGGACTCCTGGACCTCGACGCCGCTCAAATCCATGTCCTCGAGGGCTCGTCCCTCGGAGTCGATGGCGCGGACGTAGACGCGGTTACGCTGGTAGGCCATGAGCCTGGAGGAATCGATCTGGGTGATGGAGGCCGAGCGCGCCTCCTGGGCGGAAAGGGCGGCCGACGCGAGGAGGGCGGCCGCGAAGAGGGAAGCGGCCTTGATGCCGCCCCCTAAGGTCCTGCGAGCGTGGTTCATATCCCTCCCCCTTATCCGAAATAGCCGTAGAGGAACTTGGCGCTGCCGATCTGGATGACGTCGTCAAGCTTGAGCTGCTGATCGGAGGCTTCCTTGTCGTTGACGATGACGGCGGCGCCCTCGCGCTTGACGCTGAGCTCGCCGCGCTTGGCCCTGAGGCTCGCGTGGTTCGGAGCGACGTTGCGGTAGCCCGAGACGACGATGTCCGAGGAAGGATCCGCGCCGATGCGCATCCTCCGCTGGCTCACGAGGAATTCCTTGCCCTTGAGGGGGCCGTTCAGGGCTTTGAGGCTTCCCGCGGCGAAGCGCCGCTCGAGGAAGGAATAGAGCACGGAAATGAGGCCTCCGAGGACCATGAGGGCGAAGAGCCTGCCCACGACGAAATCTGGGGCGTACATGGAGAGGAGGGTGAAGGCGAGCCCTCCGAGGAAGCCGCCCAGGCCGCCCCCGATGAGGCCGAGGACGATCTTCTTTCCCGAACGCGACCTGAGGCCCTCGCCCGAGCCGATCGCCGCGCCGACCACGAGCCAGCCCACGGCGCGCGCCGCGACGAGCCCGCCGCCCAGGCGCCCGCCCGAGGCCTTGAAGATCCGCTCCCCTACGAGGAAGAGGAAGGCCTGGGCGACGAGGGCCGAGAGCACCCCGCCGGCCATGCCGACGAGGGCGCCCTTCCACGCGCCGTCGAGCGCCTTGCGCGCGGATTGGGCGCAGAGCCCTTCGGAGGACGCGAAGAAGGCGCCGAGCACGGCTCCCACTATCGTGCCCACCACGCAGGTGAAGAGGAAGTACGAGGGGAAGGAGGCCTGGCCGGCGATGGCCAGCTCCACGAGGGGCCAAGCGAGCATTCCGCCCGCGATTCCCATGCCGATGATGACGAGCCGCTTCATAAAGTTGGTCATGCGATGCTCTCCTTGAGACGCGGTCAGCGGATCCTGATCGACTTGGTCGCCGGGTCCTGGTAGAACTCCAGCGAGGCCGAGTCGCCCGATTCCAGTTTGATTTCCTTTTTCACGGACTTCTTGCCCGAACCCGATTCAACGGAGTAGGAGCCCGGAGGGAGGTCGAGGGCGAGCGGCGCGCCGCGCTGGACCGAGAGCCGCTTGAGTTTCCGGTCCTCGGATCCGGACAGCGCCTCGCGTTGTCCGTTCACCGTGAAATCTACGCTCGACAGCGATGACTTGAACGTGATCCTGCCCGTTTCCGGAGCGAGCGACGCCTGGACGTCCACCTCGGTCTGGCCGGGCTCCACGCGGAGCGCGAAGTCCCTCCTCAGGTAGCCGGGAGAGGTCACGCGGATGCGGAAAACCCTGCCCGAGACGAGCTCCGAGGCGGGGAAGTCGGAGAAGGGGACGTAGTTTCCCGAGCGCGCCTGGATGAGTATCCTGCACTTCGGCGTGATGTCGCGCTTGATGCGCTCGTCGCTGATCGTGAAGCTGAAGGTCACCGCCTTGGGGATGGGCTCGCCGAGGCGGTAGGAGAGGGCGAGCCCGCGCTTCCTTCCCTGCGCGCGCTGGACGACGAGGGGCTCGAGGTAGACCGAGTCCCAGATGAGCTTGTTGCCAGACTGGATCTTGAGGCGGTACCAGCCCGGGGGCGCGTACACCGTGTCGGTCCGGCGCGCCTGCCGGGCCATCGCCTTGGCGGGCGCCTTAGCGCCGGGCTTGGGGGCTGGCTTCGCCTTGCCGGGCGCGAGGCCCTTGATCCTCGGGACGAGCTCCGCCGCGCGGTCGTAGACGGCGGTCAGGACTCCGGGGAAGGGGAGGGCCGTGACGCGCTTTATCTCGCCGCCCTTGTCCGAATAGAGCTGGATGGACACGGGGAGTTCGTCCTCGACGGAGGCGGGGAGCTCGAGGCTCACGGAGAGCTTCCCCCAGTCGGCGGGATCGATCCATTCGTGGTAGACGCCCGTGAGGAGGAGCGCGCCTACGGGAACGGCGGCGATGACGAGGATGACGATCGCGGCGGAGAGGAAGCGCTTCAAGGCCTTGCCCGGCCGCTTCTTGGCGACGAACTGCTTCTTGTTCATCATCGCCAGGAGGCGCTCGTCCTCCTGGTAGACGTCCTCGCGCTTGAGGCGGCGCTCGAGGATGCGGATGACCGGCGCCAGGTCCTGGAAGCGGCGTTCCTTCCTGGGCTGGATCATCTTGCCGATGAGGCGCGATATGGTCTTGTCCACCCTGGGATTGACCCTGCGCACCCTGACGTAGCGCCCCTTCTGGATGCTGTTGATGGTGTCGGGCGCGAAGTTCCCCGGGAAGGGCTTCTTGCCGGTCACCATCTCGTAGAGGACGACGCCCATGGCGTAAATGTCCGCGCACTTGTCCACGCCGCGGGTGTTCTCGAACTGCTCGGGAGGCATGTAGGAGGGCGTGCCCAGCGTCATGCCGTGGGTGGTGAGGGCGTCGCCGTCCTCCTCGCCCTCCTCGTACGCGGCGATCCCGAAGTCCACGAGCTTGACCTCGCCGGTGCGCGATATGAGCACGTTGGCCGGCTTGATGTCCCGGTGGATGACGCCGGAGTCGTGCGCGTACTTGAGCGCGCGGCAGATCTCGAGGAAGACGTTCATGGCGAGTGCGGAGGGCAGGGCGCGTTCGCGCTTGATGAGCTCGTCGAGCGAGAAGCCGTCGACGTACTCGAGGACGATGTAGTAGGAGTTGCCTTCCTTGAAGTGGTCGTAGACCGTCACGATGTTGTCGTGCTTGAAGTCCATCATGATCTTGGCTTCGCGCTTGAACCGCTCGATGAACTGCGCGTTGCGGACCGTGAGCTTCTTGAGGATCACGGGTCGGTTCAGGGTCGGGTGGACGGCCTTGTAGACCGCGCCCATGCCGCCCCTGGCGATAAGCCTCGAGATCTTGTATTTGCCGATTGATTCTGGAGTATCAGCCATTCCGGCTCCCTCTCGCCCGTCGGGGGCGCGCCGACCGCCGCCAGGAGGCGGCGACCGGCGTTTTTAGGCGGCGGGCCTACCTGATGACCGTTTTGTTTACTTCGACGAAGTTGTCGGTGATGATCTGCGTGACCTCGGAGAGCTTCTCTTCCTCTACCTCGGGCGCCATCGCCTTCTTGAACTTCGCGATCTTCAGGATGGGGCTCGTCTTCCTGACCGGGCCCTTGGTGAAGGCCGCGGGCGAATCGCTCTCGATGTCGGCCTCGAGGGCGCTCTCGTCCTCGCTCGCCGCGTCGGGAACGTCCTTGCGCAGGCCGATGGAAGCGTACTCGCAGAGGCGCTTTCCGTCAACGAGGGGGCCGATGTTGATGAGGGAGCCCGAGTAGGTCATGGCGAGGGCGCCGCGCTCCTCGTCCTTGGCGAAGAAGTCGATTTCCTCCATGCCCTGGGAGGCGACCTCGTTCTCGAAAGTCTCTTTCTTCTCGAGCCAGGCGGAGGCGAGCGCTTCGAGGCTCTCGTCGCCCTCGGGAAGCCCGGACGGCTTCATGAGCTGGCGGACGTGCTCCTGGATGAAGGGGTCCAATGAATCGAAAGTCTGTCCCATGTTTCGCTCCTTGGGGCCGATTGGCCGGGATTATTATACCACGATTTCCGGGAAAGACCGGGGTCGCGGAAAAAAGCGAAGGGAGGAAAAAACGTTGAAACGACCCGGAAAGGGATATATGATCTAGCCATGAACGAGACGACGGTCTTCAAGAGGAGCCAGCGCGCGCGGGAAGCCAAAGAGAGGAAGCTCTCGCTCCGCTTCAAGGACAGGTCGATGTTCCTCCCTAAAAAATTCCTCATAGGGAGGGGCTCGCACTGCGACATCGCGCTCCCCGACGACAGCCTCGTCTCCAGGCGGCACGCTCTCATAGAGTTCTCCCAGGGCGAGTACGCCATAAAGGACCTCGGGAGCACGAACGGGACCTTCGTGAACAACCGCCCCGTCCAGAAGGGCGAGAAACGCATACTCCGCGCGGGCGACGTCATCCTCATCGGCAAGACCGAGATGACCATCAACGCGGCGGGTGGCGAATAGGGGAATACCATGGGTGAAAAAGAGTACGAGGGCCTGCCCGCCGAGATCCGCAGGCAGATCGACCTCATGGCGGGCGAGGAGGGAGGCGCGGGCGACGACGGCCTGCGCGAGCGCCTCGCGGTCAACTGGAAGGCGAAGTACGACCTCTTCACCGACCAGGCCAAGCTCCTGGGCATGGATGAGAAGGAAGGCCTTCCGCCCGAGGACGGGAGGGGCCTCATCGCGCTCACGTATTCGGGATCGCTCCTGAGCCTCGGGCCGGACCAGGGCGGGGAGCGCTGGCTCGAGTACGCTTCCATCAAGCTCAGGACGGACGTCCCCGAGATCGTGTCCGGCAAGGGGGCGGCCCTCGCCTCGCCGCCCGAGAAGGACAAGCCCCTCGCGTTCTCCAAGGGCCCCATCAAGGCCACCTCGCAGGTCTACCGCATCGTGGTGTGCTCCCCCGACCTCGACGTCCACGAGCAGGACCGGCGCGTGCGCGAGGCCGCGATCTACATAACGAACGGCTTCATGAAGCTGAACCGCGGCCTCTCCCAGGTGGAGGAACCCGGCGCGGACCAATTCACCCTGAACGGAATGGCGCGCTACGTCGCCGGGAAGAACGGCCTCTCCATCGCTCAGACGAAGCAGCTCATCGACGACTTCTTCGCCACCGCCGAATCCGGACTCCTCCTGGGAGAGCGGGTCTCTATGGGCCGGGTCGGGCACATGTCCCTCAAGGTGCTCGCGGCGAGGAAGGCCCGGGTCATGAAGAATCCGCAGACTCAGGCGGAGATCCTCGTGCCCGCGAAGCCGGAGACGGCCGCGCCCCGCATGGTCTTCTCCACGTCCCTCAAGGAGAAGGCCTCCCAGGTCGATACCGCCATCCTCGGGCCGAGCGAGGAAACCGAGGACGAGTAAGAAACCTCTTTCCAGCGCGCGGTGAACGGGAGGGGCCTGCGGGCGCCTCCCGTTTTTTTGAGAAGGCGGCGACTATTCAACCCCGGAACGTCGATTTTCAATAAAAAGGCGCTTGACTTCCCTGAGGGGCGCCATCATCCTGTACGGCGGAAAAAGCATCATTGCATAAAAGAGGTATCGACCATGACGCATCGCCAGGAGGGGATCCTCAGGATCCCGCGCCACGCGCTCACCGTCCTGTACGTCCTGCTCGCCATCGCGTATTTTTTCGCTCGAGCGAACGGCCCGAAATTCCTGTACCTCGTCATGAAGGCCCTTCCGCTCGCGCTCCTCATCCTGAACTCGCCGTGGAAGGGGAGGTACCGGAAGCTCGTGGCGGCCGGTCTCGTCTGCTCGATCGCGGGAGACGTGCTCCTCGAGACGCCGCTCAAGCTCATCGGGATCGCCGCCTTCCTCGGGGCGAACGCGCTCTATATCGTCGCCTTCGCGGGCAAGTCGAGGAAGCCCGCCCTCCTGCCCTGCGCCGCCTCCTATTCCTACGGGATAGCGGGTTTCTGCCTCCTCAATCCATTTAAGGCGAAATTGGCGATCCCTGCCGTCGTCTACATGTTCGTGATCACCACCATGCTCTGGCGGGCCTGGGCGCAGAGCGGCCACGGTAGACGGGAGCGGACGGCCTTCGCGGGAGCGCTCCTTTTCGTGGCGAGCGATACGATCCTGGGCTACAAGTGGTTCGCGGGCGATTTCCCCTTCGCGTCCCTCATCCTCATGATCGCGTATTGGGCGGGACAGTACTGCATTTTCCTCTCCGCCGCGGGAAGCGGGGAGGAACGGCGAGCGGTCAGCTCGGAGGAATCCGCGATCGTCGTAGAGGGCGGGAAAATAGGGTCGGACGATGCCCGCATAGGCGCCTGAGGGAATCGCGGAACCGGAACCGTTTCACTCTGAAGAGAACGGGAGGATGGCCGAAAGTGAAATGCGGCGCCATCCTTGAGAGGGGAATCGGACGAGCGGAAAAGAAAAGGGGCCGCCCTCTAGGGCG
>CAYNQK010000031.1:0-28168 GCA_964399285.1 uncultured Spirochaetales bacterium | reverse complement strand
CCCCCCGGGCGGCCCTTTTTTATTTCTTCTCCCGCGGGCCTTCGGTTGACCGCGCAGGACCCCGGGGGTATCCTCCTTCCATCATGGAAGATCATCTGAAAATCCTATGCCGTTCCGCGGCGCTCCTCCGCGTCGTCCGAGGGGCGGCCCTCGCGGCCGCGATCGCGTGGCTCGCATCTGCGGGCATATGCGCCGAGGGACGGGCCCGCGCCGAAGGGCGAACCCGCGCCGCGAAATCCCCGAACGAGATCGGGAAGGACGACCGCACGGCCCTGACCCGCGCCATCGTCGAGGACGCGAGCGCGGAGGAGGTACGGGCGATCCTCGACGCGGGAGCGGATCCGAACGCCGCGGACGGCACCGGGTATCCGCCGCTCTGGCTCGCGCTCTACCGCGGGAACAAGGCGCTCGCGGGCCTCCTCCTCTCCGCGGGCGCCGATCCGAACCTCCCCTACCACGACGGCGACCGCGTCCTCGACGAGTACCTCCGGTATTCGGGCCATGACGCGGAGACGCTCGGGATGCTCCTCGAGGCCGGCGCGGATCCGAACGCCCGAGCGAGGAGCGGCAGAACGCCGTTGGCGATCGCCCTGCAATTCGAGGTCCCGCCCGCGATGACGCTCAGGCTGCTCGAGGCGGGCGCCGACCCCGCCTCGGTCAACGACGACGGCGCCGATGCCTGGCATTTCCTGGCGCGGAATAGGGATTATTCCGAATCCGATCTCGACGCGATATTCGCCCTCATGGCGAGGAACGGCGCGGAGGGCATGCTCCTCTCGGACGGCAACGGGAAATCCGCCCTCCTCATCGCCTGCGAGCGCGGAGGGGGCAGGCTCGCGACGCGCTTCATGGCGGCGGGGAAGGCCCTCGGCGAACCGGGAATCTCCTGGATACGGAGCGCCTACCCCTCCTGCATCCGCGCCCTCGTCCCCGCCCGCGATTCCTACCGGGACATCGACGCCGCCGGCCTCATCGCGATCATCGGCGCTTTCTTGGAATGCGGCGTCTCCGTATCGACGCCCGTCGCCGAGGACGGCGCGGACGCGCTCCTCATGATCGCCGGGCATCCCGCCCTGCACGAGTGCGCTTCCTGGCTCCTGGATCGCGGCGCCCTTCCGTCGCCGCCGGGACCGGAAGGAACCGCGCTGCTCATGAAAGCGGTAGAAGCCGACAACGCCGCCCTCGCGCGGAGGCTCGCGGGGAAGGCGGTCGATCCGAACGCTCCCGGCCCGGATGGCTCGTTCCCCCTCGAGGCCGCGCGTTCGGCCGAATGCGCGAAGGCCCTCGCGGACGGCGGCGCCGACCTCCGCTTCCGCGATTCCCGGGGCCGCGGCCTCCTCGAGATCGCCTGCCAGAACCGCTCCGCCCCGGCGCTCGTCTCCTACTGCCTCGACGCGGGCCTCGCGCCCGCCGAAGGGGCGGAGCGGCGAGCCATCCTCGAGGGCGCGCTCCGAGCCGGCGAGGCGGCGAAGGCCCTCGTCCTCATCGATCGCGGCTTCGATCCGCGCTTCAGGTTCCCCGACGGGAAGAACGCGCTCCACGCCTACGTCGCGATGCACGGGAGAAGGCTCTCGAGCGAAGGCGGGGCCACGGAGGACGACCTCGCCCTCGTGAAAAGGCTCATCGCGCTCGGGCTGAGCCCGGAGGAGCCTGACTCCTCGGGCGAGACCGCCTACGCGAGCTTCGCGAACTCGGGAGGATACGGCGCCGCCATCAAGCGCGCGCTCTACGATGGCCTCGGCGAAGGGACCAGGGCCGCGATCGACGCCGAGAAACGGGCGCGCGATGAAAAGCTCGCCCAGGAAGAGAGGGCGAACCGCATCGGGCGGGCCGCGCTCGCCGCCGGCCTCCCCCTCGCCTACCTCGGCGCCTGCATCGCGTCCAGGGAAGGTTTCTTCGCCGAGAACCGGACCGACGATCCCCTCGCCGTAGTCAACGGCGTCCTGAGCCTCGGGGCGGGCGGCTTCCTCGCCACCGGCATCGCCGCGCTGGCGTTGACCCTTCCCCTCGCGATCGGCGGAAGCGGGTCAGGAGCCGCCTGGGCGGGCATCGGGGTCTCCATGCTCTCGATCGCGGCGGGCGGCGTCGGCGCGATCGGCTCCGCCTTCCTCCTCGCGATCCCGGAGGTCCGCGCCGCGTTCTCGGAGAGCGGCTTCCTCTACTACCTCGTTCCCGCCCTCGCCTCCGCCACGGGCATCGGGATATCCATCGCGATCCTCGTCGATTGACCGGCCGGACGCGCGGGGTTTTCGCTTGCGCGGGCCGGGCGGAAGCGCTATCGTTCAGCGGAAAGGAACCGCATCGATGAAGAACCCGCGCGCCAACGCGCGATCGGCCGCGATCGCCCTCGCCCTCTTCGCTCAGCTCGCGCTCGGCGCCGAGCAGCCGAGGCTCCCCGTCCTCTCCGTGATCGCCGGCATCGAGCGTACCCAGGGCCAGGACTCCTTCGGTTCCGAGAACGCCCAGACCGTGCTCGCCATGGTGACGGCCTACGCCATCGACTCGGGCGCCTTCTCCGTGGTCGGCGCCGCCGACCGCGAGGCCGCGATGCGCGAGCTCGAGTTCTCCTTCTCCCAGATGGCGGACGAGACGAACCAGCTCCGCCTGGGCCGCATGCTCGCTGCCGAGCGCATCCTCTCGGCCCGCTGCGGCAAGGCGGGCGACTACTACGTCGTGCAGCTCACCCTCGCGGACGTGGAAACGGGCGCGGCGCTCGGGAGCGCGCTCGGCAAGTACCGGAACCTCGGAACCCTCCTCGAGAGCCTCCGCTCCCTCACGGACGACTGCCTCGGCCTCAAGCCGCGCGGCGCCCAGGGCCGCCTCGAGTTCATCACAGTCCGCAACGCGGCGGAATTCCTCCAGGCGATCGGGTCGAACCGCGTCATAACCCTCGAACCGGGCGTCTACGATCTCTCGGACAGGAGCGACGTCCGGCACGCGAACCTCGCGTGGAAGGACAACTACGACGGCTTCTACCCCGTCGTGAAGTCCGTGAGCGACCTCACCGTGCGCTCGTCCGGCGGCGCCAGGGTCCTCATCGCGCCCGCCTACGGCTGGGTCATGGAATTCCAGACTTCGCGGAACGTCCGCTTCCACGGCGTGGAGTTCGCGCACCGGAAGCCCGGCTACTGCCTGGGCGGCGTGCTCCGCTTCGAGCTCTGCGAGGGGATCGAGATATTCGACTGCTCCCTCGACGGGAGCGGCACCTACGGCCTCGAGCTCACGGGGAGCAGGAACCTCTCCATGGACCGCTCGCGCGTCCGGAACTGCACCTACGGCATCCTGCAGCTCTTCGATTCCCAGGACGCGATCTTCAAGGACTGCGAGTTCTCCTCGAACGGCGAGTTCGACCTCATCGAGCTCGTGAACGCTTCCAACGTGGATTTCCTCGGCTGCGCGATCATCGACAACAACGGCTCTACCCTCGTCTCCGCGGACGGGGCCAGCTTCAGCGTCGCCTTCACGGGATGCCGCGTCGCCCGGAACCGCGTGCGGTCCGTCACGAACGCGAAGGACCGCGTCCTCTTCCGCGACTGCCTCTTCGAGTGAGGCGGGCCGCTCCGGACCGTGGCCGCTCGTATGAATATATGATTCCCTTTCACCCAGGCCCGTGCTAGACTTCCGCCATTCTGATCATGCGCGGCGCCGAGCCGCCACCTAATGGAGGAATTATGAGAAAAATCCATCAAATCGCTCTATGCATCGTCATCGCCGCCTTTCTCGCGTCCTGCGAGGCTCCGGCGCCCGGCCCGGGGAACGTCCGCCTGCAGATGGATTGCGCCTGGGAGAACGGAACGGAATTCTACGGAACGATGGCGCTCGATCTCGATCTCAGCGGCATGAACATGGATGCGTACGGGGGCGAAGGCGATATCGCCGGAACGGCGCGGATCGCGGGCATGGACGGGACGGTCCTCCTCGAGGCCGCCGTGTCAGGGACCTGGGACAACGGCATGAGCGGCGGCATCGACGACGTCGAATTCGACATAGAAACGGCCGACGCGCGTTTCAACCTCTCCGCCTCGGTGTACGGGGAAACGGCGGCCGACCTGGACGCCCGGTATTTCATCTCGGGCGCCATGGCCCTGGACGGCGACGCGGGCTACTGGCACAACTCCCCCGCGAGCGAGAGCATAGGCTTCCCCGAGGTCGCGGGCGCATGGAACATCGGGCTGAGCTCCTATGAGTTCCTCGACATGACGCTGATCGGAGGCGAAATCTTCGCCACCTGTCGGGAAGATGATGAATCCTTCATCGTCGGGATATATCCGGCCTCGAACGGCCAGGCGACCCTCGTGTGGCGCACATCCTCCGCCTTCGATCCGAGCGCCGTCGCGAATGACGGCACGCATACCTGGGTCGTCGGGAAGGAGAACGCCGCGGATGACGACCTCAGCCTTTTCAGGTTCTCCGGTTCATCGTTCGATACGAATACGTCCGGATATCCAATAACGAACGCGGGCCTCTCCGTCGTGAACGCCCTCTCCTGTTCTGGATCGACGCTGTATTTCCACGACGGCGACATACTCATGAGCGGCATGGGAACGATCGATCCCGCCGACGGCGCCTCGACCTACCTGCTCCAGAGCGACCTCATGGGCTCGATCCCGTCCCTGGCCCGGACCGAGAAGATCGCGGTGGACTCAGTCGGCATGCACACCGTTTCCTTCGCCCCGGGCGACTGGTGGTGCGAGCTCCGGAGCGTCGCCCTTCCCGGCGGGGCCCTCCAGTCCTCCGTATGGACCCCGGTGAACACCACGGGCCCCATCGTATCCGACGGGACCTTCGTCTACATCATCCAGAGCCCGGTGAACCGGCTGAACGGCCCGGGCAATAGGCTCTACAAGATCGCGCTCTAGGGAAGCGGCGCGATGCGAACCCTCTGGTTCCTCGACTTCGACGGGGTCCTCTGCGACAGCCTACCCGAATGCTACGCGGTCTCCCGCGCCGCGTACTGGACGCTCCACCTCGGCCTGCCGGAACCGCCCCGATCCCGCGCGGAGGAAGCCGAGTTCGCGCGCATGCGGCCGCACATCAGGCGAGGCGCGGACTACCTCCTCCTCCACCTCGCCCTCCGCGAGGGCCTGGCGCTCGATTCCCAGGCCGACTTCGACGCCCTCGCCGCGCGGCATGCCGATCTCGACGCCCGCTTCCACGAGCTCTTCTACCGCGTCCGCGGAGACCTCCTCAAGAACGATCCAGATCGCTGGTTCGCGCTCAATCCCCTCTACCCCGGGGTCGCCGAGGCCCTCGCGCGCCGCTCTTCGAATCAGGACATCATCATCCTCTCGACGAAGGAAGCCTCCTTCATCCTCGAGATTCTCGCCCGCCACGGGATCGATTGGGACGCGGAGCGCGTCGTCTGCTCGGGCAAGGAATCCAAGCTCGGCTTCATCGACCGCTCCATGGCCGCGCGCGGGGCGGACGGGGCGGTCTTCGTGGACGACCAGGTCGATCATTTCAAGGGAAGGGCCGATCGTCCCGTCCGCCTCCTCCTCGCGGACTGGGGCTACGTCCGCGAGGAATGGCTCGGGGGCGAGGGCTACGAGACCGTATCGCTCGACTCGTTCCTCTCGATGCTTCCTACCTGACCGCCCGCCGCGTAAAGCGGAGGGCGCGGTCCTTGAAGGCGGCCGCCCCGGCGCGTTAAGATTCCCGCCATGCCGGACGGACCAATCGGTATCGATCCCAATGGCCCCGTGAGCGCGGTGCTCCTCGTCCTCGACTACGTCGGAACGGCGGTCTTCGCCGTATCCGGCGGCTTCAAGGCGGTCAAGCACGAGCTGGACTTCCTCGGCGTCATCGTGCTCTCGGTCCTGACCGGCGTGGGCGGCGGCGTCCTCCGCGACCTCCTCCTGGGCAGGGCTCCCCCGGCCGCCTTCGTCGACGAGAAGTACCTCCTCATCTGCATCGGCATGGGCATCCTCGTGATCATCATGGCGGCGCGCATCGCTAAGGTCTGGATGGCCGTGAAGGTGCTCGACGCGATCGGTCTCGGGACCTTCGCCGCGCTGGGCGCTTCCCTCGCGGCGCGGTCGGGACTGGGCCTGGTCGGCGTCGTATTCGTCGGCGTCATCACCGCCTGCGGCGGGGGCGTGGCCCGCGACATGATGGTCCAGGAGATCCCCGCCATGATCAGCCGCGACTTCTACGCGACGGCGGCGGCGGCCGGCGCCCTCGCTCTCTGGGCGGGCTATCGCCTCGGATTGGGCGAGGCCTGGTGGCTCCCCTTCCTCTCCATCCTGGTGACGACAGGCCTCAGGCTCCTCGCGATGCGCCTGAAATTCTCCCTCCCGAAGGTGAAGCGCATCCCGGGCTTCCGCGGCAGCTCCGGCGAGAGCTCTTGATCGATCCTTCTCTGATCCTCGCTCCTTCCTTCGCCCCTCCTCGATCGATCCCTTACGGAATCGATTCAGCGCGTAAGCTTCGCGAAGGATCTCCGAAGCCATCCGCGCGCGTCCTTATCGCCCAGCCTTGACCTTCCGAGCGAGCGGCGGCTATACAGGAGGCCTCGGGACATCCCCGGGAAGGAGAGGGAGAGCATGAAGAAGGTAGTACGGTCGGCGCTCGCCGCAGCCGCGATCGCGGCCATCGCGTTCGGCGCCGCGAGCTGCTCCAAGAAGGACGGGACGTCCGCCGCGGGCGGCAAGAAGATCAAGGCGGGCTTCGTGTACGTCGGCCCGGTAGGCGACCTCGGCTTCACCAACGCCCACGACGTGGCGCGCGCGGCGCTCGTCCAGGAAATGCCCTGGCTCGAGACCAAGTTCATCGAGAGCGTGCCCGAGGGCAAGGCCTCCCCCGTCATCTCCCAGTTCGTCAAGGACGAGAAGATGGACATCGTCTTCACCTGCAGCTTCGGCTACATGGACGAGACCGTCGAGGCCGGCAAGCTCTACCCCAAGGCCGTGTTCGAGCACTGCTCGGGCTTCAAGCGCGGGGACAACGTCGGCACCTACTTCGCCGACCTCTATCAGATGTACTACCTGAACGGCGTCATGGCCGGCGCCCTCACCAAGACGAACAAGATCGGCTACGTGGGCGCCTTCCCCATCTCCGAGGTGATCCGCCACATCAACGCCTTCGCCCTCGGCGTCCGCGACGCCAATCCCAAGGCCGTCGTGGACGTGCGCTGGATCAACGCCTGGTACGATCCCGCCAAGGCGCGCGAGGCCGCCCAGGCCCTCATCGCCTCGGGCGCGGACGCCCTCGCCTTCACCGAGGACACCGCCACCGTCGTCGAGGTCGGCCAGGAGAACATGAAGGCCGGCAAGACCGTCTACACCTTCGGCCACTACAGCCCCATGCAGGACAAGGGCCCGGACTCCTGCGTCTCCGGCCAGCTCGTGAACTGGACGCCCCTCTACCGCAAGATCCTCAACGACCTCCACGACGGGAAGTGGAAGAGCGAGGACTACTTCTGGCTGGCCGCGGAGGGCGCGGCGGACCTGGGCGGCAAGTTCGGCGAGCCCGTCAATCCCAAGTTCGTGGACGCTCTCAAGGCCTACAAGGTCAAGACCCCGGACCTCGGGGAGATGAACGCCTACGACCTCGTCCTCAAGCGCCTCGACCAGATGAAGAAGACTCCCGTCGATTTCGATCCCTATACCGGCCCGATCGTCGACCAGGCCGGCAAGGAGCGCTACGCCGCCGGCGCCAAGGCCACGCTCGCCGAGCTCATCTCGATCGATTGGTTCGTCGCCAACGTCGCGGGGAAGATTCCCTCCTCGAACTGAGCCCCCTTCCCGACAGGCGCGGCCGATCGGCCGCGCCCGGGAGCCGCCCCGCCGACCCCTCGGTCGCCCGGGCGGCTCCCTTTTTTTTCGCGCGCGCATCTGGCATAGTCTTCACGGGAGGGCGATCTGATGGGTGGATTCCCGGGCGCGCGGATGACCGGCATCCGCAAGGCCTTCGGCGGCCTCGTCGCCAACGACGCCGTGGACTTCCGCGTCGACGGAGGCGAGATCGTCGGGCTCCTCGGCGAGAACGGCGCGGGGAAGACCACGCTCATGAACGTCCTCTACGGCCTCTACCGGGCCGACTCGGGCGAGATCGCCTTAGGCGGCAAGCCGGTCCGCCTCGATTCCCCGCGGGACGCCATACGCCGCGGCATCGGCATGGTCCACCAGCACTTCATGCTCGTCCAGAACCACACGGTCGCGGAGAACGTCGCGCTCGGCCTCCCCGGCTCGCCCTTCCTCGATCCCGCGCGGGCAGTCGTCGCCCGCATCGAGGAATTCGGCTCGCGCTTCGGGCTCCCCGTGGAGCCCAAGGCCCCCGTCTGGCAGCTCTCCGCCGGCGAGCAGCAGCGCGTGGAGATCGTGAAGGCCCTCATGTGCGGCGCCGAGCTCCTCATCCTGGACGAGCCCACCTCCGTGCTCACGCCCTTCGAGGCCGAGGAGCTCTTCGCCGCGCTCCGCCTCATGGCCGCGGAGGGAAAGGCGGCGGTGATCATCAGCCACAAGCTCGAGGAGATCGCCTCGGTCTGCACGCGCGTGGAGGTGCTCCGCAAGGGGCGGAACGCGGGATCGGCCGATCCGCGGACGGCGAGCCGCGAGGAGCTCGCGCGCATGATGGTCGGCCGCGACGTGGCGCTCTCGCTCTCGCGCTCCGACCTCCCCCGCGGGGAGCTCGCCATGGAGGTGCGCGGCCTCCGCGCCCTCGGCGACCGCGGCGCGGAAGCCGTCCGCGGGGTTTCGCTCAGGCTCTACCGGAACGAGATCTTCGGCATCGCGGGCGTTTCCGGGAACGGCCAGCGCGAGCTCGTGGAGGCCCTCACCGGTCTCAGGAAGCCCGTCGCCGGGGAAGTCCTCCTGGGCGGGAAAAACGTCGCCGGGGAGTCGGCGCGCGTCATGGCCGGACTCGGCGTCTCCCACGTCCCGGAGGAGCGCATCAAGTTCGGTATCGTGCCCAACCTCCTCATCTACGAGAACTCCGTGCTGAAGAGCCACCACGCGAAGCCCTTCTCCGACGTGGTCTTCCTGGACTACGACACGATCAAGGGCCGCGCGGAGGACATCGTGGACGGCTTCAACGTCTCCGCGCCGTCCATATCCAGCCCCATGAAGCATTTGTCCGGAGGCAACATCCAAAAGCTCATCATAGGGCGGGAGATCCTGAACGATCCCGCCATCCTCGTGGCCTCGCACCCAACCTACGGCCTGGACGTCGGAGCCACCGAGTACATCAGGTCCCAGCTCCTCCGGCGGCGGGACTCGGGCGGCGCCGTCCTCCTCGTCTCCGAGGACCTCGAGGAGATCTTCCAGCTCTGCGACCGCGCGGCCGTCATGTTCCGCGGCCGCTTCATGGGCGTCTTCGATCCGTCGAAGGTTTCCCTCGAGGACGTGGGCCTCATGATGGCGGGCTCCAAGAGCATCCCGGAGGCCCAGGAAGGGTCGGCGCCCGGAAAGGCGGCGCCCGGAAGGGCGGCGCCATGAGGATCCTGATCCGCGCCGAGGAGCGCGTCGCTCCCGGCCCCGCCCTCCGCGCCGGAGTCCTGGGCCTGAGCCTCCTCGCGGGCCTCGCCGCCATGGCCCTCGTCTTCGCCGTATCGGGGAAGAATCCCGCGCTCGGGCTCTACAGGATCTTCCGCTCCGGCTTCCTCTCGAGCTACGGACTCGGGGAGACCGTGTCGCGCTCCCTCCCCATCATGCTCGCGGGGGCGGGCCTCATCGTGGCGTTCAAGGGGAAGTACTGGAACATCGGCGCAGAGGGCCAGATCCTCGCTGGAGCGTCCGCCGCCACCTGGGTCGGCCTCACGCTCGCCGGAACGCCCGGCGTCCTCCTCCTCCCCCTCATGGGCATCGCGGGCATGGCCGGAGGGGCGCTCTGGGGGCTGGCGGCGGGCTTCCTCAAGAACCGCTTCTCCGTGAACGAGATCATCTCCACCCTCATGCTCAACTACATCCTCGCCGAGTTCGTGCGCTTCCTCATCGTCGGCCCCTGGATGGGCAGGACCCAGCACGGCTTCCCCTACACGGACAACCTGGGGCCGGGCGCCCTCCTCGACCTCATACCCGGCACCCGCATACCCTGGGCCACCCTCGTCCTCGCCGCCCTCGCGATCGTCCTCGTCCTCGTCCTCACGACGAGGACCAAGTTCGGCTACGAGGTCCGCGTGCTCGGCGAGAACCGAGAGGCCGCGCGCTACGCCGGGATCGACGCGCGCCTCATCACCCTCGCGGTCTCGCTCGTCTCGGGCGCCCTCGCGGGGCTCGCCGGCTTCAACGAGGTCGCGGCCAACCACAAGCACATGACCTATCCCGACACCATCTCCGCGGGCTACGGCTTCACCGCCATCATCGCCGCCTGGCTCGCCAAGCTCGACGCCCGCTTCCTCCCCCTCTCCGCCTTCTTCCTCGCCGGCATCATCGTGGGCGGCGACTCCATCCAGATATCCATGGGCCTGCCCGCCTCCACCGTGCAGGTCTTCAACGGGACCGTCCTCCTCTTCCTGATCGCGGGCGAGTACTTCGCCGCCAACAGGATCCGCGTCGCGGTCGAGCGCGGGGAAGGGGGCGGGAGATGAACGGCCTCATCCACTCGGTGCTCTACCGGAGCCTCGTTTTCGCCACGCCCCTCTTCCTCGGGACCCTCGGGGAGATACTCACCGAGCGCTCGGGCGTCCTCAACCTCGGCATGGAGGGCCTCATCGCCTTCGGCGCCTTCGCCGCATTCGCCGGGACGGCGGCCACGGGCTCCGCCTGGCTCGGGATCCTCATCGCGGCCGTCGCGGGCGCGGCCCTCGCGTCGCTCCACGCCTTCGCCTCCGTCAACCTCCGCGCCAACCAGACCGTCTCCGGGCTCGCGCTCACGATGATCGGGACGGGGGCCGCCGGGCTCTGGGGCAAGCCCTTCGTCGGGCAGGCGGCGGCGATGCGGCTCGGTCCCGTGGACATGGGCTTCCTCACCCGCATCCCCGGCATCGGGAAGATCCTCTTCGGGCAGGATCCCTTCTTCTACATCGCCTTGGCCCTCGGCGCCGCCCTCGCCTTCCTCCTCGCGCGGACCCGCGTCGGCCTCAGGATCAGGGCCATCGGCGAGAACCCCAAGGCCGCCGACTCCCTCGGCCTCCCCGTGAACGCCTACCGCTGGGCCTGCGTCTGCTCGGGCGGCGCCATCGCCGCGATCGCGGGGGCCCAGCTCTCCCTCTCCTACTCGGCCTCATGGGTCGAGGGCATGTCGGCGGGCCGCGGCTGGATCGTCGTCGCCCTCACGATCTTCTCCGTCTGGAAGCCGCTCCGCGCCTTCTGGGGCTCCCTCCTCTTCGGCGGGATCTTCGTGCTCCAGTACCTCCTCCAGCCGCTCGGGATATCTCCCAACGTGCTGGGGATGCTTCCGTACGCAGCCACGCTCTCCGTCCTCGTGGTGGACGGGCTCCGCAAGGACAAGCGCGGGCTCCTCGCGCCGGCCGCGCTGGGCGACGCTTTCAAGAGGGGGGAACGATGATCCGTCCCGATGAGGAGCGGATCTTCGTCCGCTACGTCGACGTCCACAGGCTGGTCCAGAAAGTGGCGGCCGACATCAAGGCGTCGGGCTGGGAGCCCGACCTCATCGTCGCCATCGCCTCGGGCGGATTCATACCCGCGCGCATCCTCAAGACCTTCGTGAAGAAGGACGTCTACGCCGTGGGGCTCAGGCGCTATTCCGACGAATCCGGCGAGGCCCCGCGCCCCGTGCCCAAGAAGATCCAGTGGATCGACGAGGTCGAGCGGACCCTCGCGGGGAAGCGCGTCCTCCTCGTGGACGAGGTGGACGACACCCGGGTCACCCTCGCCTACTGCGCGCGGGAGCTCCTCCTCTCGGGCGTCAAGGAGATCCGGGTCGCCGTCCTCCACCAGAAGGACAAGCCCAAGGAGGCGTCCCTCCCCGACGAGATCGAGACCGTCTACCAGGGCGCGGTCGTCCCAGACGCGTGGATCAAGTATCCCTGGGACGCGCTCGACATCGACGCGCACGAGGCGGGGCGCGAATAGCGGGCGAGCGGGGGCCGCCCCGTGCCGATGCTCAGCACGCCGGCGACGCCCCTCCAATCAACGCGCGCTTAGGACGCGAAAGCCGCGATCGCCGACTTTGCATGACGCGGTGTCAACGCGCGAAGGGCCCAAGCTTGACGTCCCGTACCGATATTGTATACTGAAATAAGCGGGCATCGGCGTATTCCGCTCGGAGAACTCGCGGCTCTGGGACGATCAGCCCTCGCCCACGGAGGTTCAATGGCGGTTACGGTCAAGACGAAGCTCTCTTTCTCTTTCGGCGCCTACGTGGCGGCCGTCTTCGTCCTCCTCGGCTTCTCCTTCTTTACGTTCAGGGGCTTCGACGCCCATCTCACCCTCCTCGTCGACGAGCAGCTCGAGGGGACCGAGCGCCTCTACCGGTCCGCGCGTATGGCCATCGAGACGGAACGCGACGCTTCGTCTCTCCTCCGCTCCCTGGAGAAGGGAAGTTCCGCGGCGGTCGAATCCAGGCTCTTCGTGGAGACGAAGCGCCAGGAGGCCGCGGACGACTTCGCCGCCTTCAAGAAGCTCATGAAATGGGACGACGAGGGCTTCAAGGCCGCGGTCGCGGGCTCCGAGAATGCGATGGCGGAATGGATATCGGCCATCGACCGCTTCCTCGAGGCCTGCGACTCAGGAGACTACGGGGCGGCGGAGGCGTCGCTTTCCAGAGGAGACGCCGAAACGAGCTTCGCCGCCATGACCGCAGAGCTCGACAACCTGACCGTGAAGGCGAAGGGCTACGCCCTCGTGAGCGGGAACGATATCCGGCGCAACCTCCTTTTCTCGCGGATCCTCCTCGCCGTCCTCGCGACGACGATCGTGGCGCTCTCCGTCGCGCAGGCCCTCTTCTTCCACTTCGCGATCTTCAAGATCGTATCGAGGATAAACGACCGCCTCCGCGGCATCGCGGAGGGAGAGGGCGACCTCACCGCGAGCCTCCAGGTGAAGCGCCTCGACGAATTCGGCGTCCTCTCCGCGAATTTCAACCGCTTCGTGGAGAAGCTCCGCGGCATCGTCGACTCCGTGAAGGCGTCCTCGCTTAAGGCCTCGGGGCTCAAGCACGACCTCGCGGCCGGCAACGAGGAGGTCTCGAGCTCGATCACCGAGATATCCTCCAACCTCGCGAGCATCTCGCGGACGGCCAACGGCCTCAACGA
The DNA here is from genome assembly GCA_964399285.1 of uncultured Spirochaetales bacterium. Taxonomy (GTDB): domain Bacteria; phylum Spirochaetota; class Spirochaetia; order Treponematales; family JBGSOB01; genus CAYNQK01. The sequence continues at coordinate 15,015 of CAYNQK010000031.1, read as the reverse complement.
GGCCGTGGACGCCGCCGACGCGGGGATCAAGCGCATCGACGAGGAGATCGCCGCGCTGGACGCGAAGGTCGGCGGGCAGGCGGATGCCGTCGAGGAGGCGTCCGCGGCGATCAACGGGATAATCGGCGACGTGGACTCCATGGCCCGGATCGCGGAGGAGCGGCGCGGCGCCGCCGACGAGCTCGTCGAGCGCGGCAGGGAAGGCAGCGCCAAGCTCTCCTCGTCGAACGAGGCGGTGAGCGCCATCAAGGAAGGCATCGCGGCGATCGACGAGATGACCGGCGTCATCGCCGGCATCGCGGGACAGACGAACATGCTCGCCATGAACGCGGCCATCGAGGCCGCGCACGCGGGCGACGCGGGAAGGGGATTCTCCGTGGTCGCGGAGGAAATCCGCCGCCTCGCGGAGTCGGCTTCCGTCCAGTCCAAGGAGATCTCGTCCGTCCTCGCGGACATGGTCGGCAGGACCGTCCGCGCCGTGGAGGCGAGCGACGATTCCGCGAGGAGCTTCGCCGCGGTCTCCGAGCAGATCGAGCTGGTTGCGGAAACCTTCCAGATAATGGCGGCGGGCCTGGGCGGCCTCAAGGAGAGCGGCGGCCGGATCCTCGATACCATGGGCACGCTGAGGGACGTGTCCACGGACGCGAAGGAAGGGACGAGGAAGATGCGCGATCAGACGCGCGGCATCTCCGGCCAGACGACGCTCGTATCCCAGGCGTCGCGGGAGACGGCGGGCGCCCTCGGAGAGATCAACCTGGGCATCTCGGAGATCGTCTCGGCCACGCAGAGCCTGAACCGCGTCACGCAGGACCTGAGCGACTCGACGGACGCCATAGCCGATCAGATGGCCCGCTTCAAGACCTGAGGCGCCGGGGTCACCGGAAAAGCAGGATAATATGCAGCGCCGCGAGGGCCGCGGCCATGACGGCCCCGCCCGCGAGGAGCTGGTTCCTGATGAGCCTGGGCGAGAAGGCCTTCACGCCGCTCAAATCCCCGAGGCCGTTGTAGATCCTCACCATGTCCTCGCGGTCCCGGACCCGGGTACGGCATCCGGGGCTGTCCGCCACGTAGTGCTGGGCGTAGGGGAAGCAGAGCGCGGCGCAGGGCTTCTCCTCCATGAGGCCGGGAAAGAGGCTATTCTCGATGATCTCCACGCCGTCGAGCGGAAGTTCGAGGGCCTCCTCGATCTCGGCCGGATCGAATACCACGGCGAAGGGCTCGTCCGAGCGATGGAGGAGATGCTTCGCGTAGGAGATGGACGTGTTGCCCATGAGCCATATGTCCTCGTCGGGCTTCCTGGGCCGCGCGCCCCGGAGGCTCGCACGCGCCGCGATCCTCCTCCCAGAGCCCTTCTCCTTGAAGTCGACGAGGATCTCCCCCTTGGAGTTCGTCGTGTGGATGGCCCCGGGGCTGTTTGCGTCCGCGATCCCGGGCTTGGGCATCGCCATGATGGTATTGCTCAGGATATCGATGAAGATCCACGACGGGAGCCCCGTCTCCCGGTCCCGGGCCACGAGATAGGACTCCTGCCGGGCTCCCCAGAAGGTGGTGGCCCTCGTGTTGAAGACGCCCGTGCCGAAGTAGTATCCCGGTTCTCCGTCCTCGAAGAACTTGGCGGGAACGAGCTCGTAGCGGTCGGGCAGCATTGACCGCGCCCGCTCGATGTCCGCGAGCCTGAAGAAGAGGAAGAGGCTGTAGGGCTCGATGACGAAGCCCATCCGGGGAGTCTTCCGGGAGGCCCTGATGAGGGCTTCCCTGAAAAGGGCGCGGGGCAAGGCCTTCTTGAGCTTCTGGTAGAAATGCAGGTCGCACACCTCGCCCGGCTTGATGAGGCCCTCCACGCCGCGGATGAAGGCCTCGTCGTCCAGTATGTCCACGCTCGGCTCCTCTCGGCCGCCCGTTCCGGGCGCCGCCGTCGAGTATAGAACGGCGCGGAGGATCTTGCACGGCCGCGCGAGGCGATCCGCCACGGCGGACGGCCCCGTTTGCCTCCGAGGGAACCATGCCGTATACTCGGAAAGGCCGCTCCTCGAGCGCCGCGGAGGATGGATGGAAGAGGCGAGGATCGAAAGCCTGGAGCAGCTCGTCGGGCTCTGGACCCGCATCTACGAATCGGGCGGCAAGCCCGATTGGTCGCACATCCTCCCGTATTACGACCGGGACATCGCCTTCAAGGACTCGATCCAGGAGATCCGCGGCATCGAGAAATTCACTGCCATGACCGAACGCCTCACCGAAAGGTCCCGGGACCTCGAGTTCATCGTCCACGCCGCCTCCATGTCCGGGGATACCGTCTTCCTCGAATGGGAGATGATCATCTCGTACAAGCGCTACCCCCGCTCCTCGGTATACGGGGCGAGCCGCCTCGCCCTCAGGGACGGGCGGATCGTCGGCCAAAGGGACTACTACGACCTCTGGGGCGACATACTCGACAACATCCCCTTCGTCGGCAAGGCGTACCGGAGCTTCATGAGGAGGCGTTTCGGATGAGCCGCAGGCGTTCGTACCTCAGCCAGTACCGGATATCGGACATGATCGCCCTCCTCCGGAACGGATTCGCGAAGCCGCGCGAGTGCCCCGATCCCTGCGCCGGGAAGACCGTCGTCGTCACCGGAGCCACCTCGGGCATCGGGCTCGAGACCGCGCGGCTCTACGCCTCCCGGGGCGCCGACCTCGTCCTCGTCAACAGGAACGAAGGCAAGTCCGACGCCCTCCGCGCTTCGCTCTCGCGCGATTTCGGCGTGCGCTGCGACCACGTCATCGCCGATTTCGCGGACCTCGCCCAGGCGAAGGAGGCGGCGCGCAGGCTCTCCGCGCTCGAACGCGTCGACGTCCTGATCCACAACGCCGGAATCTTCTCCACCAAGAAGCTCCTCTCCGCGGACGGCATCGAGCTCGTGTTCCAGGTCGATCACCTCGCGTCCTTCGTGATGAACTGCCTCCTCATGGACCGCCTGAAGGCATGGGGCCGTACGCGCGTCCTCCTCGTCAATTCGGAAGGCCACCGATTCGCCCTCTCGGGCGTCCATGCGGACGACCTCGGCTGGGAACGCAGGAGGTACACGGGCCTCCGGAGCTACGGCGCCGCCAAGACGGCCCAGCTCCTCGCCATGCGCGTCTTCAGCCGCCGCCTCGAGGGGAGCGGCGTCACGATCAACGCCATGCATCCGGGCAACGTCGTCACCTCCATCGGACAGCAGAACGAACCCTCCTATCGGCGCATGAAGAAGCTGCTCATCGACCCCCTCGCCTTCTCCCCCGAGGTATCGGCGAAAGCCCTGTACTTCCTCGGCGTATCGCCCGAGGTCGCTGACGCGAACGGGAAGTACTTCAACCTCACGACCGAGGCCCGGCCCGCGCCCCACGCCCTGGACGACGGGGCCGCCGAGGAGATCTGGGAGAAAAGCGCGGAACTGGGAGGCCTATGAGGCGGAAACGGGTCGTCGTGGTCGGCGCCGGGCTCGCGGGCCTGACGGCGGCCGCCTACGCCCTGAAAGCGGGGCACGAGACCCTCGTCCTCGAGCGGAGCGACTCGGTAGGCGGCCTCGTCGGCTCCTTCTCGAGGAGCGGCTTCTACTTCGATTGCGGCCCCCGTGCCTTCGAGAATTCCGGAATCGTGCTTCCCATGGCGAGAGGCCTCGGCCTCGACGTTACGTTCAGGAAGAGCCCCGTCACCGTCGGCATAGAGGATAAGCTTGTCCGGTTCAGGTCGATGGCCGACGCGCGCGCGTACGAGCGAGCCCTGAACGAGCTCTTCCCCGCCTCGGGCGACGACCTCGGGGCCGTGTTCGACCGCGCCTTTTCCTATTCGGGGCTCATGCGGACGATCAACGGCGTCGACAACCCCTTCTTCCGCGGCCCGCTCTCCGATCCGGGCTACGCGATCCGGAAAACGCTGCCCTGGTTCCCGTCCTTCATCCTGGCCGCGCTGCGGCTCGCGAACGACGCCGAATCCATCGAGGCCTTCCTCATGAGGACGGTTTCCGCCCCCTCGCTCCGGGAGATGCTGAGCCAGCATTTCTTCAAGGGGACGAGCGCGGCGTTCGCCCTCGGCTATTTCCACACCTTCCTCGATTATCATTACCCGGAAGGGGGGACCGCCCGCCTTCCGGCCGCCCTGGCCGAGCGGCTGACCGAGCGGGGCGGAACGATCCAGAGGGGGCGCGAAGCGAAGCGCGTGGATCTCCGCGCGAACGAGGTCATCGACCAGGACGGCGTCGCGCGCCCCTTCGACGCCCTCGTCTGGGCGGCCGACCTCAAGGCCCTGTACCGGTGCGTCGACGCGTCCTCCCTGGACGGACGGAGCCGAGCGGCCTTCGAACGGGAACGGGAATCCTATCTCCGGGGAAGGGGCGGCGAATCGGCGTTCTGCCTCTACCTCGCCGTCGACGAGCCGCCCGAGACCTTCGCGCGCCTCTCCGACGGGCACTTCCTCTACACGCCGTCGCGGATCGGGCTGGGCCCCCTCAGGGGCGCCGACCAGGACGCCCTCGTCGAGCGATTCCCGCGAGGAGACGAGAACCGCCTCCTCGCCTGGATCCGCGAGTTCTGCGCTCGCGCGACCCTCGAGATCGGCATCCCCTGCCTCAGGGACCCGGGCCTCGCGCCGGAGGGAAAGACCGGCCTCACGGCGAGCCTCCTCGTCGACGGGCGGCTCTTCAGCGCGATCAGGGAAACGGACCGCTACGAATTCTTCAAGGCCGCGATGGAGGACGCGATCATCGACGCCCTCGCTTCCTCCATCTATCCCTTCCTGAGAAGCAGGCTGCTCTTCAAGGCCTCGTCCACGCCCGCTACCCTGGAACGGCTCTTCGGCGTCTCCGATGGCGCGATCACCGGCTGGAGCCTGGAGGAGGAGGTGCCCGCGCCCTCCGATCTCTTCGGAGCCTTCGCGTCGCCCGGCACCGCGCTCCCGCGGATCCTCAAGGCCGGGCAATGGGCCTACAGCCCCGCGGGCGTCCCCACGGCGGCCCTGACCGGAAGGCTCGCCGCGCGGCGTCTCGGCTAGGCCTCCTCAGCGCCTGAGGATGAGCATGACGACGAGGAAGGCGATGAGGCCCCAGTTGAGAATGGCGCCCAGGACCATGCTGACGAGGATAGGCTTCTTGATATCCTCCCCCGCCATCCGCTTGAAGTCCGTAGTCCCGATGAAGGCCTCGGCCGCGCGCTCGGCGTCCTCCTCGCTCGCGGCGAGCCGCGCGTCGTGCCTGTTGTCGATGAAGTAGTGCTGGCCGTAGGGGAAGCAGGCGAACGCTACCGGCTTGTCGCCTTTTATGAAGGAGGGGCAGCAGGAGAAGGCGCGCACCTCCACCGCGTCAACGGGGACGTCGAGGGCCTCCCTCATGGATTCCGGGTCGAAGATCAAGGAGAAGGGCCGGGTCGATCCGATCCTGAGGCCGACGCCGTAATCGATCTGGAGGTTCCCTTCGATCCAGAGCGGCGCCGAGAGGGCGCGCGATCGGCCGCGCTTCAAGTCGGCGACCAGGGAGATCCTCGTCTCGCGGACGGCGGACTCGAGGTCGATGAGGAGCTCGCCCCGCGGCGTCGTCGAAAAGGCGGCCTTGCGGGTCGTGTATCCGGAGAAGCCGTGGGCGGGATCGTAGCTGTTGGTATTGGTCTCGTACTCGGCGATGATCCAGGACATCCTTCCGTTGGCCTTGTTCCTCGCGATGACGTAGACCTCCGAACGGACGCCCATGAAGGCCGAGGTCCGGGCGGAAAAGACGCCGATGATCGCGAGGTAGCGCTCCTCGTCCCCCTCGAAGACCCTCGTCTTCGCGAGCTCGTAGCCCTCGGGAAGGCGGGAACGGGCCTGATCGAGGTCTCCGATCTCGTACGCGAGAAAGAAGCAGTATGGATCGACTATGAATCCCATGTACGGGGCCTTCCGGCTCCCTTTCTTCATGAGAGACGCCTGCGCGCCAACGGGAAGGATCTTGTTGAAGTCGCCGAGGAAGCTGATGGGGATGATGTCCTCGGGCCGCGCCAGGCCCTCTATCCTGCCGATGAACTCCAGGTTTTCTCGCCTATCCATGGCCTTAGTATAATATCCGCCGGCCCCGCGGGCAAAAGGCATCCCGCCGCCTTCCTCGATTGACGAAGCGCGCCCGCTGCCCGATAATGCGGCATCGTATCCAGAGGAGCGCCCCGTGAGATCGCCTCGATGCCGACCGCCTTCGGCGATGCCCGTTCGAACCGCAGCGCATAAGCGGGGCGAGCCGTGATCCTCCTCCGCCCCGACGCGGCGGGCATCCGCGAGGCGGGCAAGGCCCTCCGCGAAGGCCGCCTCGTCGCCCTGCCCACGGAAACGGTCTACGGCCTCGGCGCGAACGCCCTCGACGAGGGCGCCCTCGCGCGCGTCTTCGCCGCCAAGGATCGTCCGACCTTCGATCCCCTCATCGTCCACGTCGCCGACCCTCAGGACGCCGAAGCCCTCGCGGACCTCGACTCGGGCCCCGCCCGGGCCTTCGCCGAGGCCTTCTGGCCCGGTCCCCTCACCCTCGTCCTGCCGCGCCGCGGCCCCGTCCCCGACCTCGCGACCTCGGGCCTTCCCACGGTCGCGATCCGCTGCCCCGACCATCCCGTGGCCCGCGCGGTCATCAGGGAGGCGGGCGTTCCGGTCGCCGCGCCGAGCGCCAACCCCTTCGGGAGGCTCTCCCCCACGCGCGCAGAGCACGTGATCCAGGGGCTCGGCGACAGGATCGATTACATCGTCGACGGCGGCCCCTGTCCCGTCGGCGTCGAATCGACCGTGGTCGATTGCTCGGAAGCCCCGCCCCTCGTCCTGAGGCCGGGCGGGCTCCCGGTGGAATCCCTGCGCGGCGTGGTTCCCGCGCTCGAGGTCTACGACCGAAGCACGGCCTCTCCGCGCGCGCCGGGACAGCTCCCGAGCCATTACGCGCCGCGCGCGCCGCTCCGCCTCGTCCCCGCGGGAGCCCTTCCCTCCTCTCCCGCTTCCTCGGGCGCCGCCGCCCTCTCCTTCGGAGCCGCCTCTCGCGACGCGGCCTCCGCCTCGGGCCGTTACTCCGTCGTGCGCTGCCTCTCGGAGGCCGGAGATCCCGTCGAGGCCGCCTCCCGCCTCTTCTCCCTCCTCCACGAGTTCGATCGCGAGGGCGTTCCGGAGATCTGGGCGGAGCTCCTTCCGGAGGAGGGCCTCGGCCGCGCGGTGAACGACCGCCTCAGGAAGGCTTCAAAAGCGGAACGCTGAGAGGAGGACACGGAACCATGCCGACAAAACCCGTCGCTTCCCTTTTCGCCGCGATCGCCCTTTCCCTCTTCGCCGACGCGAACGCGCAGGCTTCGAAGGCGCCGTCGGTCGGAGAATACGCCATGGTCATCCGCGGCGAGGACTGGGGACCGGCCGTGACGAAACTCGTCGTCCGTTCCGTCAAGGCGGTTTCGCCGGCGGCGATCCGCCCGGGCGCCTTCTCCGTCGCCGTCCGCGCACGGCACTTCGACCCGCAGGCGCGGGCGACCTCGATCGTCGTCCGCGAGCGCGCCGTTACGAACGCGTACCCTTCCGACGGCGCTGGGAACAGGCTCGACGCTCCGAGCGAATTCATCGCCCTCGAGCTTCCCTTCCACCCCGCGGATCCCTTCAGCAATCCCTTCTTCTACGACTTCGCCGATAATTTGAACAAATGGAAGGATCCCTTAGAATTCACGGTGAAGTCGGACCTGCTCTCGGCGCCGGCCTCCCGCCTCTCGGGCCGCCTCTGCCCCGAGGCCGACGCGTTCAGGACCGACTCGTTCAAGGCCCGGGACGTTAGGCTTTCCTACGCCTGGTACGAACCCGAAGGCGCGGGCAAACGCCCCCTCATCGTCTGGCTCCACGGCGCGGGAGAGGGCGGCCATGACCCGGTGATCGCCCTCCTCGGCAACAAGGTCACGGCCCTCGCCTCGGCGAAAATCCAAGGGGCGTTCGGCGGCGCCTACGTGCTCGTGCCCCAATCGCCCCTCGTCTGGATGACTCAGGGGGGCAAGCCCTACGACATCAACGGGAAAGCCAAGTCCTCCATGTACAGCGAGGCCGTCGAGGAGCTCATTCGCGCCTTCGTCTCCTCGCATGCGGGGGTCGATCCTGATCGCGTCTACCTTGGCGGCTGCTCGAACGGCGGATACATGACCGTGAACCTCGTCCTCCGGAACCCCGGTTACTTCGCCGCCGCTTTCCCCGTCTGCGAGGCCTACCCCGACGCCTGGCTCTCGAAACGTGACATCGCCCGACTCGCGAAGGAACGCCTCTGGTTCACGGCTTCCGCCCTGGACCGCGTCGTGAATCCGGCGCAGTACATACTTCCGACGGTCAAGCGCCTCAGGGCGGCGGGCGGGCGCGACATCCATATGTCCTACTTCGATGCCATAGAGGACCGGACCGGCCGATACGAGGCCGATGACGGGAAGCCGTACCGTTACGACGGCCACTGGGCCTGGATACCCGTCCTCAACGACGAATGCGAGGACGGCGGCCTCTCGCTCATGAGCTGGCTCGCCTCGCGCCCGGGGCGGCGATAGGCCGCCATCTACTCCTATCTCCTCTCGACCTCCGCGATCGTCTCCGCCGTGCGCATCTACAGCGCCTTCACCGATCCGGATACCGCGTTCACCGCCTACATCTACTACATGCTCTACATCATCGTCTTCGTCGCCGCCTTCGGCGAACGCAGGCACGTCCCCGTCGCCGTGGCCTTCTTCATCCTGAACAACGTCGCCACCCTCGTCATCCTGAAGCGCTCGGTCGGCGTGAGCGCGGCCACCGCCACGGGCTTCGTGAACGGCTCCATCGGCATGGCCATCACCGGCGTCTCCGCCTTCTCGCTCGTCAGCCTCATGAATTCCTATACCGCGCAGCTCAGGAAGCACGCGGAGGATTCCTCCCTGAAGATGAAGCGGGCGGAGGACGCCGTATCCACGGTTCGCAGCGGCCTGGACGTGGGCGGCCAGCTCCTGTCCGCGTCCGAGGCGATGGACTCGAGCCTCGGAGAGATCGATCGCCGCATCAAGGACACCCAATCGAGGCTCGTATCGCTCTCCGGCGACATCTCGGAGGCCAAGCGCGCGAACGACGAGATCGTCAAGGCGAGCTCGGACCTGGACGCTTCCAGCGCCGCCTATCGCTCCATTTCCGAGCAGGCATCGGCCGCGGTCAACGAGATGACCGCGTCGATACAGGGCATGTCGGCGGTATCCGAGCGCAGCGCCCGGAGCGTGGAGAGCCTCGCGGAGAGCATCGCGCGCGGAGAGAAGGCCGCCGCCCTCTCCTCGGAATCCATGGCCCGGCTCTCCGGCAACGCGGACTCCCTCATGTCCATCGTCGACGTGATCACCGGCATAGCGAGCCAGACGAACCTCCTCGCGATGAACGCCGCCATCGAGGCCGCGCACGCGGGCGACAGCGGCAGGGGCTTCAGCGTGGTCGCTGAGGAAATAAGGCGCCTCGCCGAGGAGACCGCGGAGAACATCAAGGCCATCACGGCCGGCCTCAGGGCCTTCATGGACGACCTCGTGACGGCGAACGACGCCAACGGGGGGATCGGCGTTTCCTTCGGCGAAATCGGCCAGCGGACCGATGAGACCGCCCGCGCCTTCGCGGAGATCGTCTCGGGCCTGCGCGAACTCGGCGGGGGCACCGCCGAGATCGACCGGGCCGTATCCGCCGTCGTGGACAGCTCCGCCGGGATGGCCGCCTCAGTCAGCTCGGTCGATTCGAAGGTGGCGGGCAACAACGCGGCCATCGACTCCGTGCGGGAACTGACCCTGGAAGCCCAGCGCGATCTCGAGCGCATCGCTTCCGGTTTCAACGAGATCCTCGAGCGGTCCGCCCTGGTGCGCGAGCTCGGAAGCCGGAGCGGAAGCTGCATGGCCGCCCTCGACGGCGCCATCTCGGACCTCAAGGGCTGATCCGTCTATCCGGAATCGCGGCGCCCGCCCTCCGGCGATTGCGCGCCGCCGTTTAGTCCGTCATTCCCGCTCCGATTGTCATAATCGCCTCCCTCGCCGGCCCGCGAGCCCGCGAGCCCGCGGCAGGGCGGTCAGGCCGGATCAGATCGATTTGAATATCGATTCGCGATGCATTAGGGTTGGAACGCTCCGTATCGGATCAGAACGCAACCCAAGGAGGGACTCAATGAGAACGCGCCGAATCGCAGGACTCCTCGCCCTAATCGTAACGGCCATTTTCGCCGCCAATGCGTCCGCGCAGACTTATTCAGTGGTGATCGGCGATCTCCAGGGGATCGAGTCCCTCGAACAGCTCGTGGAGACCATGGGCGTCGACATGGGCGTCACCCTCAATATGAAGAGGGTTCCCATGCCGAGGCTGACCGCCACCGTGCAGGAAAAGCAGGCGGACTTCGGAACGCCCATGCTATACCTCAAGGATCCCGCGGTGATCAAAAATCTCCCGTTCGACTATTCCACCGCGGTCATCAATAAGATGTGCTTCATCCTCTACACCAACAAGGGGAAGCCGATCGACGTCGCGAACCTGAGGAAGGGAAACAGCAAGAAGTACAAGATCGAGTCCGACATCGCGAACGCGCAGATGTTCGGCTTCGCGACCCTTCCGTCGACGAACATCGTCGGAAGCCTAAAGAAGGTGAACGACGGACTCATCGACGGCTACATCATGGGCACCTCGCCGGCGGACGACATCATAAAGGCGGCCAAGGGCGAATACGCCAACGTCAAGCGGCAACTGTGGGACATCTACGATACGGGGTTCGCGATCCCCAAGGGGGCGCGTGGCGGACCGGTCGATAAATTCCTCGTCGCCGGAATGGCGAAGATGGTCAGCTCGGGCAAACTGACGGCCATCATGGGAGACGCCACCGTGCTCGTCGGGACCTACGTCGACTGGCAGCCCTGAGGGCCGAGGCGCCATCGCGGGCCTTCGCCCGCGCTTCGCGAAAGCGGGCGGCGAGCTCAGAGCGGGCTTGCCGCCCTTTCAGTCTTTTCATGCGCTGACGGCGCACCGGGAGGCCGAGAGCCCCCCTCCTCGCCTAGACGGACGCCTCAGGACCGAACACGATGATATTCCCCTTCCTCGGATTTTGCCCCCTCTCGGCGTCGTACGCGTTCCAATGAACGGCTTCCTCCAGGTATTTGGTGCGGGGAGGCTTCTTCTCTTTCGGATATCCCAGGTACACCATTCCGATGGCCGCGACGCCGTCCGGAATTCCGAGGATGCCCTTGATCCTGGCCCTATCGAAACCGCCTATGCACACCGTTCCTAATCCGAGGGAGGGCGCGGCGATCATGATATTCCCCATGGCGAGCGCGCAATCGACGATTCCGTTGTCCTTCCACGGGATGAATTCGTTATTCCCCGTGATCACGATGATGACCGGAACGTTGTAATCCCCGTATCGCTCGATGCTTCCCTTTATTTCATCGATTTTCTTCCGGTCATCCACGACGATGAAATCCCACGGCTGGATATTGCACGCCGACGGCGCGGCCATTGCGCATTTCAGCAAGGCGATGATTTTCTTCTTCTCGACTCCCCTCGTATCGTCGAACCGCCTGATGCTTCTTCTCCTGAAAATCGCGCGCATGATCATGGTCCCGTTCATTCTTCTTTCTCCTTCGCGGCCCGGAGGGCATGGGCCTCGCTGCGGCCGCGGATCGTCAGCGGCCCGTTTTCCGGCGCCGCCGTCCAGACCATACACCATTATCCCGCTTAAGCGGATATACTATTCCTTTCAACGCGATTTTTCCCTAGGCCGATGAATCGTTCGGCGATAGGATGACGGCGGAATGCTGAAGCGCGATGATCTCGCCTACGTCGACGGGGGCCGCTCCCGTCAAAAACTCGATCTCTACCTTCCCGACGCCGGCAAGAAGACGCCGCTCGTCATCTGGATCCATGGCGGCGCCTTCCGCGCGGGAAGCAAGAAGGACAACGTCCCCGTTGCTCTCCTCGAAGGCGGATACGCCGTGGCGAGCGTCAATTACCGTCTCAGCCGGGAAGCGCTCTTCCCGGCCCAGATCGAGGACGTCAAGGCGGCGGTACGGTGGCTTCGCGCCAATGCGAAGCGGTTCAGGATCGATCCCGCCCGCTTCGCGATCTGGGGCGAATCCGCGGGCGGCCACCTGGCGGCGCTGGCGGGCTCGACGGGCGGCACCTCCCTGTTCGACGTCGGCGATGACTCGGGCGTTTCAAGCCGCGTCCAGGCGGTGATCGATTTCTTCGGACCGACGGATTTCCTGCTGATGGACGCTCAGCGCATCCCGGGAGGGATGGCGCATGATCCGGCGGACTCGCCCGAGTCTGAGCTGCTAGGCGGAGCGATACAGGAGCATCGAGACCTCGCCGCGAAAGCGAACCCGATCAGATACCTGACGAAGGACGCGCCGCCGTACATGATCGTCCACGGGGATCGCGACCCCTATGTGCCCTATGGTCAAAGCGTCCTCTTGAAGGAGGCCCTCCGCGCGCACGGCGTCCCCGTCACGTTCCACACGGTCGAAGGCGGGGGGCACGGCAATTTCCAAGATCCGGCCATAGCCGCGATGGTCCTGGAATTCCTCGATTCGACCCTCAAGGCCGATCCGGGCTGGAGTCCCGGCGCGGGCAGCGCCCGAACGTCTCATTCCACCACGTGATCGGCGTAGAGCCGGGGCGGCCTCTCGGCGCCCGACTCCCGGAAATCGCTCGTGAAGACCGCGATCAGTCCTAGGCTCGGCGTGACGAAGACGTACTGCTCGTTCGCGCCCCACGCGAAGCAGGTCGCCCGCCCGCGGTACGCGTTGATCCACCACCCATATCCGTATTCGCCGCCGATGTACTCGTTCCATTTCCGTCCCACGCTCTCAGGCGTCGTCATCTTCCTCACCCACTCCCGGGAAACGATCCGCTGCCCTTTCCACATCCCCTCGTCGAGAATCAATTGCCCTAGCTTCAGGGCGTCTTTCGCCGTCATGCTGATCCAGGCCCCGCCGAAGCAGACGCCCTGGGGATCGAAGTACCAGGACACCGAATCCATGCCCAAGGGTCCGAAGAGCTTCTCCTTCCCGTATTCGAACATGTTCCTGCCCGTCGCGTCCTGGACGATCTTCGAGACCAGGTGCGGATTCCCGGAATTGTAATTGAAGCAGGCCCCGGGCGGCTGATCCATTCCCCTCGACGCGATGAAATCGATCCAATTCCCGCTCTGAAGCATCGGCCTGAAGAAATTGTTCCATTCGGTCGATTCCGGCCAGGAGATTCCGGACATCATCGAAAGCAGGTGCTTCAGCCTGATCTGCCGTTTTTGGGCATCGCCCGCTTTCATGGCGGGGAAGTAGTCGGAAACCAAGGCTTCGTCCCCCGGGATGGCGCCCTGGTCGATGGCTATCCCCGCGATGATCGCGGTCACGCTCTTAGCCACCGAATAGAAGTTGTAGACCGCTCCCTCCTCCGCCTTCGTCCGATAGAATTCATAGACTATTTTTCCGTACCTGCTTACGACGATCGAGCGAATCTGGCCTTCCTTGGCCGCGGTATCCGTGAGTTCCCGGTATCGCGCGACCTTCCCCCTCGCCACGCATCCCCCGACCGGCTGGGCGCGGACCGAACCTCCGAGGGATAATCCGAGAGCCATGAGACAAACGCCCGCCATCCGCTTCATCATTCCTCCATACGCCGTGATTCAACGATCCGTTCGCACGTCGGAGACGGCTCAGCTTCCGCCATCAATCAGAAAATCGATGATCTCCTTATCGACCGATTCCGGCTGTTCCATATTCAAGGCATGACCCGCGTTCGGCATCACCTTAAACGCGAATCCATCCGAGCGCATGAGGTCCATGTACCGGGCCCGCTCCTCGATCATATAGTCCCCGAACAGGAAAAGCATTTTATGCCTGAGGCCATCGGATTCGCTTTTCTCATAGGTATTCAACGCATGCTTGAACATGGCCTTTTGGTTATGGGCCTTCATGATATCGATGATGTATTCCACGATATCTGGACGTTTCGCGAACACCTCGCTCTCCGGCGGAGAGAGCTTCGCGAGGATCCTCATCATGTTCTTCTTTGTCGGGAAGAGAATCTCGGGGAAGAGGAGGCCGATGGTCCGGATCATCGACATGAGCGGATTCAACACGAAGCCTCCCTCTATGCCGATTATTTTGTTCACGCGCCCCGGCATTTTCACGCAATAATTGTATGCCATGTATCCGCCGTTCGAAACGCCAGCGATATTCGCCTTCTCTATCTTGAAATAGTCGAGGATGGATGTGATCCACGCGACCTGGTCGAAGTCCGCCTCGTATCGCCCGTTCGGCGCGCTCTTCCCGGGCCCGCCCAGGGTATCGACTGCGATGCAATGGAATTTTTCAGCCAATCGACGGATGTTCAGTGTCCACATGAGGGCCGAATTGTCTCCGACGCCATGGAATAGAACGAGATCGGCAGCCTTCGGATTTCCGGCCTCGATACAATGCGTCGTCCCGTACGCGCCCTCGACGTCGATCTCCTTGAAGTCGACGCCCCATGCGTCCAAGAACGAATCGTACGTTTTCAGAATCGCCGACTTTTGCCTAACCGTCTTGAATACTTCCATATCACGGCTCCTATTATTCCGAGGAAGAAGCCTAGCGTGGCATGCAGCGCATGGCTCTATCCGTAGTGGCTTCTCGCATTTTCCCGATGCGCTATCCACGCCAGCGATTACTTGCCGCTCTTATTGGCCGACCACGCCCCACCTTCCGTCACCACGATATAATTGGGCGTCTCCTGACTCGGATGAAACCGGAAAGAGAACTTATCCAGCCAATGGCCCCCGACCTTCATCATATCTTCGCGGACCGACGCCTCGTCATACGAATCCGGCTCGCTTATGGAGCGGCCCTCCATCGACGCGCTGATGATCAGGGCCCTTGAATCGGCCTCGCTGAAAAAGACGGCCCCGCACCATTGGGAACCGCGCCTCAGGTGTATTTCTATCACCGGGGAACCCTTCAATCCCGCGTGCTTCCAGGGGGCCTCGGCGAAATCAGCCATGTTCGTTTCGGTGTGCGGCGTGATGCCGA
>CAYNQK010000030.1:0-28607 GCA_964399285.1 uncultured Spirochaetales bacterium | reverse complement strand
CACTTCGCGGGCCTCGTGGCCGGCGGCGCGCACCCGAGCCCCGTCCCCTACGCGCACGTCGGGACCACCACGACGCACAAGACCCTGCGCGGCCCGCGAGGCGCCATGATCCTCTGCAAGGAGGCGCACGCCAAGGCCATCGACAAGGCGGTCTTCCCCGGCATGCAGGGCGGCCCGCACAACCACACCACCGCGGCCATCGCCGTGGCCCTGGGCGAGGCGCTCAGGCCCGAGTTCAGGACCTACGCGCACCAGATCGTCGCCAACGCCAAGGCCCTCGCGGCCGAGCTCGTGACGCGCGGCTTCACCATCATCTCGGGCGGCACCGACAACCACCTCATGCTCATCGACCTCACGAACAAGGAGATCACGGGCAAGGAAGCCGCCGTGGCCCTGGAGAAGGCCGGCATCGTGCTCAACTACAACACCGTCCCGGGAGAGAAGCGCAAGGCCTCCGATCCCTCGGGCATCCGCCTGGGCACGCCCTCGGTCACGAGCCGCGGCATGAAGGAAGCGGAGATGGTGAAGATCGCCGCCTGGATGGACGAGGCCGTGAAGAACTGGAAGGACGAGGCCGTCCTCGCGCGCATCGCGGAAGAAGTGAAGGCCCTCTGCCATAAGCACCCCGCTCCCGGGCTGGAACTGATATAAGGAAAGGGACTAAGGGAGAGGGCTCGCGCCCTCCCCCTTAGGATCCTCTACTTCGGAGCCTAAGGCTCCGAGGGAATAGAAAAAGCGGGTCATCCATGATCAGTCAAAACGCGTCCATGACCGAAGCGCTCATCCGCGATCTGTATCCCTCGGTTTTCAACCTCTGCCTCAGGATGCGCCTCGTCCCGGACGACGCGGCCGACGCGACGCAGGAGATCCTCGTCAAGGCGATCGAGGCCTACCCCTCCTTCCGCGGCGCCTCGTCCGTCAAGACCTGGGCGCTCGCGATCGCGCGGAACCACGTGCTCTCCATGCTCCGCGCTGGGCCGCGCATCGAGTTCAGCCAGTACGAGGAGGAAGCCGCGGCGCACCTCGCCGATCCTGGCGCGTACGCCGCGTACGAACCCGCATCGCTGTCGGAACGCGCCCGCGAGGAAGAGGACCTCAAGATCGCGTGCACCACCGCCCTCCTCCAATGCCTGGACCCCCTCGACCGGCTCTGCTACGTCCTCTACGCCTTCTTCGGGCTCCCGTCCGCGGAATGCTCAGGCATTGCAGGCCTGAGTCCGGAAGCGTACCGCCAGCGAGTATCCCGCGCCAGATCGAAGCTCGCTTCCTTCCTCGGCGAGCATTGCGGCGCGGCGGGCGGCGCCACCTGCTCATGCCGCGAGCGGCTCGGCTACGCGAAGAGCCGGGGCAGGCTCATGCCGGGCTCCCCCTACGCCGCCATGCGCGAGAAGGGCGAAAACATCAGCCTCCGCGAGGCCTCCTCCGTCATCGAAGCGATGGAAGAGCTCGACGCCGCGTCCTCCTTCTACCGCGCCGAGCCCGCCTTGCTGCCAGTGGACGTCGAACGCAGGATCGCACGCCTACTAATGATCGCTTCGCCCGTCATCGATCCCGAAGGCCCTTAAGGCCTTCGGGCCGCAGCTCTCGAAACGTGACAACCCGAAGGCCTCTCAGGTCAGATCCAGCCCTTCGACCTCGCGAGCCAGAACGCCGCTCCGTCCGCAGCGCCGAGGATGAGCTGCATGATGATCACCGGCGGCAAGGCGGAACGATCCGACTGAGCGAGGAGGAGGAGGATCGGCGCCGCGCAGGCTATGGATACGATAACCCCCTTCAGGATATCCGGCATCGGAAGCACGGTATAGAAAACGAGCAGGGCGACGACCAGGCATTGCGCCGCGGCCGAGGCGACCTGCAAGGCGGGCATCTTGCGCACGATCATGGGAAGCGCGTCGATCGCGGCCGCGAGGACCCCGACGCCCAGGACGATGAAGAATCTGTTCACGATGGAACCTCCGTGCCTTTGTAGACGCGCTAAAGCGGAGGTTGTGACGGGGAATCGAGGTGTAGAAGCACGGCCGCGACAACAAGCCCCGCAGGAATTCCCCCCGTCTCCACAAAAAGGAGGATTGCCTTCCCGCCTTTCCCGGACTAGGATCGCCGCGATGGCCATCGGGCCATGACATGGAGGAATCATGAAAAGGCGTTTCATGGCCGCGGCGCTCGTCATCATGGCGGCCGTCGGCTTCGCGCAAGAGACCGAAGGAACCGAAAGCTACATCACCGGATCGAAGGTCGGTGATATCCTCTGGACGGATTTAGGCGCCTTCGGCGGCTCATTCGCGGCGGTAGGGCTCAATTTCCTTGCGCTCGGTATTCTCAGTTCCGACGGTGAACTGAGCGTGGCGGATTCCATCATCGGCTCGGCCATGACCGAGCTCTCCGACATCCCGCTCTTTCTGAGCGGGAGCCCGGACGCGCTCTCGCTCTCCATCGGTAGCGCCGCACTCCTGGGCGGACAGGCCTTGGCGGACTCGGGCTACGGCGTATCCTCGGCCTCAGCCTCCACGGTCTACTGGGGCAAGCTCGATCTGACGATGTATAAATCGTATAACGCCTACGCGAGCATGCGCCTCCGCTCGGCGGCCTGGGACAATACATCCTTCAAGAAATACGGAGCGCTCGAGCTCATGGCCGCTCCGCTCGATATCCGGCACTACGCGAAGATCCAACCCTGGATCTCCATCGCCTTGGGGCTCGGGGTCACCGCCCTCACGGCGAGCATCATGCTCCCGGGATCGGAGGATTGGGCCGTCTGGGATACCGGACGATGCTACTCAGGCGAGGAGGAGACGACTCCCGGGGCCTTCTTCCTGAATACCATCGCGGATTCCGCCCTCAGCGCCGCCTACACCGGCGTGGGAGAGGAATCGGTCTACCGCGGCGTCCTGCACGAGGAGCTGAAACTACGCTTGGGGACGACCTGGGCCTACGTGGTGGATACCAGTGCATTCGTGAGCATGCACCTCTTCACCGACATGGCGCGCGACATGAGCTGGGGCAGCATCGGCCTCCACATGATCGACGTCGCCGGCGCCAATCTCCTCTTCGACTGGGCGTACGACGAGGGCGGCCTTCCGCTCGCGGTCACCTGCCACGCGCTCTCGGATTTTGCCGCCTTCGTCATCCAGAAAGCGCTCTTCTGCGGCGTGCCGGCCTCGGAGTGGAATTAACGGACCGGCCGGGACGCCGTTGACCGGGAAGCAGGTCCTCGATCGGGCGCTAGATGTTTATTCCCTTCCGCCCCATCTAGTCCCTTCCCCTTCCCAATCCGGCTCCTGAGCCTCCTGAAAGGGCAATTCCCCTGTCTCCACCAAAAGGAGGATTGCCTTCCCGCCTTTCCCGGACTAGGGTCGCCGTCATGGCCATCGGGCCATGACATGGAGGAATCATGAAAAGGCGTTTCATGGCCGTGGCGCTCGCGATAATGGCGGCGGCCCTCCCCGCGCAAGAAGCGGAGGAGACCGAGAATTACATCACCGGATCGAAGATCGGCGACATCCTCTGGACGGATTTAGGCGCATTCGGCGGCTCCTTCGCGGCGGTAGGGCTCAATTTCCTCGCGCTCGGCATCCTCGGAGCGGATGGAGAGATGAGCGTGGCGGATTCAATCATCGGCTCGGCCATGACCGAGCTCTCCGATATCCCGCTTTTCCTGAGCGGGAGCCCGGACGCGCTCTCGCTCTCCATCGGAAGCGCCGCCCTCCTGGGCGGACAGGCCTTGGCGGACTCAGGCTACGGGGTCTCGTCGATCCCGGCCTCCATGGTTTTCTGGGGCAAGGTCGACCTCACGATGCATAAATCCTACAACGCCTACGCGAGCATGCGGCTGCGCTCAGCGGCCTGGGACAATACATCCTTCAGGAAATACGGAGCGCTCGAGCTCATGGCCGCTCCGCTCGATATCCGGAAGTACAAGAAGCTCCAACCGTGGATCGCCATAGCCGGCGGTATCGGGCTCACGGCCCTCACGGCGAGCGTCATGCAACCGGAATCGAAGGATTGGGCCGTCTGGAACACCGGCCGATGCTACATCGGCGAGGAGGAGGAGGCGCCTGGGGCCTTCTTCCTCAACGTCATCGCGGGTTCGGCCCTCGACGCGGCCTACACCGGCATGGGTGAGGAGTCGGTCTATCGAGGCGTCATGCACGAAGAGCTGAAATTGCGCCTGGGGACACCCTGGGCCTACGCCATCGATACCGGGGCCTTCCTCAGCATGCACCTGTTCACCGACATGGCGCGCGGCGATTCCTGGAAACAGATCAGCGCCCACCTGGCGATGGTCGCAGGAGCAAACCTCCTCTTCGACTGGGCGTACGACGAGGGCGGCCTTCCGCTCGCGGTCACCTGCCACGCGCTATGGGATTTCAGCGCGTTCCTGATCCAAGACGCGCTCTTCTGCGGCGTGCCGTTGTCGGAAAGGGACTGAGCGGGCGTTCATAGAAACGAAAATGCGGCCATCGGAAGCCCGCTCAGTGCCGAGGTTGACCGGGACGCGAGCCCTCCGTAGAATCCACGCATGGGGCTTTTCTCGGTCGCGTATTACCTCCTCTGCTACGGGCTTTCCCTGGCCGGACTCGCCTTCTCCTTCGCTCTTCGGCCGCGCGGCCAGGCGAAGGGCGGTCCGCGCTCGCCCCTCGCCGGATTTCGCGGTATCCTGATCTCGGCCTGCGTCGGAACGATCGGCATGACAGTCAATAAATTCGGAACGGCGCAGGCGGGGAAACCCCTCCTTCCCGTTCTCATGGATTTCCTTTCATTGCTGGCGATCCCGGGCTGCGTCGCCTTCCTGCCCCGCTTCATCGAGCCGTTCCATCCGCATCCCCGCGGCCCGAGGGCCATGAAGGCCTTCGCCGCCCTCGGCGCGGCATGCCTGCCCCTGTCCATCGTCTCGTCGCTGACGACGCTTTCCGGGACGCCCGGCTTCTTGCTCCTGATCGCGGCCATCGTCCTGCCCGCCTGCCTCGCCGCGTCGATATGCTACTGCGCCTGGGGCGCCTACAAGGCCCTGCGCCATCCCGAGGAGACGAAAGCCGCCGTCGGCGAAGCGTGGCTCGCCTCATTCCGCGCTATACTCGTTTCCAGCCTGGTCATCGCGCCCCTGACCATCCTGAACGACTTTTTCTTCATTCCCCTAGCCCTCGGGCTCAAGGGCGTTCCGGACGCCCTTCCCCTCCTAACGGCTGCCTGGAGCCTCGCCTTCATCGTCCCGTCGGCGCGCCGGATCGATGCCCCGGAATGCGAAAACGGCGAGTACGATTGGCCGGAGGCGGGCCTCACTCCGCGGGAAACCGAAGTGGCCCGCCTCCTCGTATCCGGATACAGTTACCGTATGATCGCGGAACGCCTCGGCATCTCGGCGGTCACGGTGAAAAGCCATGTCCTCAGCGCCTACGATAAAACGGGCGCGGGGAATAAAATCGAACTCCTCACCTTCGCTTCGCGGGCATCCCGCGACTGAACGCGCGCCGGCCATGCCGGAACCAGGCTACGAGCGCCTTGCGCGACGCGCCGATCGCGGATAGGCTCGACTCACCATGGCCTCTTACCGCTTCACCAACGTCTGTCCCGTCTTCGCCGCCGCGGACGTGCGCCGCACGGTGGAATTCTACGTGGACAAGCTCGGCTTCAAGTTCGCTAAGCACTTCGACAAGGCCGATACCTTCGCTACCATCTACCGCGACGATATCGAGCTCGTCATCGTCCAAAAACGGAAGGGCGAGGTGGAATCCAACGAAGCGCGCTACGGCAACGGCTTCGACGCCTACATCGATACGGACACGATCGAAGCCATCGACGCGGTCCATGAGGAATATCGAAGCAAAGGCGTAACCATCCTCTCGGCGCCCAGGATGACGGATTACGGGAGCTACGAATTCGTCTTCGAGGACGTCGATGGAAGGCGGATCGGCGTGGGGCTCATCAAGGATGATGCGGTCTATTTCAAGGATTCGGACGTTCGAGAGAACTAAAAGGATAACGCGCTCAGGAGAGCATCCCCTTGTCCCCGTTCAGCAAGGCCGTCCGGATCTTCTCGAGGCGTTTCTGCCTCGTCGCATCGGTCTTGGCCTCGTGGTAGAAACCGGCGTATCGTTTCTTAAGCGATGCGGAGCACCCGTGGAATTTCTCCGCCGCTTCCGCGTCGAATTTCAGGCGTGCCCCCAAGTCCGCTATCATCGCCTCGAAATCGAGCGCGGGAGAGGCCTTGTCCCACTCCCCGTTCGCCTTCGCCTCGGCGACGGCTCGCTCGCCGCGCTCCGTCATCAGGCCCGCGCCGCGTAAACGCGTAACGGCTTTCTTGTTCTTCTCGGACCACTCGCTGCCCTTCCTCCGCGGGGCGAAATACTTGAGGTAGCTCGCTTCGCCCTCTCTCCTCATCCGCCCGTCGATCCAGCCGAAGCAGAGCGCCTGGTCCAGCGCATCCTCTGCTGAAAGGCCGGCTGCTCCCTTGCCCTTATGAAAGCGCAGCCACACGCCCGATCCCGCCTCGGCGTTGCGCTTAAGCCATGTCCTGAATTGCGAAGGACTCATAAATTCAAGCTCCATGCTGCGCTCCTCGCTTCCCTATGCCCCTTGCGCGTCGAGCGCGGACCGAGCCATCGATGCGACGAGGGCCTTGAGGCCCTGAGGTTCATCGATGCGGCATTTGCCTCCGATGCCGAGAATCACCAGCGCCGCTGACCATTCCGATTCCACGCGAAGCTCGATGACGGCGGGATTCCCTTCTTCAATCGTCCTCACCCTTCCTGGAGCCATATGCCCGATCGTGCGAAGCTCGCGTTCCCGGACGCGGAGCACGCAGCGGTAGGAGGAGAAATCGCGGGAGAAGGAAGCCGTGTTCGTCGGCCACCATGACCTGATGTCGAAGTCGGCGGGACGCTCGAACCGCGTTCCGGTATCGATGAGCCCCGTTATCCGCGCGACTCGGTAGCTGCGCAGCTCGGACCTCCGCCTTCCGATCAGGTACCAGTTCCCCGATTTCGCCACGAGGGCGAAGGCTTCCGCGCGCACCGTATCCGTCCGTCCATCATAGCGTTCGTAGCGGAAGTCGACCACGCGATCATGGAAGACGGCCTCCTGCAGGACGGCGAGCGCGTCCTCGACGGGCGCCTCCGGCCACCAGCCGCGGAAATCGAGGAGGATCCGGCTTTGCGCGAATTCCACGGCGGATGCGGAGGCTTGGGGGAGCGC
Source organism: uncultured Spirochaetales bacterium (assembly GCA_964399285.1). Lineage (GTDB taxonomy): Bacteria > Spirochaetota > Spirochaetia > Treponematales > JBGSOB01 > CAYNQK01. The sequence continues at coordinate 21,416 of CAYNQK010000030.1, read as the reverse complement.
GGCGGAGAACTTCAAGCTGCTCGAGCGCTGGGCCTCCCTCCACCCGAGATCTCCGAGGAGCGAGCCGTCTATCGAGAGGGCTAGGGCGCGGAGCTCGTCGTCCTTCATGCCGGTGAGGCTGGTGCGGTAATCGTCCCTGAGCCATATCCCGCCATTCGGACCGCCCTCCGCGAGGATGGGAACGCCCGAGAGGGAGAGGGCGTCGATATCGCGTAGGATAGTCCGCCTCGAGACCTCGAGGTCCCGGGCGAGGCGGTCGCTCGTCATGCGGCCGCGCCTCTGGAGAAGGAGGATGAGTGAAATAAGCCGATCAGCCCGCACCGGCCCTCCTGAAAATACGGTGACATTCCTTGTCACCCATTAGGTCCCACTCTATCGCCGGCGCCTCGCGAAGTCAACGAGGAAAGCCGAAGGAGAACGGATGAAAGCGTACGATGCGATGTTCGAAGGGAAGAGGATCTCCTGCCGGAAGGGCGGCAAGGGCGATGAAGTCCTCTTCCTGCACGCGGATTTCGTGGATAGCCGGATGTGGGACGGGACGATGCGGGCGCTCGAGGGAAGCTTGTCGGTGGCGGCCTATGACAAGCTCGGCTTCGGGGCTTCGGACAAGGCGGAAGGCCCCCTGTGCCGAAGAAAAGAACTCGCCGCAGTGATGGAAACCCTGGGCGAGGCGCCGGTCCACTTGGTCGGCTGTTCGAACGGCGGCCAGCAGGCCATCGATTACGCACTGGAGCGGCCGGAGCGCGTCAAGTCGCTCTGCTTAGTGAATTCCCCGCCTTCGGGCTTCGTTCCCAGGGGAGAGCCTCCCGCGGAGCTCATGGAAATGATTCGGGCCATGCAAGAGGGGCGATTGGACGAGGTCAACGATCTTCAGCTCAGGATCTGGTTCGACGGCCCGCGCCGCGGCTCCGCGTACGAAGACGCGAACCGGGCGAAGGCGAGGGAGCTGGCGCGCGAGATGAACCGCGTCTTCGTCATGAACGGCACCTTCCCGATCGCCGACATGAATCCCCGCGATCCCCTGGACCCTCCGGCGATATCGAGATTGAGCGAACTGCGCCTCCCCGTTCTCGTGGTCTCAGGGGTTCTCGATTACGACGAGAACCGCCGCGCGAGCCGCGTCCTGGCCGATGGGATTCCAGGAGCCCGATTCATCGAAATGGACGACTGCGCCCACGTTCCGCCGCTCGAGGATCCCGTCGCCTTCTCCACGATCCTGGGCGATTTCCTCTCATCGGCGGGATGAGCGTGAAGGGCGGCGCGCGGAATCATCAAAGCTCCGCGCTCACAGTACCCGCGCGCCTACCATTCTATTCGCATTATCCCCGGCACCTCGTCGAAGTGCTTGTCCGCGCTCAAAATCATTCCTCCCGAGCGCAGCGCTATAGCCGCGATCCAGACGTCGTTCATGGGAATTGGCGTCCCCGCCTTCCTGAGGGCCTTCATGAGGGACGCGTAGACGCGGGCCGTCTCGAGATCCGCCTCCATGAGCGCGACGCCGGGAAGGTTCAAGAACGCGTCGAACCTCCTCGCGTTTTCCGCGTACCGCGTCCCTTGGGAAAAGCCTGAGAGGAGTTCCCCGGCGACGATAACGGGAACTACGACGTTCTCCGCATTCTCGAGCTCCCAAGCCGCTTCCTTGACGCCCGATAGGAGCGCGGAATAAGCGTTCGTATCGATGACAAGGGTCATTTCCACGCATCCTCGTCGATGCGCTCGAAGGCTTCCTGCGTCTTCTGGAATTCCGCCGCCTCGACCGCTGACCACGAGCCTGAGAAGGCGGAGAGGTCGCGGAAACGTTTCGCGTCGTCGCGAAGGCCGCTCGCGTCTTCAAGCATTTCATTCACCACCTTGCTGAGACTCCTTTTTTCCTTCTTCGCCCGTTTTCGAATGTATGCTTCAAGGCTGTCAGGCAGATCCCGAATCGTTATTTGACTCATGACTCGCCTCCTTGAGTCTATAATAGGGTACCACGGAGAACGATGCAAGACAATGCGCGTGAGATCGGATCCCCTTTCCTGCCCCAATCTATTCGCTTTTTTTCCTGGTATGCTCCTCCCATGCGCGGGAGAGTCTTCGGCCAGAGCCCTTGGGGACGCTACTTCATAGACGCCATGGAAACCATAGCGGACCAGGGGAGGCTCCAGCGCGGGCGCTCGTACGCCTCACACGGCGACGTCCTCGCGCTGGAAACGGAGGGCACGGAGGTACGCGCGAAAGTCGCCGGCAACTACCGGCCCTTCTACGACGTGGCCATCAGTTTCCGCCCCATGCCGGCCGAGGACGCGCGATTCATCCGCGCGTGGCTCGCGGAGCGCCCTATGCAGCTCGCGCGGATACGATCGGGAGAGCTCCCCGAGGAATTTCTCGCCGCCCTCGAAGACGCGGAAATACGTCTTCTCCCGCGCGCCTGGAAGGAAATGAGGCGCTCCTGTACCTGCCCCGACTCGGGCGATCCCTGCAAGCACGAGGCGGCCGTCTACTACATCCTCGCGCAGGAGATCGACCGAGATCCCGGGAAACTCTTCTCGCTCCGCGGAATCGAACTCGATGGGGGAGATCGCGCGCTCGGGACAGGATCCGCGAGGGCAGCCGCAGCGCCGGCCAGCGATAACAAGGGCGCAACGAGGGGCGGCGCGAGCGGAAAGAGCGCGGAACGATCGAGGAAGAAGGCGGACGGCGCGTCCTCGGTGGTAGCCATCCCCGATCCCTTCGGGGCGCGCATGGTCAAAGCATGGAGCGCATCGCAGGAAAGCCGCTCGAATTTCCCGGAACCGCCGAGCCTCCAATCCTTCGCGAGCGCCATACCCGCCTTCCTCAAGCGGCTTCCCCCGCTCGAAGGGGTGGATCTCCCCGTCACGCTCACGGCCTTCTACCACGAGGCGACCGCCCGCTGGCCCGTCGTCCTCTCTCCGCGCGCCCTCCCCGGCGCCGAGGCCCGCGCCTTCGCGAGCGGCCCAGTGGAGGTCCGCCTCATGCCCGCGGGCGCCGTCATGAAGACCGCGCGCCACGGCGAAGAATCCCCCCTCGCCTTCATGAGGCGCTGTCTTTCCCTGGAATCCGAGGCCATGAGCCGCGAGATGCGCTACCTCGCCGCCCTCGCGCGTTTCTGCCGTTCCCTCATCGCCAACGCGGCCTTCTATCCAGACATAATCCCGAGCCCCCGAGGATTCCGGGCGGTCTGGCTGCCCGCGCTCTTCGCGCGCGAGGTGGACGCGTATCTCACATCCCTCGGGCCCTTCGCCGTTCCGCCCCGCCCGGACGCGGAAGGGCGCATTCCCGATCGCGCGTCCTCTACGCGCATGATCGCCTCCGCCTTCCTGGGGGACGCCGTTCGCGCGCTCCGCTTCTCGGCCAAGAAGGTTTCTGAATCGGATAGCCCGGTATTCCGCGCCCTCTTCTCCGGCGAGGAGATCGATTGCCGGTCGCCGTCATACCGCTCCTTGCCGAGCGCCCTCGACGCGCGCTTCGCCGTCTTCGATCTCGCGCGCGCCAAGCGCTCGTACGAAATCAAAGTGGCGAAGGCGCCCCCGTCCAAGGCGAAATCCGACGGCCTCGCGTACAAACTCTCGGCCCGCGTCAAAGGACGCGACGGCGCCTTCGCGAGCCTCGCGGCGGCGGTCGCCTCCGAAGGCGCGGAGGTCCTCGCCTTCCCGGCCATGCTCTCCTCAATCGTCCCCGCCCTGGGGAGATTGGGAGACCGTAACGGCGTAATCCTGTCCCGGGAAGAGCTCGAGACCCTCGTGACGGAGAACGCCGCGCTCCTCGAGCGGATCGGCGTGGAGATCGTCCTCCCCAAGGAGCTCTCGCGCATAGCGAGGCCGCGACGGGTCCTCGTCGGGAAGACCGCTTCGCATACGAGGAACCTCGCGAGCTACCTCGACGTCCACGCCATCGCCACCTTCGAGTGGAAGATCGACCTGGGCGGCCGCCTCGTGGACGCCGCGGAGTTCGAGGCGCTCCTCCGCGAGGGGCGGCGCCTCGTCAGGGTGAAGGACGCCTATGTCCGCCTGGACCCGCGCGAGGCCGCCCTCATCCTCGCCCGCGTCCGCGACGGCGGTGAGACGAGCCCGCTCGAAGCGATCGAGGCGGGCCTCGCGGGAGAGGCGGAATTCTCCCCGGAGCTCCGCGCCGCATTCGAGGCCCTCATCGCGGGCGGCGCTCGCGGAGAGGCCGCCGAAATTCCGGACGGACTCAGGGCGACGCTCCGGCCCTACCAGGAACGCGGTTTCAAGTGGATCATGGCCAACCTCGCTCAGGGCTTCGGCGCCGTGCTCGCCGACGACATGGGCTTGGGGAAAACCGTTCAGGCCATCGCCGCCATCGTCGCGCTCAAGGAACGGAAAGAACTCGCGAAGGGAGCTCTCGTCGCCGTTCCGGCGGGGCTCATCGCCAACTGGGAACGGGAGCTCGGCGTCTTCGCCCCGGGCCTCCGCGTCGCCGTCTACTACGGCCCGCGCAGGGCCCAGGCCCTGAAGGCGGAGAAAGGCCCGGACGTCGTCCTCTCGAGCTACGAGACCCTCTCGCGCGACGCGAAGAGGCTCGAGGGCCGGGCATGGGACGTCCTCGTCGTCGACGAGGCGCACCAGCTCAAGAACCCGGAAGCCAAGAAGACCCTGGCCATGAAGGCCGTCAAGAGCGCTCGGCGCCTCGCCCTATCGGGCACGCCGGTGGAGAACAAGCTGAGCGAGCTCTGGAGCATCTTCGACTTCGCGATCCCGGGCTACCTCGGAAGCCTCAGGGACTTCGCCGCCCGCTATCGCGGCCCCATCGAGGTGGACAGATCCAAGGAGGCGGCCGAGCGGCTCCGCAGGGTGACCTCCCCCTTCCTCCTCCGCCGCCTCAAGACCGACAAGGCAGTCATCGCGGACCTCCCGGACAAGATCGTCATAGACGAGTACGCGGAGCTCTCCCCCGAGCAGGCGGCCCTGTACCGCGCGGTGGCGGAGAAGACCCTCAAGGCCTTCGAGAACGCGGACAAGGAAGCGCGCGGCGCGATGATCCTCGATCTCCTCACGGCCCTCAAGCAGATCGGGAACCATCCGGCGAACTTCGACAAGACGAGCCCTCCAGAGACCGAGCTCTCGGGAAAATCCCGCCTCCTCCTCTCGATCCTGGACGAGGCGCTGGAGTGCGGCGAGAAAGTCCTCGTGTTCAGCCAGTACGTGGAGATGCTCGGCATCCTCGAGGCCATCGTGAAACGGGACCTGGGCGTGGACCCCTTCGTCCTGCACGGAAGCCTTTCGAAGGAGAAACGCGCGAAGGCAGTGGACGCGTTCCAGGCGGCAGAGGGCCCGGGGATCTTCCTCGTGAGCCTCAAGGCGGGCGGCGTCGGTCTCAACCTCACCGCCGCGACGCGCGTGATCCATTACGACCTCTGGTTCAATCCCGCCGTGGAGAACCAGGCGACCGACCGCGCCTTCCGCATCGGGCAGACGAAGAACGTCTTCGTGCACCGGCTCATCACGCGCGGCACCCTGGAGGAACGCATCGACGCCATCATCAAGGGCAAGCGCGAGCTCCAGGAACTCGCCGTCGGAACGGGCGAGACCTGGCTCAAGGACATAACCGCGGATCGGCTCAAGGACCTCGTGCGACTGGAAGCGTGAAGGGAAGGCGCCATGCCGCGCGATGACGGACCGCGGGATACTCCCGGAGCTCGGATCTATTTGCGAAACCGCCGTTCCAGGTTTAGAATTCAGGCATGAAACGGTATGCGTGCCTCCTGGCCCTGGCCTTCGCCGCGGCGTCGCTCCCCGCCCAGAAAAAAACGTCGCTCGCCATCGGCGAGCAGCCCCCCCTCTTCAGCTCCGCGGGCGGCATCGTGGACAGGGTGATCGTCGCGTCCCTCGCCGCGGAGGGCTACGAGGCCGAGCTGCAATGGCTTCCGATAGGACGGATGCTCGCGCTCCTCAAGGAGGACGGGCTCGAACGCTACGTCACGGCCTCGAACACGCCGGGGCAGCAGCACCCGCGCGTCGAGTTCCTCCAGGCCAACGGCGTCTTCTTCTATAAAAAAACGCGTTTCCCCGCGCTGCGCGCGAAACGCCTCGAGGATCTCTCCGGAAGGAGCGTGGCCACCGTCGTCAACTCCCCGAACACGCCGCTCTTCGAGGCCGCGGGGCTGATCGTCGACGAGGGCTCGCCCGAGACGTGGTTCGATAAGCTCGACCTCGGACGGGTCGACTTCACGGCGACCGCGGACGTGGGGGGCATCATCATGATCAGGAAGCTCTTCCCGGGACGCGAGTCCGAATTCGCCTTCACGGAATTCTCGTACTCGGCCATCACGGCCGGACTCTACGCGCGATCCGATCCGGAGCTCCTCACCGCCGCCAGGAGGGGCTTCGCGAAGATCAAGGCTGACGGCAGCCTCGAGGCGATGATGAGGGCGTTCTTCGGCCCCGAGCACTGGAAACGGGTCATCATCCGCTGACCCGGTCTCCGGCCTTTCCGATCGCGCGCTCCACGGCCTCCTTGAGCTCCGCCTTCCCGAAGGGCTTCTGGATGAAACCGGCCGCGCCGGCCTCGAGGAGGGAGCGCGCGTCGCCGTCGAGCGAGTAGCCGGACGAGATGAGGACCGGAGCCGCGGGGTCCATGGAACGGATCGAGGCGAATATCTCCTTCCCCGATGATCCCGGGAGGACCATGTCGAGGATCACGAGGGCGACCCGTCCCTTGAGCGCGGCGAAGGCCTGGAGCCCCGACGCGGCGTCCCAGCAGACGATCGGCTCGTAGCCGAGATCCTCAAGCATCCTCATCCCCGTCTCCCGGATCGGCTCCTCGTCGTCGATGAGTATGACCGCGCCTCCCGCCCGTTCGCCCCCGGCCGGGAGCGGGGAGGAGTCCGCGGGGCTCTCCAGCCCCTTCGCGAGGGGAAGGAGAAGCGCTATGCGCGTCCCCCGTCCGGGAACGGAATCCACGGCGACCGTGCCGTGATGGCTCCGCACCGTCCCGTAGACCGCGGCGAGCCCGAGGCCGGTCCCTTTCCCGGGACCCTTCGTGGTGAAGAAGGGCTCGAACAGGTGCTTCTTCACCTCGGAATCCATGCCCGTCCCGGTATCGCTCACCGCGACCTCGACGGCGCTCCTTTCATTCGGACCGTCCTCTGCGCCCTCCCCGCCGTACGCGGTGCCCTCCCCGCCGATCACCGCGTCGCGGGTGGAAAACGAGAGCGTCCCGCCCTCGGGCATCGCGTCCCGCGCGTTGATAGCGAGGTTGAGGAGCGCGTTCTGCAGTTGGGAAGGATCGCCGATGACTACGGCGGAATCGGCGCCGAGGTCCAGTTCGATGCGGATGCGCTTGTCGATGCTTCGCTCGAGGAGCCTCGCCGTCTCGCCGCAGAGCGCGTGAATGTCCACGGGCTCACGCGAATAATTGCCGCGCCGCGCGTACGCGAGGAGCTGGCGCGTGAGCCCGGAAGCCCGGGTGACGGCCTTCGCGATACCCGCCGCCCATTCGCGTTCCTGCCCCTCGGGAAGCCGCGAGGCGAGGAGCTCGGCGTAGCCGAGGATGCCGCCCAGCTGGTTGTTGAAGTCGTGGGCGACGCCGCCGGCCAGCTGGCCGATGGCGTCCAGGCGCTCGGCGTGGCGGAGCCGCTCCTCGAGATCGCGCTTCTCTCCGATGTCGATGAGGCTCAGCCTCAGGGTGCGCTCGCCGCCGGTCGCCGGCAGGGGCGTGAGGCTCGCCGCGCAGAGCGTCTCATTGCCGTCGAAGCGCTCGGCCATGCATTCGAATTCAACGTACTCGCCTCGCGCCGCCCGCGCTAGCCGGTCATGGTAGCCCTCCCCGGGCCCTACCGCCCTGCAGAGATCGTCGATGCGGACGCCCTCGGCGCCGACGCGCGGCCCGAGCAGGCGCTTGGCCGCGGCGTTCGCCCCGCGCACGCGCCCCGATTCTCCGTTCAATTCCAGGATCGCGTCGGGCGCGTGCTCGAACAGGACCTTGAAGCGCCGCTCCGACTCCTGGGCCTCGAGGAGGCGCCGTTCCATGAGGTCCACCATCCTGCCGATGGAGGAGACCACGACGGAAAGCTCGCGCCCCGCCGCGGGGACTGCGAGGGCGGCCGGACGACCCCAGGCGACGTCCGACGCGTAGGTCCCCACGGACCTGAGCGGTAGGAGCACGAGGAACCGGAGCAGGGCGTACAGGGCGCCCACCATGAGCGCGTCCAGCGCAAGGACCGCGCCCGCGAGGCGGAGCATAGCGTCCTCGATGCCCTCCTTGAGGAACCGCGGCGTCATGGCGACGCGGACCGTTCCGACGACCGTTCCCTTCGCCCGCACTTCCCGGACGGCCTCCAGGAGGTGCGGGGTCGCGACGGCGGCGTCCGCCTTGACCGCGTTCCATCCGGGATCGCGATCGAAGTGCCGGGGCGGATGCCCCATCACCGAGGGCCGCACCTCGATCGACTGTATGTTCTTGTCCCCCATGGCCGCGAGCGCGATCGCATCGGCCTGGCGGTAATCGACGTCCCAGAGGACGAAGGCGAGGGAGGAGGCCAGACGATCCGCCGCGAGCTCGAGGTCGGCCTTGAGCTCGGCTTCCATCCTAGCCACGGTGGTGGCGTACTCGATGCCGCCCCAGGTCCCGAGGAAGGCGGTGGAGAGGAAGACCACGGCGGAGATGAAAATCGTGCCTATCGAGAATCTCGAGAGCGCGTCCCTCCGGAGGCCGCGCCTTTCTCCGCGCTTCACCCGCATGCGTCAACTCTAGGCCATCGAGCCCCGCCGTTCAAGGTTTCCCCGCGCGTTCACGGCCACTGGCGCTTCGCCTCGATTCCGTGGATCATGGCCGCATGAGCGAAGAACTCCCCGGCTGGGATCCAGAGCTTCTCCAACGCATCGCGAAGGCGAAGATGCCCTTCGGGAAGTACGCGGGAAGGAGCCTCCTCAACCTGCCGGAGCACTACCTCGTGTGGTTCGCGCGCGAAGGCTACCCGAAGGGAGAGCTGGGGGAGATGATGAAGGCGGTCTACGAGATCAAGCTGAACGGCCTCGAGTACCTCTTCCGGCCGCTTCAATGAGGGACGGAGCCGAAGGAAAATAGAGCCGTCCCGCGGCGCAGCGTCACCATGTGCTCGTGAACTCCTTCGTGGCGACGAGCCGCGTCTCCTTGGTATCCCGATGCATGAGGTACCACTCTATCTTCCACTGCCCCGCGGCTTTCGCGCCCGGAGTGATGCTCACCGCGGCGAATCCCGGAGCGTAGAAGCCCGCGGGCCCGCCCTCGTAAACGGACCCGTCGGGATAGGTCACTTTGTACTTGTAGTACCAGATGGGTAGGCCGTTCTTGTCGAGATACGTATCCACGGGCGGGCCCACGAGCCATGCATAGAACCCCTTGGTCCCGTCGCTCCGGCCCGAGAATGCGCTCTTATCGTAAAGGGCCTTGAAGTCCCATCTGTCCCCGCGCTCGGCGATCTTGAGGACCTTGTCGTATTCCCCGTCCACCGTTATGAGGCCCACGCCGACGTCCTTGAGCTTCCAATTATCCGCGACGGAGGGAGGGGGCTTTCCCCAGGTAACGGTGAATTCCTTGGTGGCGACGGGGCGCGTCTCCGCGGTATCCCGGTGCACGATGTACCACTCGATCTTCCACTTCCCCGAAGGATCGCCTCCCGCCGAAAGAGCGACGGCGGCGAAGCCCGGGGCGTAGAATCCACCCGTGCCGCTTTCGTAGACGCTTCCGTTCGGATACGTGACCTTGTATTTGTAGTTCCAGGCCGGAAGGCCGTTCTTGTTGAGATACGTATCCACGGGAGGCCCGACGAGCCAGGCGTAGAAGCCCTTGGTCCCGTCGCTCCGGCCGGAGAATGCGCCCTTTTCGTAGAGGTCCTTGAAATCCCACTCGTCTCCGCGCTCTGCGATCTTGAGGACCTTGTCGTACTCGCCGTCCACCGTGACGAGGCCCACGCCGACGTCCTTGAGCTTCCAGGCCTGCCCCGCCGCCGCGCCCGCGCAGAGCGCGAGAACGAGAGCGATCCCGAATGCGCGCTTTGTCGCCATATCCGACCTCCTCGCCGTCGATTCCAGTATCGTCTATCTGGAATCGCGTTTCAAACGAGGGCATGGGAGGGAGGAAGGGTCCGGCCCTTCCTTCCTCCCGCATATTTTCCTTCATTGACGGCGAGGCCGCCCGCTCCCTATAATCGCCCCATGAAACGAGACAGGCCGGTGCCGGCCTTCGCGGCGCGGGGATCGGCCGCCGAGGGCGCGGAAAGGCTCGAAAGAAGCAAGCGCGACATCGCGCGCCGCTACGAGGCGCAGGCGCTCTCCATCAAGATCCACGCATTCCTCTTCGTCGCCGGGACGGCTGGATTCCTCTTCCTCAATTCCATCTCGACGCCCTTCCCCTGGGCCTTCTTCCCGATCGCGGGCTGGGTAGTGGGGCTCGCCGGGCATTTCACCGCGTTCATGAACCGGCGGCGCGAGCTCGCGCAGGTCTCGCGGGTCGCCGAGTGCGTGAAGGAAGCCCTCGGCGTCATCCGAGCGCATCAACGCTGCGTCGGCGCGTGGAAGCAGCACCTCTCCGCCTTCATCACCGCCAACGCCTACGTCTGGGGCATCAACGCGGTCACCTCCATGGCCTTCCCCTGGGCGGCCTTCCCGACGGGGGCCTGGACCGTCGGCCTCGTCTGCCACGCCATGGGAAACGCGGCCAAGCGCAGGCGCCTCGAGAAGCGCTTCGCGGAGCTGGGGGGGGATCCGAGCCTCCTCCGCTCGGGCGGGCCGATCAAGGCCGCGAAGCCCGCGGCCGGGCCGTTCACGATGAAGGCTAGGGCGATCGCGGAGGCGATGTCCGCGCGCTACCGCGCGGAGAAGTCCATGCGCTCGCACTGGTCCGAGGTCGCGCCCCTCCTGGGGACGGCCATCGCCCAGATCGAGGAGCTCGAGGCAAAGCGGCTCGAGTTCGACAGGATCACGGCCTCCATCACCGACGAGGGCCTCGAGGCCGAGCTCGCCGAGCTCAGGGAGAAGCGCGATCGCGCGAGCGCCGAGCGCGTCAGGAAGGAATACGACCGATCGATCGCGCAGGGAGAGTCGCGGCTCAAGGCCCACGAGGATCTCCGCCAGCGGGGCGAAATCCTGGACCTCCGCCTCCAGAGCGCGGTCAACCTCATCAAGCAGCTCGAGATCGACGGGGCCCGCATCGCCACCCTCGACGGCTACGAGGAGCCCGCGTCCATCGCCCTCATCCGATCCAAGACCGCCGAGAACCAGGCCTTCCTGGAGGACTACCGGGACAGCCTCGACAGGATCGCGGAGGGGGCGGACCCGCTCGCGGAACGGATCGAGAGGCTCGGGACGGGCGCCTGACGCACAGCCCAGGCGCAAGCCTTAGGCGCGACCGAGGCGTGGAATCGAAGCGAACGCCCGCTAACGCGGCTCAGTTCAACCGCCGCGCGCGGAAGCGTATTCAGCGGCGCTGAGGCCGTAGAGGACGTGCGGCTTGAGGGGATTCCCCTCCGCGATGTTCGGGTGCTCGAAGGCCCCGCGCTCGCGCAGGCCGATCTTCCGCATCACGTTGATCGAGGGTGCGTTGATCCGGGAAGTGAACGAGTAGATCTCCGCGAATCCGAACTTAGCGAATCCGTAATCCAGGCAGGCGGAGGCTCCCTCCGTCGCGAGCCCCCTCCCCCAGGACGATCGCCTGAGCCTCCAGCCGATCTCGATGCAGGGCGTGAAGTGAGAAGAGAAATCGGCGGGGTGGAAGCCGATGAAACCCGCGAATTCCCCGCTCGCCTTCTCCTCGACCGCCCAGAGCCCATAACCGTTTTCCGCCATGAGGCTCATGATCTTTTCCGCGAAGGCGTCGCTCTTTTCGCGGTCCAGGGCCTTCGGGAAATAACGCATCACCTCGAGGTCGGCGTTCATCACCGCGAATGGTATCTTGTCCTCCTCGCGCCAAGTCCTCAAGGCGAGCCGTTCGGTCCCGATAACGATCATGAAGCGCCTCCTTAAATGTCGCCTATTCAGCCAAAGCCTCGGCCGGTCCGCGCGGAACGGCCTTGAGCGTCGCGTAGCCGAATTCCATGCCGCCCAGGACGATGTCCCGGGCGAAGGCGGCGAGGCGCGCGTTCCCGAGGAGTTCCTCCCATCCCTCGGAATCCATGAGCCCGGCGAAGCAGCGCGAGAGCCATGCGCCGTCCAGGCTCCGCGTCCGGTTGAAGCGGACGCGCTCGGCTCGGAGCCATTCGGTGAACCTGGCGGAGGCCGCCTTGAGGGGCCGCACGTCCACGCCCCGTTCGCCATAAAGCTCCGCCATCTGCAGGAAGAGGATGTGGAGGGCCTCATAGGACGGGACCATGCGGCGGAGCTTGCTATGAGGCAAGCAATAAGGCGCCATCCAGCCCGTCCTGGCGGTAACGGCCGCCTTAGCGGCCCCGACGCGCTCGAAAAGCGCGCGCGAGCTCGCCGCCCTCGGCATCCCCGACGGACGCTCTTCCGCGTAGATGTCGTCATAGAGGGCGCGGAGGTCCGGCCGATGCCCCGCGAGGACGGAGAGGTAATGATCCTTCTGCCGTCCCGGCCTGAGCGTGAGCCCGCCCGCCATGAGGAAGTCCGCGCCGACCGAAGCCGCGCCCTCGAGTATCGCCGTTATGCCTTCCACGGAATCCGAGAGCCCCGGGAGGAGGGGCATGGCGAGGACGCCGGTCGCGCAACCCGCCTCCTTGAACGCCTTGAGCGTTTCCCATCGCTCGGGAATGGGCGATGCGCCGGGCTCATAGACGGCGCGGAGGGAATCGTCTGGAATGGCCACGGTCATGATGAAGACGAAGCCCGCCTTCGCGTTCAACGCCTTCCAGAGATCGAGGTCGCGGAGCGCGATCGACGACTTGGTGATGACGAGGGCGCCCTGGTTTTGTTCGATGAGGAGCTCCGCGGCGCCCCGCATCAAGCCGAGCCCGCGCTCCGCGTCCTGATAGACGTCCGAGACGCCCGACCCGACGGAGAGGAGGGGCCGCCTCCCCTCCTCGTCTCGTTCGCGGAGCCGGGGCAGATCCTCGCGTAGCCTGTCGAGGAGATTGGCGCGATACTGGATGTCCGCGCCGTAGTCACCCTCCACGTAGTATTTTTCCGCGCGGCCGTCGCAGTAAGCGCAGGCGTGCGCGCAGCCTCGGTAGGGAGAAAAGGAATAGAGGGAATTCGTGAAGGGATCGGAAACGAGCCCGCGCCGGAGGACGGTCTTGGGCTCGATCGGGGAGAGCGGCATGGGGAGACTATATCACCGCGGGGCATCGGCAGGCACTGTCCCGCGAGGCCGAAGCTCCCCGGCTCAGCGACCGCCCGCGAACCTGTCCGCGGGGATGAAGAGCCGGTGCCCCGAGGGTTCCGTGAGCTCGATCCCGGCGACCGTCCAAACGACCGAGCACTCGCCGCAGTAATCGTCTATCGTCGAGAAAGTCTCCTCGAGGGAATAAGGCTTCATGTGGCCGTAGCTCACGCGCTCCGCGTCGCGCCCCGCGTAGAGGAAGGTTCGCCGCTTCACGGTGAAGGGGAAATTCCCCAGGTCGAGCGATCCCTCGACGAGGTGGAGGTAATAGCGCGGGCCGTCCGCAGCGTCGCCGTCTCCGTCATAGTCCAATCCCTCGGGTTGGACCCAGGTATGGAGGATCCGGAGAGTAGGCTTCTGCGCGGCGACGAGGATCGCCACGGAGGCGAGGAAGGCGACGACGGCGGCCAGGATTCCGGTCACGAGGCAGGCGATCACGGTCCTTTTCATCGACTATGGCTCCTTCCGGGGAACGGCGAACCGTCTCCGCGCCCATCATACCACGCGATCCGGCCTGCGGTATTCAAAGCCGCGGGGTAGAATGGGAGGCGATGAAAACCCTTCTAGCGATCCGATCGTTCGCCATCGCGGCGGCCCTCGCCCAGATGGCGCGCCTCTCCGGCGAAGAGGCGCGGATCCCCGCCGGCGGCGCAAGCCTTATTTCCGCCAAGGGGGTCTTCGCCTTCACCGCGGGAACGGGAAAGGGCATGGCGGAGATATCCGAAGTCACGGTGAGCGGCATGCCTTTCCGAAAAGCCCTCCGCGTCAGGACCGTCGCGAGACCCGACGTCGACTACCGCCTGCAAGCGGTCGCCAGGACCGTCCGCGCCGTGAAGCGGGGCGACGTCGCGCTCGCGATCATCACGGCTCGGGCCGCGGAGACGCCTCCCGGAACCGCAGAGGCGCGGGCCACCTTCGTGTTCGAACGCGCGGGGCCGGGTTACGAGAAATCCGTCACCAAGGCCATGCGCCTCCGGAAGGAATGGAGGACCTACTACATCCCATTCGCGATCATCGCCGACTATCCCGCGGGCGGCGCGAGCTGCACAATCAGGTACGGGTACGACCCGCAGGCCATCGAACTGGGCGAAGTCCGCATCCTGAATTTCAAGCGCGCCGTCAGCGTCGCCGCCCTGCCCCGAACGGTAGACCCTATCGTCTACGGCGGCATGGAGCGGGACGCCCCCTGGCGGAAGGCGGCCGAGGAGCGCATCGAGAAATACCGCAAGGGCGACCTCTCGATCTCGGTGGTCGACCCGGAGGGCAAACCCGTCATCGGCGCCGAGGTGTCCGCGTCGATGCTGAGGCACGCCTACCACTTCGGCGCCGCGGTCACCGCGCGCTGGCTCACGGCCGAAGGCCCCGACGGCGACAGGTACCGCGCGATCGTGGAAGAGAACTACAACAAGGTGGTGTTCGAGAACGATCTCAAGATCGGTCCCTGGGAGCGCGGGAAGCGGCCCGTTCGCGGCTCGCCGTTCTCAATGGACGCGACCATGAAGGCCCTCGCCTGGTGCGCGGATCGCGGCATCCTCGTGCGCGGCCACACCCTCCTCTGGGGCCCCCTCGACGCCAAGTTCTACCCGAAGGAGCTCGGGTTCGACGTCTCGAACGGGAACTGGAAGGAGATGGGGGAGATCCTCATGGCGCACCTCGAGGAGAAGGCGATGGCGACCGGCCGCTACGTCAGCGAATGGGACGTCATCAACCACCCCGTGGCGAAGTGGGGAGACCGCGGCCGTTGCTGGGACTCGGTCCTCGGAAGGGGGTTCTACGTCAAGGCCCTCGAACGCGCGAAGGAGCTCAATCCGAACCAGCTCCTCTACGTCAACGAGGGCTCGGACTTCCCGGGCAGCGACGAGGGCGTCCGCGCCGCGTACGAGAAGCTCGCCGCGGACCTTCTCGCGGCCGGCGCCCCCCTGGACGGCATCGGCTTCATGAGCCACTTCGACGAGGATACCCTCGCGTCCATGGACGGCGCGTGGGCCCTCCTGGAGCGATACGCGCGCTTCGGTCTCCGCCTCCAGTCGACGGAGCTCGACGTGGGAGCCGGTTACGACGAGGCCGGGCAAGCGGATTACTACCGCGACTTCATGACCTTGTTCTTCAGCCATCCCTCCACGGTCGGCATCGTCATGTGGGGATTCTGGGAACGGAGCCATTGGGAGCCCGAGCGCGCGCTCTACCGCGCCGACTGGAGCGTGAAGCCCGCGGGCGAGGCCTGGCTCGATCTCGTGAAGGGGAAATGGTGGACGGAGGCCTCGGGCCTAGCCGATGCCTCGGGTTCCTACGCAATCCGCGGCTTCCTCGGCGAATACGAAGTGACCGCGAGCTCGGGCGGGAAGAAGGCCTCGAAACGCGTCTCGCTCCCGAAGGAGGGGACCGCGTTGAGGATCGTCCTTGGCGATTGAGGGGCCCCGTCGAGACACCCGGCTAGACTTTGTACCGGCCTATCGCCTCGGCCAGGGAGGCGCTATCCTCGCGGAGCTCCTCGGCGAGCGAGGCGAGACGCGAGGCGAGCGCGGAGTTGCCGCGATTCGAGTCGTCCACCGATCGAATGGAATCGAGGGCCGCGGTCGCCCGCTCGGACTGCTCCTTGATGGAAGCGTCCGTCTCCTTCGCGAGGGCGCCGATGCTTTCCATTTCCGCGAGAACGGACACGGAGCTCCGCTCCTGGCCCGCCGCGGTGTCCGCGATGGTGGCGAGCATCGACTCCATGCCCCTGCTGTTGTGGACCATGTCCTCGAGGGATTTCGTGGCGCGTTCCGCCACCGCCTTCCCCTCGGAGGCGAGCGCGAGCCCCGCGGACGCGTCCTGTCCGGCCTTGGAGATGGCCGACTGGATCTCGCCGAGGGTGCGTTTTGTGGAGGCGATGGCCGCGGCTGACGCCTCGGCGAGCTTGCGGATCTCCATGGCGATCACGGCGAAGCCCTTGCCCGCCGCGCCCGCGTGCGCCGCTTCTATGGAGGCGTTCATGGCGAGGAGGGAGGTGCGTTCCGCGATGTCGTCGACCGAGACGATCGCCTCGTTCACGGAAGAGGCGTGGCCTTCCGCCGCCAGGATGCTCTCCGCCATCCGGGATACGTGGTCTCCCATCGCCTTGAATTCGTCGATCGATACGGCGATCCCCGCCCGGCTCTCCTCGATGGACCGGGAATTCTCCTCCACCTTGGCTCGGGAGAGCCGAGCGGCCTCCACGATGGAAGCGATGCCTCCCGAGAGGCTGTCGATGGATGCCGCCGCCCTGGAGAGGCTCTGATTCTCGCGTTCGAGGTCGGACCTGAACCGGTCGAGCGATTCCGCGAGGCCGGACATGGTCTCGAGGGCCACGCGGGCGTCGCGCGACCCGGCCTCGCTCTTCGCCGCGAGGTCCTTCGAGCCCTCGAGCGTCTCCCGCACCCATTCGCCGAGCTTGTCGGCCGTCCCCTTGGTCGCGAGCATGCTCGCGCGGAGCCCCGCGGAGAGCTTATTCGAGGCGGTGACCATGGCCCCGAGCTCGTCGAAGGATAGCCTGCTCGAAACGCCCGTCAGGTCGCCCGCCGACATCGCGTTGAACTTGGCGCCCACCTGGTCGGTGGATAGGCGGACGGAACCGGCCATCAGGCGCGCGATGATCGCGGAGCAGAGGAGCGACGCCACGAGCAGCGTCACGAGCCCGATGACGTTGCGGGTGAGGTCCACGTACCCGAGGTTCGAGTACACGATCAGGACGAGCATCACCCCGGACGGGTAGGCCACGGCGATCAGGATCGAGGCGAGGAATTTCGCGCTGATCGGCATCAGGGCGGGGCTGTCCAGGCGTTCCGTGGCGGCGATGATCTTGGGAATGGCGAGGAAGCGGCTGAACTCCCTCTCGAAGATCAGGAAGTATATGGG
Organism: uncultured Spirochaetales bacterium; assembly: GCA_964399285.1. GTDB lineage: Bacteria > Spirochaetota > Spirochaetia > Treponematales > JBGSOB01 > CAYNQK01. The sequence continues at coordinate 4,265 of CAYNQK010000030.1, read as the reverse complement.
CGCGCCGACGATGCCGGAGAGCGTCATGAGGCTGAAAGTCAGGATGATCTCGTCGATCCGGAGGGCGCTGAAGGCCATTATGATCACGACCAGGATGGGCGCGGCGAGAAGGGCCCAGCGCACGATGATGACGATGGCCTCGATGAGGGGGATTTTGCGCGCCGCGAACACGGCGGCTTCGAACGCCGCCTCGTCGTCCTCCCCGGAGCCGAGGGCCGCGAACGCCTTCCGGACCGGCTTGAACATCGCGTAGCGGAAAGCGACGCCGCCCGCCAGGGTGAGCGATCCGGCCAGTACCATAGCTATCCAGAAGACCGGGGCGTTCGCCGCGACGAAGCGGAAATTGACGATGGCGAAAAGGGCGAGGACGGGAATGATGAGGCCGTAGGTTACGGCCTCGGTCTTGAGCGTGCCCCTGAGGAAGATGCCCGTTGATCTGGATCCACCCATACCAGGATACTAAACGCCGGAAAGCGCGGCGTCAAACGCGGAAGCGCCCCTGCCGGTCCGGCCTCACGATGACATTGCCCACGCGGCATGAGCTACCATCCATCTTCCCGCGCGCCGAGGCGATGATGCGCCCGTCCTCGACCCCCTTCACGTATCGATACGTATCCCACTGCGCTTCCATGTCCTCGATAGTCGCGAGCAGGGGGCGGATCCGGAAGCTACGCGCGAGGCAGGCCTGGTCGTAAAACGCGAGCTTCTGGAGCGCGATGATCTCGGGGATGTCCGCGCGGGTAGCTGTTTCGATCGTCATACGGAGCTCCTTCTTGCGGTTTCTATAAATAGTAACATATCCCCATCGAGGTTGCTCCGTCAAGGACGATCCAAACCGCGTGTACGCGGTATTCCACCCTCAGCGCATGGCATTCGAAAGGGATCCTGCGTACAATGAGGGAACACGGGTTCGCTTATTATCCCATAGGGGGAATCTTCATGAAGAGATGCATCGCTTGGTTCGCCGCGGCTCTGTCCCTCGCGCTCGTCGCGCAATCAACCAGCGCCCAGGAATACCGCTATGTCCCCTTTAGGCGCGTAGGCACCCCCGCTCTTCGCAGCCTGAAAGTCGGCGCGAGTATCGGCAACCTCATGGAGAGTTACGGGAACGAGTGGTGCGCCTGGGCCACCTCCACCCTCCCCGCGGAGGGGAAGCGCCCGCCCAAGCCGGCTTCGTTCAAGGAACCCGAGGACGAATGGACCTACGACCAGGAGCTCGCGGAATGGGAAACCATGTACGCTCCAGACAAGGCGCAGGACGGAGACGTAAAAACCGCTTGGTGCGAAGGCGCTAAAGGCCCCGGCGTCGGAGAAGCGCTCGCGATCCGCGTCGAACCGGCGCGCGACTACGTCATCTTCTCGGGCTTCGGGAAGGACAAGGCCCTCTGGGCCAAGAACGCCCGGCCCAAGGAAGTCCTCCTCACTCTCCTCGCGGCCGAGCCCGGCGAGGGCGCCGCACAGCACGGCACCCTCCTCATGGGGCTCAAGGCCGTCGCGCAATCCAAGGCGACCCTCCTCGACCTCTTCGGTTACCAGGAGCTCCCCCTCCCCGCGCCCAAGCGCCTCGAGAACCGCCCCTACGTCCTCGTGATCGAGATCCTCTCGGTCTATCCGGGCTCGGCCTACGAGGACTGCCTCATATCGGAAGTGACCGCGGCCGAGGGCTGAGCCCGCGCGCTTCGATCGATCACTTGCCGATGTACGCCCTGTGCACGAAGGCGTCCGCGTCGTCCTTCTCGTAGCTCTCGAAGGAGACCGCCTCCTCGTTTTCCCGCACGCGGACGCCGTTCTTCCTGTCCACGTCCTCGGCCTTCGCGGCGACGCGCTCGGCCTTCAGCATCCACTCCTTGGCCGCCGCGGCCGAGGGACCGGCCTACTCGCCCTAGCCCTCCGACTTGGCGAAAGCCTCCGTCGCCGAGGCCTCGAGGATCCGGGGCCAGAGCCGAGCGAAGAGGTCGGGGTCGCCGTACACGTCCGCCGAAACCATCTTGCCGTTGATAGCGATCGCGACGCCCACCGCGCCGTCGATTTTTCCCGCCTTCTTTGAGACGGCGTCCCGGTATTCCTTCCCGAGCTTCACGAGGTCCTCGTTCTCGAGGGTCAGCTGGAGGCTCGTGGCGGAACTCGCGCCCCTAACGTCTTTGCCGAGGTTATCCTCGAGCTTCTCCTGGGTCGCCGCCACCTGCGCCCAGACCGCGGCCTGGTCCTTGCCCTTCCGCGCGGCGAGCTTCAATTCGCTCGAGGCGAGCTGCTTCTTGGAGCTCCCGAAGACCTTCACTTCCTCGTTCCCGCGCTTGGACCAGCGCCCGTGCTCCACGCAGTACGAGGCGACCGGCACCCTCCCCGACTTGGGCTGCAGCACCATGTCGTCCTGGAAGGTCCGGTCCTGCTGGCCGCCCTTCACGATGTCCCCGGCCTGGACGTAGACCTTGTAGTCGGACTTGTTCTCGATCTCGAGCTCGTTGACGTCTCCCGTCTCGCGCACCGTCACGTAGCCCTTGGATAGGGCCTCGTCGAGGGTGAGGAGCCCCTTGGCCTTGACGGCCTTGGCCTTCGGGTCGCGCACCAGGTAGACCGCGAGGTTGCGATGGCCGTACGGCCCCGATACCTCGTACGCGGGCTTGGGACTCGCCTGAGCGCCGGCCGCGCCGGGCAGAAGGGAAAGCATGGCGAAGGAGACGAGGGCGGCGATCGCCCCCCGCTTCATCGAATCTACGGCGACGTTCATGGGAACCTCCTGGATTCTTTCCGATTCACGATCCAGGTATACGTTCCCGCGCCCCGGGGATGGTCAACGCGGCGTAAGAATGGCGTAAAGAAAAGGTAAAGCGGGACGCCCGGGCCGGCTTACGGCTCCGCCGTCTCCTTGCCCTCGCCCACGAGGGCGCGGAGGCGGAGGTACTCACCGTTCAGCTTGGCCGTGCGCGCGTTCAGCTTGGCGAGGCGCTGCGCGAGGAGCCGCGCCAGGAAGATCCCGTAGTGCGGGTTGTCCTTGATGAGATTCACGAAGTCGTGCTTGGAGATCTTGATGACCACGGCCTTGCCCTTGGCCACCACCGCGGCGGTCCGCTTGTTCGCGAGGAGGAAGCTCATCTCGCCTATGAACATGTCGTCCGGCGTGAGCGTGGAGACGAGCTTCCCGCGCGAGTAGACGTTGGCCTTCCCCGAGACCATGTAGTAGAGGAAGTCCGACTCCTCGCCCTCGCGGAAGATGTAGTCCCCGTCCTGGAACACGAGCTCGTCCTGGCGCGAGAAGATCTTCGGCACCATGTTGGATTCGTTCTGCTGGTGGCTGATCTCGAAGGCGACCTCGTTGCCCTTTTCGTTGTAGCGCAGGTTCTCCATGTAGATGTTCGCCATCTGCATGCCCATGCCGTGGTACCCGGGGACCAGCTTGGTCCTGAGCCTGGACCTCCAGTCGAAGCCGTCCCCCTCGTCGCGGATGGTGACCGTCGTGCGGTCGGGATTGATGGTGTAGGAGAAGTAGACCTTCTTGGCCTTCACCGCCGGGTCCTTGTTCTTGGCCCTGATGAGGTCCATGATGTCCCGGTTCTGCTCCAGCCACCTCGTCTTCTCCTCGTAGCTGATCTTGCAGTTCCCGTGCTCGATCGCGTTGATGAGGAGCTCGAGCACCGAGACGTGGAGGCGGTCGCGCGCCTCGCGGTTGATGAGGTTGGCGCTGAAGAGGTAGTTGGTGATGAGGTTGGAGTAGGTCGTCACGTCCAGGGGATCGTTGTCCATGATGAACGAGCCCGAGAGGTTCTTGAGCAGGTGCTGGTGGATGCCGCGCTGGAAGATGATGTGCTTGTTCTGGCGCAATATCTTGAGGAGCCGCCCGAAGGAAGAGGCGAAGTCCCGCTTCCTCAGGACCGCGATCACGTTGACGTCCCGGAGCCCCTCCTGGAAGGCCTTCTCGTCCCGGCTGTCGTGGACGGCGATGATGCCGCCGTAGTGGAGCCAGGGGTCCTCCTGGATCTTCGCCATGATCCCGCCCACGTCCGCGCCCTTGTCCGAGAAGTTGAAGACCTTCATGTCCGGGAGCTCGTACTTGAGGTACTCGATGATGGCGGCCGTATCGCTCATGAAGACGGGATTGAACTCCGTCCCGTATCGGACGCATTCGCGCTCGATCACTTCGTTGAGGGCGGCATCGGTCGAGACAATCGGTATCCTGGTCACGGGCGCACTCCGGGCGGTTGGGGTGCCTCAATACTATCGGAAAAAACGCCGTCCTTCCAGTCCGGCCGCCTCGTCCGCGAAAAGGA